>JAZNSO010000001.1:0-7779 GCA_045591245.1 Bacteroidales bacterium
GCAAAAACAATCACGACTTTGCAGATAAGACTTCCTCTTAACAACGAAGTCATCTCCAAAGTCATGATCATGAAACGTCACAAGGTAATCGAAAGATTATTCAATGAAAATTTTTGGGTGACGCAATGACGAAGTCAGGAAAAAACACCATTGACGACTCTATCAATGGTGTTTTTGTTTATAATAAAGACGGTAAAACTATCTGTACAGAACCTTTATCACATGAGGGGCTTTAGCTTTAATGTCAGAATCCTGTAAATACATCGGGTTGTATTTACCACGAGGAAGATCGTCGAAAATATAGTAATTTGCATATCTAGCAGCTTCGATATGATCTGTCATAGCGACATCAATTGCTGTAATAAGCGCATCGGTCAAGACTCCTAGTATTCCACTATTTCCTGAGTTTTTCATAAGATTCAATGTCAAGTCACAAGATCTCTCATACAAAGTTACGTTTGTAGTAGTAGATTTAATGACATATCTTATAATTGTGTGAATCTGAATACCTTCCTTTGCCCATTTTTCTATTACAGCAAACACGACAGCGTCAGCACCAAAATATTCGTTGAACTTACCTAATGGTGCGTCAAAGAAATATTCTGCATCATACGCGCTCTCATTTTTAAATACATCCATTGCAATGACAGGAGAAATCACATAGTAACCTGCTTCTGCAATATTACGGCTTATAGATGTATAAAGCAAATCCTTTGCTTCAACATTATTGGTATTATTAATAGGAGGCATCACTAAAATTGACACTGGTTTTTCCTCATACATTTTTGCGTAAACCTCTCCCCTTGTCGCATCTGACGCACTTGAAGTTACAGTGCATGATGTCTGTGTTAAAACCAATAAGAAAAGTATTAAAATCAAACCATAATTCTTCATATCAATCCTCCTCATCTTCATTTGTTATGCGTTTAATGATAGGTTCCAAGAATTTGCGGGCTTCAGGATAAAGAGTCACCTCCTTCTCTATCATTTCTTTACCATATTCCATAAAGACAATTCCTGCCATTAGTCTCTTCTGTGATTTTGAGGCATATTCATTAAAATATTCCTCGTTAACAGGGTTCAGAAGTATATATCCAAATTCTGCACAAACTCCAGGAGGAATCATCTTTTCATTAGCTTTGCAATTCAAAATAATGTCTTGATATGTAGAAATCAAGTTACAAACACTTTGAGGAGATTGATACTTATAATAATCATAAGTCACTTTCTCATACTTAGTAATATTTTCAGATTCAGGTCCCCAATAATAGATAGTTTTTGAGGTCGAGCATGATGAAAACATCACGACAGCAAAAGATGTTATTAAGAAAAATATTATAAGTCTTTTAGATATCATAACTCTATAACTTTACTTTCTTGTGCGGAAACATAGATTTTTTGTGTAAAGATCTCATTGCCTTCAAGGAGAACTTTTACATTGTGTGTTCCAGGAGTTAAAATTATAGTGTTTTCAACAGTTCTTTTGATGTTTCTATCTTTACGGTAATCCTTTAATTTAACAGTCTCAACATCATAGTGTTTGTCGTCAACAACAACTTGAATTTCTTGTTTTTCGTTTGCGACGAAAGAAATGCTGGCTTCATCAGCCAAACCTGTTGTTATTGAATAAGAACCTACTCCACAGCTGCTTAAAAATAAAGTGACAAGTGCTATCAATAATATCTTTTTCATAGTTTGAATAGTTTAAATAGTTTGAATGTTAAAATTTAATCGTTTAAGATATAGTAGTTATTTAATTGTTCAGCATTTATAGTTTCACCTTCGTAAGTGCAGAACGAAATTTCAGTCTCAGGAGTATCACCTACTGACATTGCGACTGTTACAGTTCCTATTTTCTTTCCAGGCAATTCAACATTCATACCTGTTTGAGGATTTTTAACGATTTTACCTTTTAGATATACATTGAAAATATCGCCAGCTGCAAGACCTTGAGATGTGCCACCAGAAATGACATAACTTCCATCTTCTACAGCCAGAATGTACGATTTCCATGGTTTGTCTGTACATTTATTTATAATGTTTTCAACGAGTTGTGAAATCGCAGCGGAGATTGCCTTATCGCTCAACGAAGCATCGAAACCAGCTTGTCCACCTATGCCCATCACTTCCTTTGTTGTTGTTTCAGCCATGCCTTTAGCCTCATCCGAATATATTATAAGTCCTGTGTAAGCATCTACAATACGGATACTTACGCCTGCTTCCACAGTTTGAACCTTCGAGTTACTAAAAACCTTTTGTTGACCTTCGTTCTTTCTTCCGAATTCAGTGATTGATCCGAGGATAATATAATCTGCACCAATTTTCTGCATCTTATCACCAGATTCTTGAACAATAAGTTCAATATCAGATCTTTCCAATAATATGAACTTTCCAGACTGAGCTAACTTCGCAGAAAGAATATCCATTGCTTGTTTTCCCATCGGGTCATTCTCTTTGTCGTAGAAGACCCCTTTACCATATTGGGTCTCATTTGAGAATCGTCCGATAGCTACCTTTCTTTTGATAACTTTTTCGTTTTGAGCAAATGAAGTTATTGCGATAGAAAATGCAATAAATAAAAGAATTAATTTTTTCATAGGATTCTAATTAATTTAGTCTGTAATTTATTTGAGTTAAGTTATTCTGTTACAGTTTGTTCCTCTATTATTGCTGTTTCCATTACTGATAAAGAATCACTTACGATTTCTTCAACATCAGCTTTGTTAAATTTTGGAAGTGGTGAGTTTAATTTAGGGCTTATTATTCCAAGAATATTTGTCAGCCACAATCCTGCAGCTACCACAATGACTAACAATAAAGTGAGACACCATTTTTGCCAAGTTTTCAATCCTTTTTTAGCGAAAGGATCGTCAAGTTTCATCTTAGGATATTTTGCCATTTCAGTCAAAGTCTCACCAAAAGGTATGCTAATCTTAGAGTTAGCATTTATTGCCCAACCGTTAGCGTTCAGTAATGGAGCTATATTTCTGCGGCGCAACTTTAGCCAAGCCATCACCATTGCAGGACCTGAAATTAAAATTATTATTCCCACAAATAACATGATGAGTTGCCACCATTTAAGTGCAAACAAACCTTTAAAGATACTTGCCAGCGCAGTTCCTATCATACCGACAGCCACACCAATTGCAGCGAATATACCGGCGAACTTAGCGATGTCGAAAGGCGGAGTTGCAGCAGCCGCTTTTGCTTCTTCAGCTGTTTTAGTCGGGGCTGCGTTGATGTTTGCAGTAGCGTTTGCCATCATTTTCGCATCTTTGTCAGCCGCGCTCTTGTTAATGAGATTTTCTATCGCCGTTGCCATTCTGCGATAAGGCGACCAGAATGATTGTGAGATATTTATAGGGTTATCGACGATTTTAGTCACAACGGCATCCCACTCTAAACCAGAATTGTCGTAGAATATACCATTCTTGCCGACAGACAAAGCGCCTATGTCACCGACTGTAACAGCAGCAACAATCTGAAGTTTGCCAGGCTTTGTTTTAGTCGTACAATCGCAATAGACAAGATACATACCGCTTTGTCCAGACGATGCGCTATGTTTTCCTGTATCATTGACTTTCATACAGAATCTGCATTCTCTTTGGTCGATGATAAGAGTTCCACATTGGAAAATAGATTTTATTTCCTTGTTTTTATTATAGAAGTCATTGAAAGTAACGAAATTTTTAAGAAGTTTATAGAAATCGCGGTAGATATGAAGGAACTTATCCACCATCTCAATATTTTCCGATTCTTCTTTCAGAGCTGAGTCCTGAGCTACCAAATCCAAAAGTGCGGCTTTTTTATCTTGAGCGATGAAATTCTTGACAGTTTCCAATCCGAGAGATTCTACAGATGCACCTGCTTTGGCATTCTTCCATGACTGATAAGCAGCGAACTTCTCTCCTATTGCTGCCCAATCTTCTTCCGTAATGCTATTTTTACTAGAATCAACAGCGACAGACTTGATAATATTGAAGTTTTTATCCCATGCCGGATTGATAGCTGCATCGAGTTCAATTTCTGACTTTCCAGTGATATGAGTCAACGGATATGATGCGATTTCATCGTTCTTAGTTGAAAGGTTGTCGGCGCTGATAGCGTCAATTCTTGAAGTCTGAATATCGAGTGATGCCATACTGTTAGGCGAGAACGCTGCGAGTTTTGAACGCATGAAGAAATCTTTAACTTTGGCATCCAATGCGTTATAAGCAGCGATAAGCGGGTCTGTCTTGTCTCCGAAAGGAGCTTCAACTACAGCTTCATTCCAAGCTACGTAATCTGCAAGATTTTTGTAGAAGGTCTCGATTTGGTCATTACCAATACCTTGAGCTCCGCTTCTGTCAGCGACGCCACCCACTGTAGAAATAGCAGCTGCTATAGTAGCTTTAATCTCAGCGTCGTCAGTAGATGATTCTGTGATGACACCGTCGCCATTGAATCGCGTTTTTGCAAATATCGCGGTGATGTCAGCAGTATCTGCCAATGAAATCACAGTTCCTTCTTTACCGAGATTTTCAAGAATCTGCTTTGCTGAAGAGTAAAGTTTCTTGCCGTTGGCATCGTCGGTATTGATTTGATTAATATCTATCGAATCGACACCTTCAATAATCAAGTCTTTGTTTTTCAACATGGATGTAATCCATTGCGAGACGCTTATCACATCATTAATACGTAATTTTCCATCGCCGTCACAATCCATATATTTAAGACTTTTCTCATCAATTTCTAGACCTGTAGTCGGGCATGAAAGCACAGTCCACATTTTTGGGTCGAGTTCAGCAAGATGAGCTATGTCTTCGCCAGAGTTTATTCTTACGCGTGCAGAACCTCCGATATTTACGAAGCTCCACTTATATTTTTTTTCTTTATTTAAAAATGACATATCAATAAATTTTTATTACGCAAATATAATAAATTGTAAAATATTTCTGAAATTATTTTTTTATCAAAGCGACATTTATTTACACAATGTTCAAATCATTCAATTCTCAAATCCTGAAGAATTGCATATTCGCACTCCCCTATTCCTGTCACAACAATTTTCACTGCCCTGACAGCCTTTTCAGGATGGCATTCTGCCTTATATCCATCGAAATAATCATAGACAAAATCATCACCTTTAATAAAGTTCTCGCCATCGTAAGAATATTCCAATCTTGCATTTGGAAGACCGACTATAGCAAGACCATAATGTCCGGTTCCGACCAAGATTTTATTACATTCGACAGGATTTTCAAATGTATAAAGGAAATAGTCACCAGCTTCGACAGGACGAGCTGTATTACAATATGTATTCAAATCATAATCAACCAAGACATTGATATCCTGTTCCATAGGAACATTTGAAGTGATAGTTGTCTTTGGATTTTTATAATTATATAAATCGATATTTTGCGCTCCTCGAGCAATACTTGGACGTTCTTTATAGAAGGTAGCGAAGCGATAATTCACTGGTTTATCAGTAGTTATAGGTTCATTGTATTCAGGAGATTGTGATGTTGGAACGGATTTGTCGTCAGTGTATCTAATCACTAGTGATTCATAATCTTTTTCTGCTACGAGTTTGCCATTTTCGTATTTCACTGCAGGCGGAGCCACTCTGAATTCAAAATCCATCTGATATAATTTTTCAAGATGATTGTCGAAGAGTCTTTTCTTGAAACAATCCAAATTTCTATCTTCGTAGGCTGACCAACCTATTTCAGAAAGCACAAGCACTTTAGGAAACAGTTGATAATGGGCATAACCAGGTACTTGACCGCATTCTGTCCAAAGTCCTCCTTGAGGTCCGAGAATAAGTTTCTCCTCTTCTTCAGTCAGTTCAAAATTGCCAATCGGGTCAAATTCATAGACTCTATCCAATGGAATGATGGCAGCCCATTTCAATCCGCGTTCATCAGGAGACTGTTTCATGTCGAAATACATATATTGCGAGACTTGCATGACCGTAGGTTGTCCTGCTTTGACCGATTTTATTCCTCTCTCTGAGTTTTGCCAAACGTACGGAATTGTCGTTTCAAGAAGATCGCCACCATCAAGAATCTCATCCCAACCTGCCATTGTCTTTCCGTACTTAGCCAAAATCTTTTCAACTCTTCTTACGAAATAATTTTGCAACTCTACAAGTTCTTTCATGCCTTTTTCTTTCATAAGAGTTTGACATACATCACAATCGCGCCATGAATTCATATTTACCTCATCAGCACCGATATGATAAATCTTGCTTGGGAAAAGCGTTGTCATTTCCGCGATGATATTTTCCAGCATCACATAATTTTCTTCACGACCGACGCACCATACATTATTTGACTCACCTTGTACGCTAAGATGTTTAGAATCAATGTCGCAGACGATTTCCGGATAAGTAACAGCGACAGCCTTGCTATGTCCTGGCAAATCAATTTCAGGGATGATATTGATATTTCTGTCGGCAGCATATTTCACAATGTCTTTGATTTCATCATGAGAATAGAAACCTCCATTACGTTCATTTCCAGATCCATAAGCAGGCATCAGGAGTTCATCAGCACCGCGCCAAGCACCGAGTTCTGTAAGTTTCGGATATTGCTTGATTTCAATTCTCCAACCTTGGTCATCGGCAAGATGCCAATGAAAGTTGTTAATTTTATAGTGAGCCAAACCGTTCAAAAGATGTTTTATATATTCCGTGTCGAAGAAAGTACGCGAACAGTCAAGCATCAAACCTCTGTACTTGAAACGAGGATTATCGTTGATATTCATGCAAGGAATGTCAACTTCCGCAATTTTATTTGCATTATCAGAATAAATGTCATTAGGCATCATCTGAATCAAAGTCTGTATTCCGTAGAAAATGCCAGCAGCATCGACAGCGTAAATATCTATCTTATCGATACTTACCGACAAAAGATAAGCTTCATTATCATTAACGAGTCCTAACTCTTCACATTTTGAAGCATCAACCATGTTAAAATTAATTGAATTAGTTTCAGCTTGGCTTACAACCTTCAAATCTTTCTTAAAGATATTTTTCAGATACGATTGCAGATAATCTGCATTAAATTTATTTTCTTCACCATTAGAAACGATAACAGTTTTATCGCTCATTATAAACGCGTCTTCGTTCAAGCCGACGACCATTTCCTGAGGTAATGGAACAATGTCGAGATTGGCATTTACGCTCTCACCTTTATTTTCTGCGCACGATGAAAGCAAAACCGCAATAGATGCTGCTAAGAATAGTTTTTTCATATTTTAACAATTACAATAAAAATTATTTTCACAAATATACGAAAAAGACTAATGTCAACAGACATAAATTTTCAATTTTGAATTATTGCTATCGCACTAACTATTGTCCATATTTATAGTCAGATAACGATACAATTTTATACAATAATTTAACTCGTACAACATAAAGACGATTTTTTTTCAGTGTAGTGTTTAGAGTAGTTTATGGTTTGAAGTTCTATAGTTTTATAGTTTATCCATCCGATATCCTTTAAACTTCTAACTTTTCAACTTACAACTACTCTACATATAAACTTTCAACTCTACACTATCCAGCGAGGCTGTTGCTCTGCAAAAGTAAATAAGAAATATTGTCTTTTGTTGTCTTTTTAACCTTCGGATGTCAACGGACAACGGACAACAAGACCTAACAGGATTTATCACACAATAACCATTTCCACAGAGGAATAACTTCAACAATATTATTATTGACCTCTATTGTTTGTTCTTCATTATAAGTAATTATAAGCAATCGTTTTGCATTAAGATGCTTAGCGACTTTCA
>JAZNSO010000002.1:0-45790 GCA_045591245.1 Bacteroidales bacterium
TATGACACAGAAGTCGTAAAAGACAATGAAGTCATCAACATGTCACAATATGAAGCAGGCGTATACATGGTACGTATCGTGACAGAAAACGGTGTTGCAACAGAACGTGTGACAGTCGTTAAATAATGACAAATAGTCTATAAGACATAAGTCTATCAGTAGGGATGCCATTTGGTATCCCTACTTTTTTTATTTATTACATTCTTTGTGTTTTGATGGGACATGGATGTTTTTTATATTAGATTGTTCTTTTCTATCAAAAAAATATATAATTTTGCACCGTTTTAAGAACATGTGAAAAGAGTAGATTTTATTAGCAGTTTTATTTTATTATTCATTAATTTTTTAATCTAAATTCAAAAAGATGAAAAGACTTAGTTTCTTTCTAATGTTTTGCTTTTTGGGACTTTTTAATTCCTTAAATGCACAAGTACCCGTTATGATTGGCTCAGGCGATACTGACTGCACAGTCTTGCCAGTCGAAGAAAATTTTAAGTTTAGTATCTCACAGCAGATCTTTACCGCTGACGAAATGAACTCTACAGAGGGAACAATCACAAGCGTTGCGTTTAAAATGGCTAACAATTCTAATGTAAGCCGTAACTTCAGCATCTATATGATCAACACTGAAAAAGATTCGTTCTCCAACACCATGGACTGGGTCAATCTGTCACAAGACGATATGGTCTTCAATGGCTCGGTTTCTTATCCAGGTTCTGATGGAGAATGGGTTTCCATCAATCTTCAAACTCCATTCGAATATACTGGAGGAAATATACTTCTCTGCGTATATGACATGACCGGAATCTTTGTCGATTATGGTGACGACGCAAGATTCTACACCTATTCCACAGGTTCTACTCCAAGATCTCTCAACAAGGCTTCTTTGCAATATACTTACGACGTAACCGATATGTCCGAGGTGTATGGCAACTATCAAGGAACAAATCCATATTACAACAATCAGGTGATATTTACTATGATCATAGAAGGCGCAGAAGACAATCCTGTTTCTGTTTCACCTGCTTTCATCAATCTCGGTGAACGTCCTGTAGGTGCTTGGATGCGTCCTGCCGAACTTGAGATATCTTCTAATGTGACTTCCGTGAATATCAATTCCATCCAATCGTCAAATCCTTTCTTTACCTTACACGATGTCGAAACTCCAGCTGAGATTACATACGGCAATCCAATGACTATCGGCGTATCACACGGTAACGGAAGCGGTTCTCAAAGCGGTCAGCTCACCATTACTTACAATTCAAATGAGACAGAAGTTGTTGAATTATCAGCCACTACATATAATCCAGCTGCACCCGACGTATGGGAATTGGCAGAAACTGTAACAGCATATCCACATCTCGGCATGCCTACATTCTCAACATTACGTAACAACTACACCCTGCCTTTCGGTGGTGAAGATGGTCCTGACGCTGTATATAAATTAAACATCACAAGCGACATGACTCTTACCGCAACAGCCACAGGTAACAACGCAAAAGCAGTTCTTTATCCTGGAGACTTCAACGGCAAAGGCGGTCCTGACGTAGACAATTATTACCCACTCCAGACATCCGCAGTAATCACTAATATGTTTGTTCCTGCCGGCACTTATTACCTCGTGGCATCTGCCGCCCAGTCGTCATCATCGCTTATGGTGTTTATCGATGGAGATGGCGTTCCTGCACCAGGTAAGGCTTATAATCCTTCACCTGCCAATGGAGCGACAGACATGAATAACCCAGAATTGTCGTGGAACTTCGGCGATAACACTGTTGAGTATCAACTTCTGTTCGACACACAAAATCCTCCTCAAGATGTTGCTGTAGCATGGACAAACGACCTTCAGTCAAGTTTTAATCCTGGCGAGTTGTTGGAAAGCACAACATATTATTGGCGCGTTAACGCACGTAACTCAAGCGGCACAACAAACGGCGACGTATGGTCGTTCTCAACAACATACAAGGCTCCTACAGGTTTCTTGGCAGATAACGACAAGATCTACGAAGGCAACAGCGCAAACTTACGTTGGTACTCGGTAGGTTCATCATGCGACGGATATAACATCTATTGTAACGGAACAAAAGTAAATAGTAGTCTCATCACAGGAACTACATATTCACTCAGCGGACTTACATACAACATGAGCGGATACAGCATTACTGCTACAGCTGTCTATGGCAACGTGGAATCAGGTCATAGTATTCCGGAAATAGTTTATGTATCAGGTAAAGCTAACGTTTCAGGTAAATTATTTGAGATTGACGGATTCACTCCAATATCAGGAGGTCAGATTGATTTTGTAGGAACTGACGAATTTGGATCGTTACAATCATGTACAATCAATGTAAATAACAACGGCTCTTATTCAGGAGACGTCTATGTTGGAACATATACAGCAAAAGCTTCTTCAAATGGTTATCAGAATGCATCATCACAGATAGATGTAGTTCACGGACAGACTAACGCATTGGATTTTATTCTGTATGAGACATATTATCCTGTAACCGAAGTGGTAGCAACATTAACAAACGAAACATCGGTCAATGTAGAGTGGAACATGGACAGAGCTTTAGAGAGTTACAACATCTACAGAAGAAATTTCCACCTCGACAATCCTCAGTTGATAGCAGAAAACATCACGTCAAATACATACACTGATAACAATTGGTCTGACTTAGGTTCCGGTGCTTACCAATGGGGTGTAGCAGCCGTTTATGAAGGTAATAGAATTGAGAAAATTATCCTTGAAAACGATTTCGAAAAAGGAGAAATGCCACAAGGCTGGACCACTTACCAGGTTCCGGAATCAGAATATTATATCTCCAACTGGGGCGTGAAAACCGACTCATACGGACATCTTCCTTATGAAGGATCATACGCAGCATTCAGTCAGGGCTCCAGCTCTACATCCTTATATTATATGGTAACAAATGCGATAGACCTTTCAATATGCAGAGACGTGGAGTTGAGATTCCATTACATCGCACCTGCATGGGACAGCGACGTCAACATCTTGAAAGTTAAAGTCGGAACAAGTCCTGACGGACCATGGACTGAAGTGTGGTCTTCAAATGGAGCTGACGTGCCGACATGGACAGAAGTCTCTGTCAACATCTCAGACTATACTGATAAAGAAACATATATCGCCTTCGTAAATGAAAATCATTATGGATATTGCGTCGGTATCGATAATTTAATGATTGTTGACAACTCGACTGAATCTGAGATAGTATGGTCTAACAAAATAGATCAGGGAATGAGTACGACTTTGACAGTTACGGCAGAGACAAACAGTGGCGATCCTGCAACTGGAACTACCGTACGTCTTTCTAATATGGGAGAAGGAAGTTACTATTACAACGTGACTTTAGACGAAAGCGGCACTCATACATGGGACGACTTCCGTAAAGGAACATACGAAATCACCATCTCAAAAGACGGTTTTGAATCAAACTATGATGGTGTCGTTCAAGACATCTGGGAACCAACAGAGATAGAATGTATTCTTACAGAACTCTTATCCCCAGTTCAGAATCTCTACGTCTCTCCGACAGGATGGGTGATGTGGGATGACAATAACTCTAAAGAATTGACTTCATACGACATAAAATTGAACGGTATCTTTGAAGCTGAAGTAACAACACCATATTATCAACATGATATTGACGGATATGCTTTTGAAGAAGGTGAGAACTATACTACCACCGTCATCGCCAATTATTCTTCAGGTTCAAGTGCGGCGGTCAAATACACATGGACTTTCTCAGAATGCGATAACTTTGAAGGCGTATCAGATTTTGAAGTCAATAATGTTGACGGCAATAGTGTCTTGTCATGGACGATGCCAGAAGTTGAAAACGAACACGAATCGGATGGTGATAATCTATTCTACGACGATGGTATCAATGTTGACGGCGTAGGTAAGTTTGAAGCTGGTCCGTTCTATTGGGGAATCATGTTCACCGCCGACGATTTGGCTCCTTACGTAGGACAGAAGATTCTGAAAGTGTCAACTTACGACTATGCAGCGCACGATGGTGAAATACGTATCTATATCGGCGGCAGCACCGCTCCTTTGACATTGGTTCACTCACAACAATATTATTGCGCCGGTTCAAAACAATATATCGACTTCGATTTGACTGATGCAGTAGCAATAGGTAATGAAAACATCTGGATTACTTTCTACAACTATAACGGACAATATGTGGCTCCGGCAGGTGCTAACACCGGTAATCCTAACGGACGCTGGATTTCTTCCAACGGAGTGGAATGGTACGATATGTTCGCTGATTTAGAATATGACTACACATGGAACATCCGCGCTTACGTCAATTATGAGGGCGAATATCCAGGCATGGAAAAAGACATCATTGGAACCATGATTTACCGCGACGGCGAACTCATCACAGCAGAACCTATTGAGGCAACAACATTCACCGATAATATTTCTGACGGTGCTCAATATTCAATAAGAGTGGTTCACGGTGGCTTGCCAAACGTCTCATATTACTCGATGTCGTGCATGTCGTATCCTGTTTCTGTAGAAGAGAACATGGCCGACAATGCGGAGATTTATCCTAACCCTGTATGCGACAAATTAAACATCACTGTCGATGGTATTCAACGTATCACTATAACAAATTCTATAGGACAAATGGTTTACGACAGAACCGTCAGTTCCGACAATGAAGTTGTAGATATGACTCGATTTGAAGCTGGCGTTTACATGATACGCATCTCAACAGAGAACGGCGTTGCAACAAAACGCATCACAGTCATTAGATAATGACGGATTTTAGAACGGAACAAACTCCGTCGTTTACACATAACAATAAGCAGGGTGGTCATACGACTGCCTTGCTTTTTTTGTTTTTATGTCGTGACAAGAGATGGATTGCAGGCGATTGTTTAATCAAATAGGTTTTACATTTAAAAGTTAAAATGATTATATAAACTGTTATTTTTAACTATGAAAATTAAAATTAAATCACTATCTTTGCAAACATCATTTGATAAAAGTTGTTAATTTCATATATCCCAATATTTATGATTTTTACCGCAGAAAATGTATTGCTGATAGGCTCCATAATTTGGTTCGTCAGTATCCTTTTAAGCAAAACAGGGTATAGATTTGGGGTTCCGGTCTTGCTTGTTTTCCTTCTCATAGGTATGCTTCTTGGTACAGACGGTTTGGGAATTAAATTTGACAATTATAAACATGCGCAAATAATAGGAATGGTGGCGTTGACTATCATCCTTTTTACTGGCGGAATGGATACGAAATTTTCTGACATAAAACCTATTCTTGGAGCTGGAGTCGTGCTATCAACTTTGGGTGTTCTGCTGACTACTTTGTTCACAGGTTTGTTTCTTAACGGGATTTCACATCTTTTTCCGCACACAATTCAAATACCGCTTACTATGGCTCTGCTTCTCGCAGCAACAATGTCGTCAACAGACTCAGCCACGGTGTTTAATATTTTAAGGTCTCAGAAAATGGGATTGCGTAATAAGCTTCAGCCGCTCCTCGAATTTGAAAGTGGAAGTAACGACCCTATGGCTTATATGCTTACCATTGTTATGATTCAGGTGATACAAGGTGGAACAAACGCTGATTTGGAGGTCTGGAGAATATTGTTAAACTTTGTCGTACAATTCGGATTTGGTCTTATCTTCGGTTATTTGTTAGGAAGAGCCTGCGTATGGATTATAAATATAATCAATCTTCAGAATAAGTCATTATATCCCATAATGATGCTTGCCTTCATTTTCTTTATATTCTCATTCACAAACTTGTTCAATGGCAACGGATATCTCTCTGTCTATGTCGCAGGTATAGTGATGGGAAATTCCAAATTGACTGAAAATAAAAGTATCACCTCTTTCTTGGATGGCGTCACCTGGATGGTACAGATCGTCATGTTCCTTGTGTTAGGATTGCTCGTCAACCCAACGGAAATGTTCAAAATCGCATTGCCAGCACTTATAGTTGGCGTATTCGTCATCTTGATAGGACGTCCTTTGTCAGTATTTCTCTGTCTTTTCCCGTTCAAGGGAATAGGGAAGAAGTCGAAGGTTTTTGTCTCTTGGGTCGGACTTAGAGGCGCAGCACCCATCATTTTCGCGACATATCCAATGGTAGAAGGTGTTCCTGGAGCTTCGTTCATATTTAATATGGTATTCTTCATCACATTGACTTCGCTCATAATCCAAGGAACCACAATTACTAAAGCCGCCGATTGGCTCAAATTGAGTGTTGTTAAAGACGACGGTCCTGAGAATTTCGGCGTTGATATTCCTGATGAACTGAATACAATTTTACAACAGCAAGTCGTTAAAAATGAAGCTTATCTTAGAGATTATCCGTTGCCGGAAGGAACTTTGGTGATGATCGTTGAACGGAACCAGAAATATATCGTCCCAAATGGAAAATTGTTTCTGAAAAAAGGTGATAAGTTGTTGCTTATCTCAGCCAGAAACGATGAAACCGTTGAATCGAAACAAACATTCTCAGTATTGGATAGAATATCTAAAATCAGAAGTAAGAATAATTGATAATATTATAAAATAGAAACGTTAACTTTTTAAAAAACAATTCATAATGATAAACTACAAATCCTTAGGACTCGTGAACACCCGTGAGATGTTCGCCAAGGCTGTTAAAGGCGGTTATGCTATACCGGCATTTAACTTCAACAATATGGAACAACTTCAGGCTATCGTAATGGCAGCTGTGGAAACAAAATCACCTGTTATATTGCAAGTGTCGAAAGGTGCTCGTGACTATGCTAACCAGACATTGCTTCGTTACATGGCTGAAGGTGCAGTGGAATACGCTAAAGAACTAGGCTGCGAAAAACCTGAGATTGTGCTTCACTTAGATCATGGTGATAGTTTCGAAACTTGCAAATCATGCATCGATATGGGATTCTCTTCAGTGATGATTGACGGCTCTCATTTACCTTACGACGAAAACGTCGCTTTGACAAAGAAAGTCGTTGAATATGCCCATCAATTCGATGTTACGGTAGAAGGCGAACTCGGCGTTTTGGCTGGCGTTGAAGATGAAGTAAGCGCAGCAGAAAGTCATTATACGAAACCTGAAGAAGTCGTTGATTTCGTCACCAAAACAGGTTGCGACTCATTGGCAATATCAATCGGAACTTCACATGGAGCATATAAATTCACTCCAGAACAATGTACTTTAGATCCAGAAACAGGCAGATTGCTTCCTCCTCCTTTGGCATTTGACGTGCTTGAAGCTATCGAAAAAGAACTTCCTGGATTCCCAATCGTTCTTCACGGTTCTTCATCAGTGCCTCAAGATGATGTCGATACAATCAATAAATATGGCGGTAAATTGGTCGCTGCTGTCGGTATTCCTGAAGAGCAACTTCGTAAAGCTTCTAAATCAGCTGTTTGTAAAATCAATATCGACTCTGACAGCCGTCTCGCAATGACAGCTGCTGTTCGTAAGACTTTGGCAGAAAAACCAGGTGAATTCGATCCACGTAAATATTTAGGACCAGCAAGAGCAAGCATGAAAGAACTTTATATGCATAAGATTGTCAATGTTCTTGGCTCTAATGACAAAATATAAATTAAAACTGAGAAATTGAGAATCTGAGAATATGAAAATTTTCTCAGATTCTCAATTTCTTAATTCTTCAGATTCTAAAAAAAAGTGTATCTTTGCACCTGCAAAAAACGGGATGTAGCGCAGTCCGGTAGCGCGCTTCGTTCGGGACGAAGAGGCCGCAAGTTCGAATCTTGTCATCCCGACAATGGATATAGTAACATTAATAGGTATCAGTGTCGCTCTTTCAATGGATGCTTTTTCCGTATCCATCTGCAAAGGATTGGCGACAAAAAGATTTTCCCTCAAAACAGCTTTTTTATGTGGATTGTGGTTTGGGTTCTTCCAAGCCCTGATGCCTGTGATAGGTTATTTCCTAGGAACACAATTTGAACATCTCATTACTCAAATAGACCATTGGATTTCTTTCGGCTTGCTTTCGCTGATAGGTATTAACATGATTAGAGAAGCTCTGCATGGCAATGATGAAAACGATAATGACGCTTGTACCGGATTTAAGACAATGTTATTGTTGGCGATAGCAACAAGTATCGATGCTTTTGCTGTTGGTGTCACTTTCGCTTTTCTGAATGTAAATCTCTGGTTCTCAGTTCTTATAATAGGAATCACGACATTCTTGTTTTCGTTCGTAGGCGTTAAAATAGGAAATATCTTCGGATCTCGCTATAGTAAAATCTCCGAGATCGTCGGCGGTGTAATCTTGATAATAATGGGAACAAAAATATTGATAGAACATCTTTTCCTTTAGGAGTCTTCTCGTTTCTACTTTTTTTCTATCTTTGCAAATGACGAGTCTGTTGCTATAACGGCTCGATGATTTATTAATTTACAAACATAAATAATTATGAACGCTGTACAATCTAAACTCGTTGAGAGAAAATATCTTTTGACATTCATATTGATAACAAGTTTATTCGCTCTTTGGGGCTTCGCCAACGACATCACTAACCCTATGGTTGCTGCTTTTCAAACAGTGATGGAATTGACAGCTGCAAAGGCATCTCTGGTACAGTTTGCCTTCTATGGCGGCTATGCAACAATGGCGATTCCTGCGGCTCTTTTTGCAAAGAGATTCAGTTATAAAAAAGGTATTCTGCTCGGATTGATACTTTATGCAATAGGCGCATTTATGTTTATCCCTGCTGCAAATCAACAGCAATTCGGTTTCTTCTGTGTTTCATTATACGTCCTCACTTTCGGACTCGCTTTCTTGGAAACAACAGCAAATCCATATATTTTATCATTAGGAAGCAAGGATACTTCTACACGCCGTCTCAACCTCGCGCAAGCATTCAACCCGGTAGGCTCCTTGATGGGTATGTTTGTGGCTTCTAGAATTGTCCTCGCTAAATTAGAGTCAGATACAGCTCAGGTACGCGAAATAGGATTCTCAAACCTCGATGAAGCAACTAAACTTTCAATAAGAGAACACGATTTAGATATTATCAGAAATCCTTATGTGGCTCTCGGTCTCGTAGTGCTATTCGTGTTTGTTATTATTGCCGTTTTTGTCAAAAACAATGATGACAATTCTGCTAAAATAGTTGCTACAAGTAACGGCGGAACTCTTAAACGTCTGTTCTCCAATAAGATTTATCGCGAAGGCGTTATAACTCAGTTATTCTATGTCGCTGCTCAAATTATGACATGGACATTTATCATTCAATATGCCGACCGCCTTGGAATTGATAAGGCAACAGCTCAGCTTTATAATATAATAGCAATGGGAATGTTTTTATGCGGACGTTTCATAAGTACTTTCTTAATGAGATATGTCAATTCTCGTAAATTGTTGATTTATTTCGCTATAGGAGCGATGTTGGCTTCAGTAGGAACCATCTTGATTGACGGAGTCTTAGGACTTTATTGCTTGATGGGAATCTCAATTTTCATGTCACTAATGTTCCCTACAATCTATGGCATTGCTTTGGAAAACGTCAGTCAAGAGGATAGCACACTCGGAGCAGCATTTCTGGTAATGGCAATCGTTGGCGGCGCATTGATGCCTCCACTTCAAGGTATGATAATCGATATGGGAACAGTGGCAAGTCTTCCAGCAGTCAATTTCTCATTTATTTTGCCGTTTATCTGTTTCTTCGTGATATTTATTTACGGATTGAGAACAAGTAGAGCAATGAATTCTTGATAATTCATAATCTCTACTTGATTGATTCATAAATCATTTTCTTCAGTCTGAGTGTCTGTTCGATACGATGGACATCTTCTTTGTCTCCCTTAGGCATATCGAGAGCGATATTCTTCTTTGTAGTGAATTTGAACTTCATGTCGTCTGGATTGCCTGAAATGATGATGCCGAATCTTCTGAATAACCATGGATTAGACATTCCTAACTTGTAGTCGAAAGTCATATTCAAGTTGTGGCGTCCGCCTACGACGGCTTGATATTTATCAACTGTTATGAGTGTCGGGTAAACATCGATTTCGTTCTTGAACGCAGTTATTTCTACAGAAAGGTTGTCAATCATATTGTGAGTCTTGTCCTTAAATCCGAGCAACCTTCCCAATTTCTTATATGTATTGTTGTCAAGAATTACGAGGTCTTTGCCGTGAATTGCTGTCGCTCCTTTCAAGGTCGAGAGTTTCATTTCATAATTTGATTTAAGATAGGTTTCTGCTGCAAAATGGAATTCCGCTTTGCCAGCAAAAGAACTGAGCATTGGAACGAGAGTGTCAAGCTCTGGGATAAGGTCAATCATTTCAGCGATGTCAATTTCTAAGAGATGAAGGTCGATGCCAAGATATAAGTGGTTCTTGCGTGGCGACCTATACATAGCAGTGACTTTCATGGTTGCTGCTTCGGATGTGAATCCCATCTCATTTAACACCATAACACCGTTTTTAATAGTGAGACCTCCGCCTATATTGCTGATATTCATGTCTCCAGCTATTGCGTTGTTGATTTTTGTGTTAAGTGTAATATCTACTCCGAGAGGAACCATAAAAGGATTGTCTTCTTGAACTATAGAGTCAGTGGCAGCGACTTCATGCTCTGCCATCATTGTAGTGTCGCCCATTCCGCTAAACAATTCCATAATTTGATTTATGTCGGTATATTTTGATGTGAAATCCAATTCGCCTTTCAGCAGAGCTTCCTTACGTAAGAATTCATCAAAATTTATAAATTTGCCTTGTAGCTCAAAGTCTGAGTTTCCTAATAAAACATAACTATCTTGGATTTCTATTCCTGTTGAATCGTATTGAAAATCAATGGATGGGATATATACGGGTAAAGGTATGTCGCTCATTGCAACTACAGCATGGTCTAATTTTATTCCTGCATGAGGATTCCATTGCAGAAGCAAATCTTCTTGACTGTCGTCGTATTCTGCCGATACGTTAAATTCCATCTTTTCAGTTTCAAAACAGATTTCGTCACTCATTTTGAATGAAAGACTGTCGCTTCCATAGACTGCTATATAAGAAGTATTGTTGCTGTTTTCTTTCATAAACATAGCTACACTTCCTTTTGGATTGTTTGTGAAGAAAGTCATGTCGTCCATCGAAGCATCGATTCTCGCGAAATCATAGTCGGCATAAACAGACATAGGAATCTTTTCGTCTAAGATGTTTGAAACCTGTGCGTCAATGTTATAATCTTTGAGATTTGCAACAATCATGTCAGATACTTTAGCGTCAAGTTTTTCGCCGCTAATCTTCACTGCTGCCAAACTGTTTGTCAATTCTTGAGATGCAGAGTTCGGCAATGTCAATTCTACGACAAGTTTGTCGGCATCAACGTTTATTGTGTCGTAATAAACAACGCTCATATCGTTCCAAACCAAACTGCCGTTTACTTTAGCTTTCATAAAATCCATATTAGTGAGCTGATAGTTGTTGAAAGCGGCATCGGCATTCAGTTTGACATTTCCTCTAGCGACGATTCCTTCTGGAATAAACGATTGTAACTCATCGAGATTTGCATTTGCATCAAATTTTACGTTGCAGTACATCTTGTCCATAACGTCTTTGATTGTTCCTGAGAAGGAAATAGATGATTTCGACATATTGGCATTCAGATGCTTGATATAAACGTCAGATTTATCATTTAAATCAAGATGAGCTTTCGCTGAAGTAGAGAAATTTGTAATAGGATAAGGCAGCATCTCCGCAAGGGAAATCATACCTTTATTATATTCAATGTTGGCATCAACGACGGGCATAGAGTTCTCGTTATAAACGCCTTCAATCTTCGCTTCAAGTTGAAGTTCGCCTTTGACATCGATTCCGTCGAGCAATTCTTCACGCATCGAAACTGGTATAAGTTCGACGAGTTCTTCTACTATTAAGGTGTTTGTTTTGATGTTTAAATCGACGTTTATGTCATCGGAAGGCATCGATGCTTTGCCGATAATGTCGATGAAAATGTTGTTAAACGCGAATTGAGAAGCACCGAATTCTACGTTCATTGTACTCAAATTCGCGTTTAAAGGCACAATCATTTTTACGTTGGCTTTGTCGAGTAATGTCTCGCTGTCCATTAGGAACGACAATTCGTCAAGATCCAATTCTACATTACCGTCGATAGCATCGTAATTGTTGATATTGCCTTTGTATTTGAAGTTAAAAGAGTCAAATTCAGCAATTTGTCCGTCGCTTTCATATAAAAAATCAGAAGAAGATGCTTTGACGTCGGCTTTGATATTGTCGCCAATCATTTCAGCATCTCCTTCCATTTTTAAATTGTTAAGCTTTACGTCCATTGCCGTGGAATCCGTTGCTTGCTTGAAATCCAAGTTTTGCAATGTTAAGTTGACATTTCCTGTCAAAATATTCTCGTTCATTTTGCCTTTTGCCGACATATTCATATTATGAACATCGGCGAACAAACCTTGAGAGATGTCAGTGTAATTTAATGTTACGTTGTTGAATTTCAGCATTGCCAAATCAATTCCGTAATTAAAACTTGAAACATCTTCTGTAGTGTCTGGTTCTGAAGGAGGGAAAATGTCGAGATTGCTGTTGCCTTTTTCATCGATGAAAAGATTGACGTAACCGCCGTTAAGTCGGCAATCATCGATAATGATAAGGTCTTCGTTCAAGAACTTTTTGATATCCACCGAAACAATACATTCATCAATAAAGGCGATAGTGTCGGATGGGCTTCCTTCCATCGGATTGACGAGCAAAACCTCATTGATTTTCAATCCTACTTTTGGAAAAGATTTGACAATGGTGAGGTCTGCCTGCTCTATATCGAAGTCGCAGTTAATAAAATTAGGTGCTTGGTTTCTCACAATTGCTGTCAATCGTGTTGGAGTGAGTACTAACCAACAAGCGATTATCGCTACAATCAAAACGAGTCCCAACAAGGAACCTAAACTTATCAATGTAATTTTCAGTGGTTTATTCATAATCAATTAGCTCTAATGAGGTTGTAGGTTGCTCTTAAACCTTCGTTATTGTATTTGAAGTCTGTTGATGTTAATTCTAGGATATTACAATATTGAGGCACAGTGCCGCCTATTTCCATTTCGTAATATTTGATGAATTTGTCGCTTGTCGCATTGTCGAATTCCCATGTAAACACAGTAGCTTCATCTTCGTTGACATCGTCGTTGAGGTCCCATTCTTTACCTGTTCCATCGCTGAAATAGACTTCGAAATAAGTGCTGTCGGCAGTCATCCACCTTCCCACGAGTTGAGTCTTGTCGATTTTAACTTCCTCATCGCCGCCTGTTCCACTACAAGATGTGAAAACTACTGCTAATAAAGCCAATGCTATAAAACTTAACTTTTTCATATTGATGATTTTTTTGTTTTAATTATTTTGCAGCTATCATTTCAATTTCTACGAGTACCTCTTTTGGAAGTGTTTTTACAGCGAAAGCTGCTCTTGCTGGAGGATTTTGAGCGAAACGTTTGCCATAAACTTCATTCATTGCTGTGAAGTTTGCCATGTCGCTGAGCAAGCAAGTAGATTTTACTACGTCGTCAAAAGTGTAGCCAGCTTCTGTCAAAATGCCTTCCAAGTTTTTCATAACTTGTTCAGTTTGTTCGTAGATTCCGCCTTCAACGATGTTGCCTGTTGCAGGATTGATAGGAATTTGACCTGAGATAAATAACATACCATTTACTTCAATAGCTTGGCTGTATGGGCCAATTGCACCTGGTGCATTTTTTGTTGCGATAACTTTTTTCATTTTTTATAATTTTAGTTGTTAAACAATTATTTCATCCATTTGTTGAAATTATTCATTCTTTCTGTTACTTTTCTGATATAATTTTGTGTCTCAGGAAGCAGTTTTCTTTCGAAATATCTGAATAATTCGTCGTAAGTCATTGTGTTGATTTGAGGAATTGCTTTTGATATGTTGGTGTCGCCACGCAATGCTCTTGCCACGTTGCCAGCTCCTGTGTTATAGGAGGCGATTACGCATAAGTCCTGACTTCTGGAATCTTTTACATTTGTGTAATAGCGTTTCTTCAAAAGATGAAGATAATGAACTCCCATCTCGATGTTGTTTGCAGGTTCATAAAGATAGTTTGCTGTTGGTTTCTTGAAAGGTTTCTTTAAACTCTTAGCGCAGTCTTGTCCAGCCGATGATGGTACGATTTGCATAAGTCCGTATGCTGGCACGTGTGATTTTGCTTTTGGGTTGAATGACGATTCCGTTTGCATAACGGCGAATGCCATCGATGGATCTACATTGTATATTCTGCAATATTTTTCAACTTCGGATTGGTATTTCTCAGCTCTTTTTTTGATATGGTCAGGAACGAGATCTAACTTAACAGTTATTACCTGCCGTTTTTGTCCGTCGTCGCCTTCAATCACGGTTTTCTGTATTTCTGCTTCTTTGGCTATTTCCTTGACACCTTCGTCGAGATTGTCTTTTGTCACGATTTCGCCAGAAGGCGTTTCAATTTGTTCTTCGAGAATCGGAGTGTCTTGAAGGTCTCTTGCTTTTTCTTGTTGTGTGTCGTAGTCTTTGGTTTTACCTTTGTTGATAATCAACTCTTTGAGTTTGTCTTCGATTTTTTTCTCAACGACATCCTCCGATTTTTCTTCCTCTGGCGTAATAATTATTTCTATTGTAGCTTCGCCTTCTTCAAAATCAACGACGCTACGGCTTTTGCCGTCCTTGCTATATTCAACCCATTCTGTATTAGTCGTTTCCACTACATTATCGTTACCCCAGATGGCTTTTTTTTCTTTGATGAATTTATTGTATGCGTCTCTCTCCGCTTTAATATATTCCTCATATTCTTTCTCCAGAAGGTCAATGTCGTGCTCGTATCTTACCTTAAGGCTATCGATAGCACTACGTTGATTTTTTACATAATTATCGAACTCTGATTCTACTTGTGCAGACGATGTATAAAAACACAATGCCGCGATTATTAACACAAATATTTTTTTCATAGAATGGTAATTTACTTTCCGCAAATATAAGTGATAATTTTCAGAAAAACAATTAAAATAATTGCAAATTAATTATCTCGATAATCTTTTTTCTTCGATAGTTTAAGGTCTTGTAAAGCAGCTGCTTTTACGTTGATAGAGAAGTTCCAACTCTTATAAGTGCCGAGTGGAATCCAATTGAAACGCATTTCCCAACAATGTAAGTCTCTGTATATTGTGAGTGATGTGTAAGAAAGTTTCTTTAACTCGAAGTCCCAACCGCTTTGCACCGAGACTTTCCATTTTGGCGTGAGGTTGATGTTTCCGTTGACGCCGAGAGTCTGTATGACTTTCCTGTCGTCGTTCACTACTAAATTAATGTATGAAATATTGTTCGACAAAGTCAGGTTATAACTCAGCGACAGCGACCACTGAGTGCTCCAGTCGATGTAATCTTCTGGGTGGGAACGAATGTCGTTCATCTCTTCCTCCGAAGCTAATGGCGTCGATTCAAATTGCTTCGTCGCGCTGTTTTTATTGCCGGTATTTTTCTTAAATGTATCGTTGTTAAGTGAATAGCTCAGACTGAAGTTCCATCCGACGCTTTTCTTTCTGAACAGACGTTTGTTGACATCCCATTCGAATTTATTGAGTTGTTTAACTCCCGCTGAATCTAATACGTAAGGGTCCCAGATGCTAGAATATCTCACGGAGAGGTTTTTGAACAATGTCGTTCTTCCGCTCACCGACAGATATGAGAAGTTGAGAGAGTCTTTTGCGATGTCGTAACTTCCACTGAATGAGAGATCTTCGATGATTTTTACTTTCTTCATTCCTGTGATGGTGTCTTTCTTCGAAGGGACTTTTATTTCTAAATTGTTTCCGAAACTATAGTTGATACGTCCGGCTTCGCCTGATGGCGGAGTTCCGTAGATATTGCCTTGGAACATGGAATATAGTTGTTCAATGCCGTTGGCATCGTAATATGTGTCGTAATAATTCCAGAAGTCTTTGGAGAAGTCTGGGTTATACGATAGACCTATGGAAGGCGTGAAAACGTGACGTATCGCCCTGATAGGTCCTTTCCTGAAATTGACCTGACCATATAATTTTGTCGTCAAAGAACTTGAAACGTCAAAACTGAATACATTCCTGAATTGGTTGATGGTGTCGGTTTTTAAATATCCGCCGTTAGGCATCGAAGGGTCGTTAACCCATTCTTTTTCAAAATATCTGAAATACATTCTGTCTAACAGTGTCGCTGATGTTGTCCAGGTGATATGTTTAAACAATTTGACAGGCATGCTGACAGGCACTCTGTGTTGGATTCCGTTTTGTAAGTTGTTGAGCCAGTTAGGTTTGAAATAAAGACTATCTGCCATGCTCATATAATTTTTCGCATTTGCCGTGTAGCTGATGTAAAGGTCTTTATACCATCTCTTCTTGGCTGGATTGCCGACGTTCTTCAGAGGGTAGATTCTGTTCATGTTGAGCGTAAGCTCTGGCAATGTCACCGTCATTACGTGAGTCAAGGTGTTTTGACTGTGACTGGCGTTCGCCGTGAAATTGAACAGACTTCCGATGCTTGTCTGATACGCGATACTTGATTGGAATGTGTTGCTGAGATATTCGTTTGAAGATATCGCGTTGTATTTGTTATAGTTAGAACTTACGATATAAACGTCGGCGGAGAACGAAGACTTTGGTCTTGCCTTAGGGTCTTGTTTGTGAACCCATCTGATTTTAAAGTCGGTGCTTTCGTTGTAGTCGGCAGAGCCTTTGGAACCTATTTTGTTAACTGCGTAACTTCCTGAGAAAGAACCGTTGTAAGCGTAACGTTTGTTATATCTGAGAGTTGGCTTTACAGCCCAGCTGCCTCTTGTGTAGATGTCTCCTACAAGTTGAAGGTCAACGTGTTCGTTGAGGCCCCAGTAGAAGCCTCCGTTTTCAAGATAGAAGCCTCTGTTGGCTGATTCGCCCCACGAAGGCACTAAAATACCATTGCGCTGACCTTTTGAATTTGGGAATATTCCGAAAGGAACTCCAATTGGCAATGGCGTCTCTTCTAACTTGAAATATGCAGGTCCTGTTACAATCTTGTCGTCTGGAATCACTTTTGCTTTACCGAAGTGGAATTCATAATGAGGATGTTCGGGATTGCTACACGTCGTGTAAGAACCTGATTTTATGTTGATTGTGTTGTCATCCATTTTCTTGATTCTTGAACCATGAATGTAACCCATAGCATCTTCAGTAAAGACTTTTGTAATGATACCTTTTTTTGTATCAAAATTGAAAGTCATTGTTTCTGAATTATATTTCTGGTCGCCTTCCGTGAAAACCGGCGTTCCATAAATTTTTCCTGTCGAATCGGGGAGACCTTTGGCAAAAACGGTGCGGTTCTCAAAGTCGAATTCTATGAATTCCGCTTCAATGGTGATGTTATCGTAAATTACTTTCGCACCGCCGTAATAATATATTTTGTTATTCTTGAAATCTTGTATGGTTGAATCGTTGCACGAACGCTCAATTTTGTCGTCAATAAACGTCTGCTGCTTGCTTTGAGTTTGCTCCACAACTGTCGAATCTTGGCTTTTATTTTCGATTTTATTGTTCTCGACCAAAGTGTCGTTAATGAAATTGTCTGTGTCTGTTATGATTTGTTTTTCAACAATTGGTTTTATGCTGTCGAGTTTCCTTCCTTCGTTGAGAGAATCTGTCGCTGCAATAGTATCTTGATTTTCTTCTGTTTCGCTGACGTGCTTAACAGTCTTGCATCCGGACATTATTATCGCCGTTACAAAGAAAAAAACAAGAAAATATTTATATGTCTTACTCCTCAACAATTTATTTTTTATTTTTGTAAAAAATTTATGCAAATATACGTTTCTTATGTTTAAGTTGCGACTAAAATTTGAAAAACGATTGATTTTATTTTTTCTTGCATTGATTGTCAGTTTTATTTTTTGTGATAATATTGATGCTCAGACTGCAAAGAAAATCACTACTGTGGTCATCGACCCTGGCCATGGTGGTAAAGATGCAGGCGCAATAGGAAAAAAATCACGGGAGAAGGACATTACTCTTAAAGTCGCAAAGATGACAGGCAATTACATCAAACAATATTGTCCAGATGTGAAAGTCATATATACTCGTACTTCTGATGTGTCGGTTCCTCTTTTGAGAAGGGCGCAAATCGCAAATGAAAACAACGCAGATCTTTTCATTTCAATCCATTGTAACTCTGTCAATTCTTCTGGTCCTTATGGTGTCGAGACTTTCGTGATGGGTGAACATAAAAACGCCGCTAATCTGGAAGTCGCAAAGTTGGAAAATGCCTCAATTATTTATGAAGATAATGCAGCCGAAGATTATGATAACTTTGATGTTAATAGTCCTGAAGCTTATATAATGCTGAGTTTTTTCCAAAGTGAATATAAAAGCGCGTCTTTGGTATTGGCGGAACATATACAAAATCAACTTGTTAAGAGAGTGGGGCGAAAAGATAGGGGAGTGCAGCAGGCTGGTTTCCTCGTGCTTTTCAAAACAGCGATGCCTTCTGTTTTGGTTGAAATAGGTTTCCTTTCTAATCCTTCGGAGGAAAATTTCCTTGTCTCAAAAGACGGACAAACTTATATCGCTTCTGCTTTGTTTAGGGCTTTCAGAGATTATAAAGCTGAATATGAGAAAGATAATATAGTGGATGGCCCTGTGTATGAAGAACAAAAACCTTCTGTTGACCCGAACAGAGTGGTTTATAAAGTGCAGATAGAAAGCAGAGGCAGGAAACTTGAAAACGCTTCACAACATTATAAAAATTTGGAAAAAGTTGACTTTTATGAACATAACGGACAATACAAATACACTGCTGGTTTGTTTTATTCAAAAAAAGAAGCAGATGAATATTGTAAAAAGGTGAAGTCTTACGGATATTCTACCGCTTTCGTTGTGTCGTTTAAAAATGGAAAAAGATTGTAAGATTTAAAACAGAAATAAAATGAAAGATAAGACAAAATCGATATTGATTGCAATGTCCTTCATAATCGCGATGATTCTCTTCGTTTGGGGATTTAATTTCTTGAAAGGAAAATCCATTCTTCGTAATCAGTTGAATCTCTATGCAGTCTATGAAAATTCAAAAGGTCTGCTACCGGGCGACCTCGTCACTATCAACGGAATGCAAGTCGGAACGATAAGTTCGTTGGAATTCCATCCGCGACAAGACGGCTCCATAATAGTTGCTTTCACCATAAGCAAGGACTTGAATGTCCCTGAAAATACTGTTGCTAATCTGGCTTCAAGTCTCATGGGTTCTGTCAGTATAGACCTGAAACTTGGCGATTCTAAAACTTTCGCGCAAAGCGGCGACACACTCATGGCGGATGTCGATAATGGAACAATGGGTCTGATTACAGAAACAATATTGCCGCTTAAAGATAATCTCGAATCTTTGTTAATTTCTCTTAACGATTTGACGGCAAATCTTAACGATATATTGAATCCAGAAATGAAACATAATCTCAATGAAGGCGTTGGAAGTCTGGCCTCTTCTATGAAGAATATCGAAGTGTTGTCTTATGATTTAAAACAACTTGTCAATGAGAATGATGAGAAGATTTCTACTGTCGTTGGTAATTTGGAAACGATAACGAATAACTTTACCACCGTCAGCGATTCTTTGAAAATGATTGACTACAATCGTCTTGTTGCTTCTTTAGAGAATTGCATCTCAGAGGTTAACATTTTGGTAGAAGGCATCAATAATGGTGTGGGCAGCGCAGGTCTCATTATGAAAAACGACTCCTTATATTATAATGTCAACGCGACAGTTGTAACATTGCAATCGCTTTTGGAAGAGATAAAAGCAAATCCTAAGAAGTTGAAATTAAGTGTGTTCTAATGCTAAGTCGAAAACCGAACATGAATTACAGACTGCTGATATTATTACTTCTCCTCGGAACTAATGTTTTTGCTCAGAAAAAAACTACAACAATTCATATTTTGAATGCCGATAAGGCTGATTATGACGAGCGTCTTGGCAAAGACGTGCAGCGTCTCATCGGTAATGTCGTGATGCGTCAGGATTCAACGTATTTTTATAGCGACAGCGCTTATTACAACGAAAAGACAAAGTTCTTCGACGGATTCGGTAATGTTCACATTAATGTTAATGATAGTGTGGATATTTATAGTAAGTTGTTGAAATATAATGGAGAAACGAAGTTTGCGGAACTCTTCCATGATGTTATACTTAAAGATGATTCTACGGTTTTAAGAACACAGTATATGACCTACGACAGGATGAAACATCTTGCAACTTATCCGAATAGAGGAACAATTACGCGTAACGACAAGAAACTCGTGAGCAAGAAAGGTTATTATCGTGATGATATTAAGGTGCTTTATTTTAGAAAAGATGTTGTCGGGACAATGCCTGACTACAGAATAGTGTCTGATACTTTGGTCTATGATACTGATAATGAGATGATGTATTTTCATGGGCCGACTACAATTTATAACAAAGAAAATGTCCTTTATGGGAAATACGGATGGTATAACACTGAAACAGAGTTGGCTTACATGGACAGACGTGCGACTTTGCGAAACAAGGAGCAGATTATGACAGCCGACACAATGTATTTTAACAAGCAGACAGGTTATGCTAAGGCATTGAGTGACGTGGTTTTAGAAGATACTACTAACAAAGCCATGATGAAAGGCGAGTTCGCTGAGATGTGGCGTAACTTGGGAAAATGTATGATGACAGATAATCTTCGTGGTATTTATTATGAAGAAATTGATACTTTGTTTGCGAAAGCAGATACCGTTTATGTTTTTTTTGATACTTTAAATAATGATATTCAACGTATTAAAGCGTTTTATAACGTAAGGTTCTTCAGAAATGACATTCAAGGAAAATGTGATTCCTTGCATTATTCTGTTGCTGATTCGACAGTTTTTATGAGAGTTGAGCCTGTGATTTGGGCAGAAGACGCTCAGATGACGGGCGATTCTATTAATATTGTTGTGGAAAATCGAAGCATTGACAGTTTGCTGATGTATCCTAACGCTTTCGTGATACAGCAAGATTCTATCAAAGGATTTAATCAGGTGAAAGGGAAACAATTGACAGCCTATTTCGATGGAAATGAGATAGATTACCTTTTTAATGATGGCGAGGCTGAGACTATTTATTGGCTTCGTGACGATGACGGTAGCCTTATTGGCATCAATTTTTCGCAGTCGTCAACGATGAATATTAAGATAAGAAACAAGCAGATTTCGCAAATTAGATATTATAAAAATATTAAGGAAACTTTGTATCCTGAAAATCAACTTAAAGATAATCAAGAATATTTGAAAGGATTTCTCTGGCAGGAAGATAAAAAACCTGAGAGAGATGAATTTAAGTTGTGAAATTATACGCTGATAATATGAAGACAATAAAAGAAATTTATCGTATTGGCCATGGACCTTCGAGCAGTCACACTATGGCTCCTCGTTTTGCATCAGAACAATTTTTAGAACGCCATCCGGAGGCGGCTCGTTTTGAGGTTACTTTGTATGGCAGTCTCGCCGCAACAGGAAGAGGTCACTTGACAGATGTAGCTATTATGGAAGTTTTGGAGAAAAAAGCTCCTGTCACAATAAATTGGGAATCAGATGTTTTTCTGCCTTATCATCCTAATGGAATGACATTCAAGTCGTTTAATTCGGAAGGCGTTATGACGGAAGAATGGACTGTTTACAGCATCGGCGGAGGTGCGCTTGAAGAAGAAGGAAAACCTGCTGTATTGCCTGATATTTACCCGATTACAAAGATGACAGACATTTTGAACTGGTGTGAAGATTCAGGAAAGGCATATTGGGAATATGTGAAAGATGTTGAAGGCGACCCATATCTTTTGGATTATCTTGAACAAGTCTGGACAACTATGCAGGATGCCGTTGAGCGAGGATTGCAGGCAGAAGGTCGTTTGCCTGGACCTCTCAATTTGCCTAGAAAAGCAGCTAATTACCATATTAAGGCGACTGGTTATCAGCATACTTTGAAAAGTAGAGGACTTGTTTTCTCATATGCCTTGGCTGTCAGTGAGGAAAATGCATCTGGCGGTTTGATTGTCACTGCTCCTACTTGCGGTTCGTGTGGTGTGCTTCCTGCTGTCCTTTATCATGGAGCCAAAGCTTACGAATTCAGCAAAGCACGAATATTGAGAGCTTTGGCGACAGCAGCTCTTGTTGGTAATCTGGCTAAGACAAATGCTTCTATATCAGGAGCTGAGGTCGGATGTCAAGGAGAAGTCGGTGTCGCTTGTGCAATGGCAGCCGCTGCGGTGTGCCAACTTTTCGGAGGCAGCTGCGCCCAAATAGAATATGCAGCAGAAATGGCTCTTGAGCATCACCTCGGGATGACCTGCGACCCAGTCTGCGGTCTCGTCCAGATTCCATGTATTGAAAGAAACGCCTTTGCTGCCGCTCGCGCGATGGATGCTAATATTTATGCGACATTTACCGATGGAACTCACAGAGTATCATACGATAAAGTCGTAGAGACAATGAAGAAGACTGGCCACGATATGCCTTTGATTTATAGAGAAACATCAACAGGCGGACTCGCAAGCGATTATCAACAAATGGATTATTAATTTATGAAAAGACTATTTCTTGCAATACCGATGAAAACTACCGATAACGGTTTCGTTCCTCTTGTCGATGGTTTGAAACGTCAGTTGGCTCACGAGAAACGTATTAACTGGGTGAATCCCAATAATATCCACCTTACTTTGAAGTTTATCGGTGATACTCCGAACAAGGATATTCCCAAAATTATAGAGGAAGTAGGTTTGATGTTAAAAAATCATAAGAGTTTCACTATGAATTTTGACAGAACAGGCATCTTTGGCAGTCGTTACGCACCGCGTGTGCTTTGGCTCGGAATGCAAAATACTCCTCAAGAACTCTATGATTTAGAAGAAGATACATTATCTGTGTTCGATAAACTCGGCTATTTGCGCGACAGACAAAATTTTGTGCCTCATATTACACTCGGCAGAATAAAGGAATTATGTGAAAAACAATATTTCCAAAAAATTGTCGGTGGAATAGAACAAAAATCATATATTAAGCAGGATGTCAATGATATAATATTGTTTCAAAGTTTTTTGAGACCTGAAGGCGCGGTATATAAGATTCTGAAAAAATTTGAAATATAACATTAAAGCGGTTTCTTAAATTATGAAATCGCTTTTTTTTTTTGTTTTTTTCGCATATTTGTTGAAAAACAATGAACAATTAATAATTATTTCTGTTTTTTTTATTACTTTTGCACATATTAAAATAGTAAATATTTTTACTGTATATTATTTTACTTAAATAATGCAATATGTTTTTTAACATACCTTATATCAAGAAAAAAAACGACGACAATAATAAAGGGGAACTGAATTATCGAGAGTCGGAATATCAAGAAAAAGATGCTGAAAATCAATATAAAGGGCATCTTTTTGAGAAATTACATGAAGATTATCGTGTGAAGGAGGGGCTCAAAGCTTGTATGAACTGCGGAGTATGCACTGCCGTCTGTCCCGCTGCTGAATTCTATAAATACAATCCAAAAAACATAGTTAACATAGTTCAACGCAAAGATGAAGACGAACTTGAAAGTCTTTTGAAGAGCGACACGATTTGGTATTGCGGCGAATGTATGTCGTGCGTCACTCGTTGTCCTCGCGGCAATGCTCCCGGCTTGATAATAATGGCACTTCGTAAGCTCGCAATGCAGAGTGGATACTATATGGAATCGGAAAAGGGGAGACAGCAGTATGTCTTAGTTAAAGACTTGTGCGGCAATATTTTAAATCATGGATATTGCATCTATCCTCGTAATTTTGAATACGATGAACATAAGGAATTCGGTACGGTAGGGAAATGGATAAATGAAAACCTTGACGACATACATCAACGTTTGGGTTCTAATTTAGATGGCGACGGTCCAGGTGGACTTCGTAAGATTCCACAGGAAAGTCTCGACCAGCTGAAGAACATTTTCGATGTTACAGGAGCGACGGAACTGATGAATAAAGTTATCAGCGATGCTCATGTTCAGGCTCAGAAAGAAAATCTCTCCGACGAGGAATATTTCAAGAAAGTCTATACTGTTAATAATAGTGAAAAACATCTAAATATCGGGTAATCATGATAGTAGAAGGAAAACAAAAGATTTGGGCTGATTATCAGAAAGACATACCTGACGATCATTATTTCTACGTAAGAAGCTGCATCCGTCAGTCGTTTTTTCCAGCTTCTGAAGTTACATTCTTAGATATAACGAGAAATAAATTAGGTAAGGATTTTTACGAAAATGCATATCACACCACTTGTGGAGGCATTGCTTATCATAGCGATAGCATTCCGCAAGAGACTGCTATGACTATCATTGCACGTCAGTTTGCCTTGATGCACGAAAGCGGTTACGAAAACTATGTCTGTTCGTGTATAACTTCATTCGGATGCTATACTGAAACTTTGGAAACATGGCATGAATTTCCGGAACTGGAAGCTAAGATACGCCAATATTTATGGGACTCTTGCAAAAAAGAATTCGCAAAACCAAAATATCTCGCTCATGCCAGCGACATTATTTATAAATTCCGTCATGAAATTGCCAAACAAGCGAAGTACAAACTTGTCAATGTCAAGACAGGAAAACCTTTGAAAGTTGTTGAACATATTGGATGTCATTATTCTAAGATGTTCCCTTCGAAAGGATTTGGAGGTGCGGAATATCCACACGTTTTGGTTGGAATGGTAGAAGCATGGGGCGGCGAAGTCGTCGATTATCCAGAAAGACGCCAATGCTGCGGATTCGGATTCCGTCAGTATTTCATACAGGCAAATCGAGGTTATTCTATTTCCAATACTCATAAGAAATTTGAGTCGATGGAACCTTACGAACCTGACTTAATCATCACAAATTGTCCTGGATGTCCTTATTTTTTAGACAGATGGCAATATGTGATTGCTGAGCAGACAGGCAAGGTTTACGGCAAGAACGGATATGGAATACCAGCATTGACTTATGAGGAAGTTGCAGGTCTTGTGATGGGATACAACCCATGGGATTTGGGATTGCAGATGCATCAGGTGGCAATAGAGCCTTTGTTGGATAAAATGGGCATTGAATATAATCCGAAAGAAAAATATAAGGGACAGAAAGGCAAAGACTTAGGAACGCCAGAGAATCCTATAAATATTAAGATAATGTAACCAAATACTTACGATATAACGTATGACGACGTCATGCTGCTAACAAAATAGCTACCTATGAAAGAACATAAAATACTAATTATCGGCGCAGGCCCAGCTGGATTAGAAACTGCTTATCAGCTGAAGAAACTAGGACTTACACCTGTCGTTATTGAGAAGAAAGATAAAATAGGCGGTCATCTCGCGCAATGGGACAGACTGTTTCCTTCGAGTGAAGACGCTGAAAATCTTCTTGAGAAATTGAAAGAACAATGTAATGATATTGAAATAAAAACTGACATCCACATCGATGATATAGAAAAAGAAGGAGATGTTTTCCATGTGACATTCAGACGTAATAATGCGGCGACAGTGCAGACTTATGATGTTGATGCTGTTGTTGTTTGCACTGGATTTGACCTTTTCAAAGCTGAGAGAAAACAGGAGTACGGTTATGGTATATACAATAATGTTATCACTAATGTGGAATTGGAACGTTATTTCAAGACGCATCGTGATGAGCGAATTGACGAGCCGAGACGTATCGGTTTTGTTCACTGCGTAGGTTCGAGAGACGTTAAAGTCAATAACACATATTGTTCTAAAGTATGTTGCGCAACAGCTTTGAAACAAGCCTGCGAGATAAAAGACGAATTCCCGGAATCTGACGTATATTGTTTCTATATGGATTTGAGAATGTTCGGAAAAGGTTATGAAGATCTTTATCTGAAGGCGCAGAAAGACTTCGACATCAAATGTGTGAGAGGTCGTGTGTGCGAGGTTTCGGAAAATATTGATGGAAAACTGGTGATAAAAGCAGAGGATACGCTTCTCGGCACACCGATGAAGATGACGTTGGATTTGTTAGTGCTTATGTGCGGAATGGAGAGATGCGAGGGCGTGGAAAGAATCCAGAAAATGCTTAATCTTCAAAGTAATGCCGACGGGTTTATTGACAGCAAGGACACTTTTGTCGGAATGAATCGCACCGAAGAAAGGGGCGTTTTTGTGGCAGGAGCATGTACTTCACCCAAGACATTGCCCGATACACTATCCGAAGCACGCTCTGCTGCAATGGAAGTGTTTAACTATTTGACTAACGGATGAAAGTTAAGAGTTAAAATCTAAAGTCATTATTAATTATTAACTATCAATTGTTAATTGTTAACTGTTAATTGTAAACTATGATTGATTTCGGTTTCAGCATATCAAAGAGTTCGCATATCAATATGGATAATGTCGACTTAAAATTATTTAACAGATTAGAATCGCTCAACCCCGACATCAAGACGTGCATGGCTTGCGGATTATGTACGGCGACTTGCACAGCAGGCAAGTTCACCGATGTCAGTTTCCGACAAATCATCTTGATGCTGCAAAGAGGCAAGGATAAAGCTGCTCTCGACAAAGTGAAAAAGTGTATGATGTGCGGAAAATGCATGTTGGTATGCAGCCGCGGAATCAACACAAGAAACATATTACTATCTATCACAAGAATATATAGCGAGGACAATATATGAGACCAATATTCGACCCTTTTGTTTTGCCTTTTGTAATCGGAATGACATTTGTGCTGTTATACTGTTTCATCGGGATGATACGCGTCATTTGTCAGCTTCCCCAAGAAGACCGTCGTAAATTCGGACGTTCGCTAATCACTCCTAAATCGGCATGGAAAAATATCAAAGACCTCTTCGGCGATTGTCTGTTTCATGTCAAGATATGGAAAAGAAAACCTTTGCTTGGCTATATGCACTCTTCTATAGCATTCGGTTGGTTTATGATTATCATTGTTGGTCATATAGAAACCATAACGTTGTCGCCTTTCAGAGGACTGGAAATTCCTTTCATGCAGAAATTGATGTCGAACCTTTATCTCCCGATATTCTTCAGATTTTTCTCTCTCGAAGAACTGACGCTTAAAGCTAAGATATTGGGTTTCTTGATGGATTTCTTCCTTCTTATGATAATAAGCGGTATTTTCATCGCTGTCGTTAAGAAGAAAAAACCGAGAAGAGTAGGATTGAAACGAGTGACCAAATTTGGCATCAAAGAAGATATGGTAAGAATCGCATTATGGACGATTTTCCCGTTCAGATTTCTGGCAGAATCCTCGATGGCTAATATTGCAGGAGGTTCGTTCTTGACGAAATTCCTTGGTTTTGAATTGATATTCGGAGGCAATTATAACGAGACTTTGTCTATGGTATTCTGGTGGTTATATTCCATCGACTTGGCGATATTCATGTTCTTGCTTCCATTTTCAAGATATATGCATATCCCGGCGGAAGCACTTCTTATCTTGTTGAGAAACGCGGGTCTTAAGACTGTAGAACCGCGTAAAGGTTATGCCGTAGCGGAGATTTATTCGTGCCCGAGCTGCGGACTTTGCATTGATGTCTGCCCCATGAGCGAGGTGAAAGACAACTATAAAAACACAGCGGTTTATTTCATTAGAAACATCAGAAAAGGTAAGAGGAGACGCGATGTCAAGCATAAGACCGAGATGTGCCTGATGTGCGGAAAATGTATTGAGGTTTGTCCATTAGGAATTGAATCTCTGAATATTAAGAAAGCGCAACGTGCAAAGACATACTACAAGCTGAAATCAGATTTCAATTATTTGTTGCAGGTTGAAATGCCAGAAAATAAGTCAGAAGATAAAGTTGTTTATTTTGCTGGATGTATGTCGCATCTTACGCCAAAGATTACGCGATCGATGGTGAAGATTTTTGAACAAGTTAAAGAAAATTACGAATTTCTTGATGCAGACGGAAGCATCTGTTGCGGTCGTCCGATGATGCTGACTGGAAAAGTCAATGAAGCTAAGGCTTTAATAGCCAAGAATACAGAGTTGATAAGAAAATCTGGTGCGAAGCGACTTGTCTTATCATGTCCTATTTGTTATAAAGTCTTTAAGGAAGAGTATCAACTTGAAGGAATTGAGATTTTGCATCATACGCAATATATAAACGAATTGATAGAAAACGAGAGATTGAGCGTTGATAGAAGCGACAAGCATTATGTATATCACGATCCTTGTGAGTTGGGAAGAGCCTTTAAGGTTTATGACGAACCTCGTAATATCATTGATAATATTGGTTTATTGACGCCGCCTAAGTCGGACCGAGATATGGCGGTTTGTTGCGGCGGCAGTATCGCTAGTTTGACCATGACGATGGAAGAGCGTGACGAGATAACAGCAAATTCTATCAAAGATTTGATGACAAACCATCCTGAAGAGATTGTTACGGCTTGTCCATTGTGTCAGAAGACTTTTGCAAGGAAATCACCTATTGCCGTGAAAGATATTGCTGAAATTGTTGTCGAGAATCTGGAAACTGATGAATAGTCGTCTGTAAGGTAAGGACGAAAATTCAACGACTGAGTATATATTTTAAATCTACATGAACGATTTTGTTTTGTTTATGTAGATTTTTTTTTTATTTTTGTGAAATAATTATGCCTTCGAAGAAAATACATAAGATATTAGTAGCGAACAGAGGTGAGATAGCTGTTCGTATTATTGGTACATTAAGGAAATTGAGTATCAGTTCTGTTGCTATTTATGCTGACAATGATGCCGATTCCTTGCATTGTCGTATCGCAGATGAAGCGCGTCCGCTCGGAAGTGGAAGTCTGAAAGAGACATATCTCAACATACAGAAAATTATTGACTTAGCTTTAGATGCTGGTGCTGATGCCATCCACCCAGGATATGGCTTCTTGTCGGAGAATGCCGACTTTGCTGAGGCATGTAGAGCGAACAATTTGATTTTTATTGGTCCTGATGCCGAGTCTATGCGTTTGATGGGCGACAAGATAAGAGCTCGTCAGTTTGCCATAGAGAATAACATCCCTGTCGTTTGGGGATTGGTAGGCAGCGTTGAAGAGATAGCATCGCAAGCCGCCGCCCTGAAGTATCCCGTGTTGATAAAAGCATCGGCGGGCGGCGGCGGAAAAGGGATGCATATAGTAGAAAATCCATCGCAACTGCATGATTCTCTCGAACAAGCATCGCGTGAGGCAGAACGCTACTTCGGCAACGGACAGATTTTCGTAGAACAATATATTAAAAACCCTCGCCACATTGAGGTACAAATCCTCGCTGATCATCATGGCAACGTCATACATCTTTACGAAAGAGAATGCTCGGTGCAGCGTCGTTATCAGAAAGTAATAGAAGAATCTCCTTCCCCGACATTGACTGAAGAAAAACGTCAGGCAATATGTGAGACTGCGGTAAGTCTCTGTAAAAAAATGAATTATACTAACGCTGGAACAGTAGAGTTTATCGTCGATGAGAACCAGAATTTCTATTTCCTTGAGATGAACACACGTATTCAGGTGGAGCATCCTGTGACAGAACAAAGAACGGGAATAGACATCGTTGAAGAACAGATTCGCATCGCGCGCGGCAAGGTGATGGGTTACACCCAAGATTCGATAACGCCAAACGGTCATGCAATAGAATGTCGTATTTACGCTGAAGACCCAGAAAATAACTTCATGCCAGCACCTGCTCAACTCACTCTATATCACGAACCTCAGATGAGAGGCGTGAGAATTGACAGCAACATTGACAGACCGACATGCATCTCCGATAGTTACGACCCGATGATAAGCAAACTTATCTGTCATGGAAAAAATAGAGAGTCTGCTATAGAAATAACCAAAAACGCCCTTAAAGATTATATCGTACAAACACGTAAGACCAATATCCCTTATCTTCAAAGCATTATCGCTAATAAAGACTTCTTAGAGAACAAGATAGATACTTCATATTGCGAGAAACATCAGAATGAACTCGTCGATGCGATGCATCAGATGCGCTGCGATGTCAAGAAAGAAGACGTGGCAGCATTGTTCCTTTTCTATGATTTCAATAAACTTTTCCTTGAAAATAAAGAGATTGACAATGTCTGGGAAGTGATAGGTTATTGGCGTTATGACATGAATATCATCGTTGATGTCGATGGCGTGCCATATAATGTCAAGATAGAAAAGATAAGACGTAAGTCGTTGAATTGTAATATTAACGGACAAAATTACGAGGTAATTCTTTCGCAAAATAGCGGCAAGATAAATAAAGTCATTATTAATGGTATGACTGAATCTGTTTTCGTTTCAGAGACATTCGACAGTAGTTATTGCGTTCATCTGAAAGGTCTTGATTTTATATGTCGTCGCAACGATGAACTTAATTACGCAAAAGATTATTCAGAAACTGAAAATAAGAACAATGACTTGACGTATCATTCTCCTATGCCTGGTAAAGTTATCAAAGTTAATGTTAAAGAAGGCGATGAGGTTAAAGAAGGCGATGTGCTTTGTGTTGTAGAAGCCATGAAAATGGAAAACAATATAAAGGCGTTAAACGGAGGAAAGGTTGCGAAGGTTTTCGTTAATGAAAATGAAAAAGTAGATGTTAAAACAATATTGATAGAATTAGCTATATGAATTTTGATTTGACAAAACAACAGATAGAATTACGTGAGAAAGTCCGCGCTTTTGCTGAAAGCGAGATTAAACCCATAGCCGCATATAATGATGAAAATGAGATATTTGATGTTGAATTGACAAGAAAGATGTCCGACATAGGACTTCTTGGAATATGTGTGCCAAAAGAATATGGCGGACAGGGACTTGATACGTTATCCTATATTATTGCTGTTGAAGAACTTTCGAGGATAGATGGTTCCACCGCTGCTACCATTGCGGCTGACAACTCGTTGGGAATCAGTCCTATCAAAGAATATGGAACCAAAGAACAAAAAGAGAAATATTTGCCTCGTCTTTGTAGAACGCATCTCTGGGGTTTCGGCTTGACGGAAGAGACAGCAGGCTGCGACTCAAGAGGCACCAAATCGACAGCGCGTCGCGAAGGTGACAAATGGATTCTCAATGGTTCAAAGATTTTCATTACCAACAGTGCAACTGCCATGACGTTAGGCAGCACAGTACAGGTCATTTCGGGTGAAAAAGACGGCAAACCAGAGTTCACAACCTTTTTGATGGAAAACGACACTCCAGGTTTCTCTCAGGAACCGATGAATCGTAAGATGATGTGGCGTGCTTCTAATACTGGACGTCTCACCTTTGAAAATGTTGTGTTATCTGATGAAAATATACTTGGCGTGCCAGGTCAAGGTTCTCGCATCATGCTCGCGACATTAGATGGCGGTCGTCTTTCTATAGCAGCGATGGGATTAGGATGCGCTCAAGGTGCATACGAGATGGCACTCGCTTATTCGAAAGAAAGAGAGCAATTTGGAAAACCAATATCGAAGTTCCAAGCTGTCAGTTTCAAACTTGCCGACATGGCAATGAAGATTGAAGCCGCACGCTGCTTGTTATACAAAGCTTGTAGAATGAAGGATGCAGGACTGCCTTTTGGTAAAGAAGCAGCGATGGCAAAACTTTATTGCTCAGAAGTTGCAGCAGAAGTATGCGACAATGCCGTACAAGTTATGGGCGGACATGGATTGTTAAAAGATTTTAACATGGAACGATTCTACCGCGACCAAAGAATATTACAGATAGGAGAGGGGACTTCTGAGATACTTCGTATGGTAATATCAAGATACATAGGATGTTAACAATAGTGAATAATAATAAATTTTTAAGTTATGAATAAATTAGAGCAAATGTTTGAAGTGTTGCGTAGTCGTCCAAAGAAACGCTTGGCAGCAGCTTACGCAAATGATGATCACACAATCTGCGCTGTTAGTGCAGCAATCGACAATGGTTTAATCGAAGGTATCTTATGCGGTGACAAAGATGTAATTGCTAAAGTCTGCGAAGCAGAAGGTATTGACATCAACAAGTTTACCATCGTTCATGAACCAGATGAGATAAAAGCAGCTGCTAAAGCCTGTGACCTCATCAATGCTGGTGAAGCCGACATCTTGATGAAAGGTCTTCTTTCAACAGATAAATATATGCGCGCCATCTTGAACAAAGAACGCGGATTATGTCCTCCAAACGCAACATTGGCTCACGTATGTGCAATAGAAAATCCAAACTACCATAAGTTGTTAATTGCCAGCGACTGTGCTATCATCCCAGCTCCAGATTTCAAACAAAAACAAACATTGTTGAAATATTTAGTGGCTACAGCTAACGCTTTGGAAATCAAGAATCCTAAATTGGCAGTCATCACTGCGACAGAACAAATGCTTGCCGGTATGCCAGCATGCGTAGATGCAGCTCTCATCGCTAAGATGGCAGAACGTGGTCAGATAAAAGGATGCATCGTTGACGGTCCTATCTCATTAGACCTCGCCATCGATGCTGAAGCAGTAGCAATTAAAGGTTTCAAGAGTCCAGTGGCAGGCGACGCCGACTGTTTGTTGTTCCCATGTATAGAAGCAGCTAACGTATTTTATAAATGCAACAGTAAATTCGACCATGCAGAAGTAGCAGCAGTCGTTATGGGTGCAAAAGTTCCATGTGTCTTGTCATCAAGAGGCGACACTGCAAAGACAAAATTATGTTCAATCGCATTAGCAGCATTGTTAGCTAAATAAAAATAAAAACAAATCGATTATGAGTTATAAATTATTAATCATCAATCCAGGTTCAACTTCAACTAAAGTTGCAATCTTCCAAGACAAAGAATGTCTTTTCAAGAAAAATATTAAACACTCAGCTGAAGAAATAGCTCCTTTTGAACACATCGCTGATCAATATCATTTCCGTAAGGACGTAATCCTCAACGAATTAAAAGAATCTAACATGGAACTCGGTGACGTTGATATGGTAGTAGGTCGTGGTGGATTGTTAAAACCTCTTACATCAGGTATCTACGAGGTTAACGAAGCTATGATCCGTGACTTGGTTAACAGTCCTGTGGGTGAACACGCTTGTAACCTCGGTGGTTTGATAGCTGACGATATTGCTAAATCTATCGGTGTTAAAGCTTATATTGCTGACCCTGTTATCGTTGATGAAATGGATGACATTGCTCGTTTTTCAGGACATCCAGCATTTCCACGTCTTTCGGTGTTCCACGCTTTGAATCAGAAAGTTATAGCCCGTCATCACGCAGCTATAGTAGGCAAGAAGTATGAAGAGTTGAATCTTATCGGTATTCATCTTGGCGGTGGAATCTCGGTGGCAGCACACAAGAAAGGTCGTGTTGTTGACGTCAACAATGCATTGAATGGCGAAGGTCCTTTCACACCAGAACGTTCAGGTACTTTGCCTTCAGGCCCTCTTATGAACGCATGTTTCAGCGGCAAATATACACATAAAGAAATGGATTTGATGCTTAAAGGTCAAGGCGGTTATGTGGCTTATCTCGGAACAAATGACGCTTTGGAAGTAGAAAACAGAGTTAAAGCCGGCGATAAAGAGGCTGAACTCGTTTACCGTGCAATGGCATATCAGGTGGCAAAAGAAGTTGGCGGTCTCGCAGCATCAGCATTCAGCATGGACGTCGACGCTATCTTCGTCACAGGTGGTGTTGCTTACGATAAGGCTTTCTGCAAACTCCTCGACAACCATCTCAACAAGATAGCTCCTGTTTGCGTTTATCCTGGCGAAGACGAAATGATGGCTCTCACTTTGAACGGTTTGATGGTTCTCAACAAAGAAGTAGAAGCTAAGATATACGAATAAAATTTATTTGACTGAAGTCTAATGATTTAAGAGCTCTTGATTTTTGAGAGCTCTTTTTTGTTGGAAATAAAAGAGATTTAACACCAGTATCACATATCCTCAATTGAAAGACTTTTATATATATAATCTCATAACCACTGAAAGAGTTAACCGCTTTAAAGAACAATTCAGACTGTAAATTTATTTTCCAACCTGCCTACCTTAAAATCGGTTTGCAAAACCTATATAATTTCTTTCCAATTTTCCCTCATAAAATATTTTTTCGCAAAGATATACTTTTTTTGAACAAAATATTACTCCCGATTGTATTATATACGGTTTTGGTTATACATTTCAATTTTCTCAAATGACGAAAAGCACTCAAGTTCTCAGCTGGGTGCTTTTTTAATTAAACTACATTATGTTTCCATTATAAAGATCTTCGAGATGAAATTCCATGTCATTTCCCCAAATTATATTGCCGTTTACCAATTTACCTTTCTTGAAATTCACGACTTTAAGATATTTATTATACTGAGGATGAGGATGACTTCTAATAAATTCTCCCACATCAATTTTCTTACGAGTAAAGTCATCAAACAAAATGTCAACAGTCAAATCGTCATTATAAACAGCCTCAATAATCTGAATTTGGTCTTCCATTATATTTTATCTTTAATATTGGTTTTCTTTATCTTCTTTTTTAAAACAAAAAAATCTATCCATTTATTTACAATTTCAGGAGCATATTTCTCAACAAACGATAATGCTATCTTCAAATCATTTTCTGAAAAAGTCTGTGCTTTTGAATTGCGTTGTCTAATTTCCACTATCTCAGCATCATCAATAATTATTTCAAAAATAACTTCCGCTCCACCTTTCTGCACATGAACGTGAATCGGTTCGTGTTCATTAGAGTAAAACTTAAACACAAAACCAAAATATTCAAATATTGTCGGCATAATAAATCTTGTTTAATGGTTTCTACAAAAATACAATTAATATTATAACAATTAATTATTTCCTAAAAAATGCACTATGCAAATCTATACAAATTAAATCACACCATATTATACACAATGCTCATTGTTTTCAACATTTATCGAATTTAACATTTATTTATCAAACCTTTAACAATTATTCTTAAAATAAATTAAGGCTTCATAAAAAATCATGTATCTTTAAAAAAATCCATTTTCTTTTGAACAAAATCTTATTCCCGATTGTATTATATACGGTTTTGGTTATACATTTCAATTTTCTCAAATGACGAAAAGCACTCAAGTTCCCAGCTGGGTGCTTTTTTAATTGACAATGTACAATTTACAATTAACAATATAGATTAATGGCGACATACTTTTCATTATTTTTTTTAATAAAATCATTCCATTTCAGTTAAAAAAATATATCTTTGCAACATGAATAATCAACAAGATGAAGTACCTCAACGAATTTCACAAGACAACGACAGAGCGCAAGTTACGCGAAATGGAAGAATGGAAGAAATCACCATTCGATTGCGTGGAAGCAGCGAAACGATCAATACAATTAGTAGCGGAAGCAAATCGATTATACTCCAACAAGAAATAGAGTCAAAAATAGCTGAGAACTACGCAAAAGAAAACAACATTTGGTTACCTTTATCAGAAGTTTTCAATTTAGGCATACAAGGCCAAAGTGGTAATGAGAACGACACCTATTTCTCATCAGACGGTTTTGTGTATAAAGTAAACAACTTAATGAACAGCGTAAATATCAGTTCATTATTTGAAAGGTTAATGATACACAATCAAATATTTCCAGAGACAGCTTACGAATTGATTGGTTTCACAGGTTTTGAAGGGAGAAGTACATATCCAATTTTAAGACAAAGAGCGATAAAAAATCCATCTATAGCAACGCCAGAAGAAATTGAGGATTATATGATTTCCTTAGGATTCAAAAAAATTAACAAAACCACCTACACAAATGATGAAATTACCATATCAGATTTACAATCTCGAAATGTGCTAAAAAGCGATAGCGGAAACATCTATGTTATTGATGCAGAATTTTCACGCTGCACATAAAAAACAAACATTTTGAAACACCCTAAATCATTAAAGCTCAGGAATTATTTTTACGATATACTGTTACCTCATTAGTTCTCTTATCTCTACGATAATAGTCATAGAACTTGTTAATATGTTTTAAGAGAATTATTTTTTCTCATAGATTTTTTGAACAAAATCTTATTCCCGATTGTATTATATACGGTTTTGGTTATACATTTCAATTTTCTCAAATGACGAAAAGCACTCAAGTTCCCAGCTGGGTGCTTTTTTAATTGACAATGTACAATTTACAATTATATAAAAACAAACATTTTGAAATTCACTCTGCGCCTTGACGAGAGAAAAAAATAAATGGACGCGGCAAGCCACGTCCATACAAATGATAATCGTCAATGTTTTTTATTTTCCTCTCTCCGCCATCAGGATTTTGATTTCGTTCTCGTTGATTCCTACCATGGCTTCGCCGAGGTCTTCGCTGAGTTCCGCCAAGATACTCGGATTGTTGTAGTTGGCAACAGAATTGACTATCGCCTTGGCTCTTTTCATCGGGTCGCCACTCTTGAAGATGCCGCTTCCCACAAACACGCCTTCGGCTCCTAACTGCATCATCAAAGCTGCATCGGCAGGAGTGGCGACACCTCCAGCAGCAAAGTTCGGCACAGGTAACTTGCCGTTGTCATGCACATACTGTATCAACTCAAAAGGAACTCTCAACTCTTTGGCGGCTTCATACAATTCGTCGATGTTAAGAGAGACGACTCTTCTTATCTCGCTCTGCATCATACGTATGTGACGTACAGCCTGAACGATGTCGCCAGTGCCAGCCTCGCCTTTTGTCCTGATCATCATGGCGCCTTCGCTGATACGACGCAAAGCCTCGCCTAAATCTCTCGCCCCACACACGAATGGCGTCTTAAACTGACGTTTGTCAACATGATAAACATCGTCGGCAGGCGAAAGAACCTCGCTCTCATCAATATAATCTATCCCGATAGCTTCCAAAATCTGAGCTTCAACAAAATGGCCGATACGACATTTCGCCATAACAGGAATGTTAACGCTTTTTTGTATCTCCTGAATCATCTTAGGATCGCTCATACGCGAGACGCCACCTGCAACTCTGATATCGGCAGGGACTCTCTCCAAAGCCATAACAGCCTTAGCACCAGCAGCCTCAGCAATACGAGCCTGCTCCGGATTAGTAACATCCATAATAACACCGCCTTTTAATAATACGGCTAAATCACGATTTATTTCTTTCATCATTTATAAAATTTAAAACGATGCAAAGAAAGATATTATCAAAAAACGAAAGAAAATTATGTTCTGATATTGTGAAATATTATTCCGATAATAATAAATTCATCTCATGCGAAAATCAGATGGCGTACATCTTTCATACTTCATAAAGAAAGAAGAGAACCTCGACTGCGATGAAAATCCGAGACGATTGGAGATTTCCTGTATGTTAAAATTCGTTGATTCTAAAAGTATTTTTGCTTCCTTCATCACATAATCGGAGATAATCTGTTTCGGACTTGCACCGACAACATCATTAGTTACTTTTGACAGATAACGTGTTGATATGCACAACTTATCGGCATAAAAACTAACATCATGCGATTTATTATAATATTGAGCAACGAGCGACATAAGCTTGTTGTAGATGACAGTCTTTCTCGAATGTTGTATTATTTCTTTCACAGCATAGACCACCTGTTTGTGCATATAATCGTGAGCCTTTTCCAAAGCCGTTGTGATGTCGTCGCCGAAAGCGAGACGAGTCGCTATAGCAGAGGAAAGCGCGCCGCCGACACCATGACGCTGCCAGCCCTCGGTGTTGTGAGAGGTGAAGAAATGACAATTCTCATTCTCATAAAGCAAAGCCGTCAGCAGTCCTTCGGAATGTTTTGACGCGCGCAGCAGCACAGATTCCGTACCCATATCGACGAAGGCACGAGCCGCCTTTATCATATCGTCGTCGGTCTTAATCTTCATTGTGAGCATCTTTTCCGCTTCGTTACAACGTAATATCAGCAACGTCGCCATAGGAACGAGATGCTTTTTAATGGCAGAGACAGCCGCATCGGGAATTATCTGACTGCCATCGGAAGAAAATATTCCCGGTACTAACACTATTTTCTGCGAGGCGACAATCTCTTTCTTCAGCATCTTTATTGCTGTAACATCACGGACGAGACCTATTTTCGTAACCTTCGGGTGCCATTCTTTCACGACAGCCCTTACCTGTCCTATTATCATCTCGGGCGTAATGTCATTTATGGAAGTAGCGCCATTCTCATCATGCGTCGTCACCGATGTTATCGCCGTCAGGGCATAACCGCCGAGAGCGGATATCGTTCTTATATCAGCTTGTATTCCAACGACTCCAGCACCGTCAGAACCTGTTATTGTCAATATCGGGACAAGACTTGGCATTTTGTTTATTTATGAGCAGTTAAATTTTTTTTCGTATCCCAAATGCGTTAGGGATTGGAGCGGCATCCTTTTGGAGCGGAGCGGAAAAAGATATAGCGGAAAGCCCGACGGCGATAGCCGGTACGCCCACATTAATTCATAATTCACAATTCATAATTCATAATTCAGAATTCATAATTCATTATGCATAATGTGTAATTTATGGAAATCACTGTATCTCAACCACACCTGTATTTATATTGTAATATGCAGCTTTCACAATAAGCTCACCATCATCGACTTTTTCCTTTATCAATTCGTTGCTTAGAATTTCTTCAATCTGAACGTCGGCATGATGTCTGATAGCCTCATCCAAAAGTTCTGTCTTGCCGATATATTCCGGTATATCTTCTTGAATACAATGCAACAACTTCCCTATCTCGCCATGATGTGCGCCACCGGTGATAGCGGAAGTGACGCCGCCGCAGGAGCCATGGCCAAGCACCAAGAGCACCTTGACGCCAAGATGATCGACGGCATATTCAATGCTACCCATAATCATCTTACCATCAATATTATTACCTGCAGTTCGTATCACGAAAATATCACCCACGCCCTGATCGAAAACTATTTCTACCGGAACTCTCGAATCGGAGCAGCCGACGACAGCCGCAAAAGGCTCCTGATGAGGTGCTGTCTCTTTAACCCTTTTCATATCACAGTTAGGATGAATCATCGAGCCTTCAACATAACGTTTGTTGCCTTCTATCAATGCTTCCAAGGCTTCCTGCGACGTTGTAGGAACATCAACTTTCTTGTTATTTTCACATGAGATCAGAGTAAAAAACAAAGAAAACAATAATAATTTAAAGCAGACTTTTTTCATAATGATAGTTTTAAATTTGAGTTAACAAATATACGAATTATTTTGATGAGACTTCTATAAATCCACTTCATTATGACAACACTTCATATCAATTTCTCAGGTTTTCAATTTCTCAGATTCTCAAATTATCAATTTTCAACTTTCAATTTTCAACTTATAAAAGCCCCTCCCATCATGGCGGCGCCACCGAAACCTAAATCTTTCAATAAAGAAATCCTGTCGTATGTGACGCCTCCCAAGGCAACGACTTTCTCATCGATGATGCCTTTTTGCGAGGCATTTCTCAACTCATCTTGCGTGAACGCCGACTTATATCCTTGCTTTGAAATGCTGTCGAAAATAGGACTTAGAAACACATAGTCGAAATCGTCTTTATACAGTTTCACCTCTTCTAACGAATGACAAGAACGCGTCTTAAATCCTTGATAATCTTCTGGATATTTTACAATGTTTTTATTTATATGAATACCTTTCAACGAAAATTCATAATATAATTCATGATAATCGTGGACGACGATTTTACTTCTTTCTTCCGATGATAATTCGTTTAAAATATTACATATGCAGTCGATATGGACGCGGCGAGCCACGTCCTTACATGGCTTGCGAAGATGGACAATGTCGAAGCCGCTCTCAAACAACCTCTTGATGAAAGCAGCCTCGCCATCGTAAAAATCAGGTTTTGTTATCGCGATTAATCTCATATTTTTTAAACAACGGTCAACATACAACAGTCAACAGACTTTGTCCATAATTATAATTATGATTTCAAAGACACTGCTATCAATAAGCAGGCGTTTCGTGTTTAGCACTACACACCTGCCTATAATCTTTCGCCCTTACATGGCTTTTATCAATTGTTAATTGTTAATTGTCAACTATTAATTGTCAATTTATCAATTATCATCTCCGCCACTTTCTTTCCAGAGAGAAGCATTCCGCCGAAGATAGGTCCCATGCGTGGTGTGCCGCTCACTGCCGAAGCAGCCATGCCGCAGACATAAAGTCCTGGGTAGATTTCTTTTGTTCCGTTGACGACTTCCTCTTCTCCTGAGACGACATCTAAAGAACGTTCTCCGATGACATCGCCGGTGTCGGTGGCGAGACGAATGCCGTTCTTGCGAGCTACCGTCCTACACATCTCGCTGTCGTGACCCGTGCCGTCGATGACGCATCTCGCCATGATATTCAACGGATCGACGTGCATGCCTTCTCGCAAGACAGGTGTCCAATTGACGACGACGCCACTCACGACATCGTTCTTAAAGATGACGTCTTCAACGGAATAACAGTTGAAAATCGTTGCTCCGGCATGAACAGCTTTGTAAAGAAGAGCCGAGGTGCTCTCCACCGAATCCATGACGTAGAGATTGTCGTCGTATTTCTCGTAATTGATGTCGAACTCCTTGATGATGTGGAGCGCTTCTTCCTGCACCACAATCTGGTTGAACATCATAGCGCCTCCCCACATGCCGCCGCCAGGTGATAATTTCCTGTCAAACTGCGCTACTTTCAAGCCGGCTTTGGCGAGATAATAAGCCGCTACAATGCCAGAAGGTCCGCCACCGACAATAGCGACATCCAAATCTAAATTCTTTTCTAACTTACTGAAATAGGTACTGATAATTCCCTGTGATACTTTTTTTTCGATCATAATTATAATTTTTTTACTATTGGCTGTTAGCTTTTGGCTATTGGCCATTCAATTGTTAATTTTATTTATCATTCCTGAGACGCATCAATGTTTGTTTATATTTTATCGGTATCATTGATACGACTCTACATTGTTAATTGTCACAAATCGTCTGGCTGATTCTCATGGCGCAGAAATTAGGTCCGCACATGGTGCAATATTTTCCGCCCACATGATTTGCTGTCTTATAATATTCCAATGCTTTCTCAGGGTCTAAGCTGAGATTGAATTGGTCTTTCCATCTGAATTCATAACGAGCCTTACTCAATGCGTTGTCGCGTATCATAGCTCCAGGATGTTGTTTCGCGAGGTCTGCCGCATGTGCCGCCAACTTAAACGCTATCACACCGTCACGCACATCGTCTTTATTAGGCAACGCGAGATGTTCCTTAGGCGTCACATAACACAACATCGCGGTTCCGTACCACGCTATCTGCGCCGCACCGATGGCGGAGGTGATGTGGTCGTAGCCTGGTGCTATGTCTGTCACCAAAGGTCCTAAGGTGTAGAATGGTGCGTTATGACATTTCTCTATCTGACGTTCCATGTTTTCTTTGATCTTATGCATCGGCACATGTCCCGGTCCTTCGATGAAAGCCTGCACATTCTTAGCCCACGCTCTCTCAACGAGTTCGCCCATGGTGTCTAACTCCGCGAATTGCGCTTTGTCGTTGGCATCGTAGATACTGCCTGGACGTAAGCCGTCGCCTAAGGAGACAGCGACGTCATACTTCGCGAGAATATCGCAGATGTCGTCAAAATGTTCATATAAGAAACTCTCCTTCTGATGTATCTGGCACCACTTCGAGATGATGCTTCCTCCACGACTTACCATGCCCGTCAGCCGCTCCGCCGCGAGGTTTACGTTCTTCAGACGTATCCCACAATGTATGGTGAAATAATCGACACCTTGCTCACATTGTTCTATCAAGACGTCTCTGAACAGCTCCCAGCTGAGGTCTTCCGCCTTGCCGTTCACCTTCTCCATCGCCTGATACATTGGCACGGTGCCAACAGGGACGGGACAGTTACGCAAGATCCATTCACGCGTCTCGTGTATGTTGTTGCCTGTCGATAAATCCATGAGAGTGTCGCCGCCCCACTTGCAGCTCCACACCGCCTTCTCCACCTCTTCCTCAATACTAGATGTAGTGGCAGAGTTACCGATATTGGTGTTTATCTTCACCAAGAAATTACGTCCTATTATCATCGGCTCCGACTCCGGGTGGTTTACATTAGCTGGAATGACGGCACGACCTTCTGCCACTTCACGACGCACAAACTCCGGAGTGATATGACTTTCAATACCTAACTCCTTGCAATTCATATTCTCTCGGATAGCGACATATTCCATCTCTGGAGTGATGATGCCTTTCTTGGCGTAATACATCTGACCTATATTATCAGCGTCTTTCTCAGCACGCGCTCTAATCCACGCCTCTCTCAGCCGCGGCAGTCCTTTCTCTAAGTCGATGCTGACATTCTCATCGCTATAAGGTCCTGAAGTGTCATAAATATAAATGGAAGGATTCGGCATCTCTATCCTCTCATCGCCTTTCATCACTACTGTCGGCATCTGTCTGACGAGACGCATCCCGACTTTAACATCCGGATATATAGTGCCTTGCATATACACCTTCTCCGAACCCGGATATGATATTTTAATATTTGAATTCATAGTTTTATTTTTTACTATTGACTGTTTTTACTTCATCATTACAGGCGTTCCGCTTTACTCCACACCAGCTTATTGTCTTTCGCCCTTACAGGGCTCACTTAAAAATTATGCATTATGCATTATGAATTATGAATTGTAAATTGCCTTTGGGCGTTCCGGCAAGCCGTCGGGCTTTCCGCTATATCTTTTTCCGCTTCGCTACAAAAGGATGCCGCTTCAATCCCTAACGCATAGAGGCTACTATTATAAAATATCATCTGCAAACATATGTTAAATCTGTTGTTCATCATTCTCTCCTCGGCAGGCGTTACGTTTCACTCCATACCATCCCTATTGTCTTTCGCCCCTACAGGGCTCAAATTAATAATTATGAATTATGAATTATGAATTGTACATTGTACATTGTTTCAACTGGGTTTTCCGCTCTCAAAACGCTGCCGCTGATAGCAATTCCGTCGATGCCAGTCTTCATCAACTCCGGCACGTCGTCTTTGGTGATGCCTCCTATCGCGACAAGCGGAATGTCGATATTGTTTTCCTTCATCTTTTTCATGATCTCACGATAACCACCTAACCCTAATATCGGAGCGAGGTTTTTCTTCGTAGATGTAAAACGAAAAGGACCACAACCAAAATAATTAGGAACGGGTGCTGGGGACGGGAACGGGGACAAAGTCTGTTGTCCGTTGACTGTTGACTGTTGACATAATAATACATCATCAAAGGTATTTACCGTCGCGCCGATAATGAAATCATCGCCGAGAATCTTTCTCGCTTCCGCAATAGGCATATCGTTCTTACCGAGATGCACGCCGTCGGCTTTTATCTTCTTACAAAGATGAACGTTATCGTCGATGATGAATGTCGCGTCGTATTCTTTGCACATCTTCTGCACTATGAGAGCCGTCTCTTCTAACAAAGTTTCATCTGCATCTTTCATTCGTAACTGAATCCAACGGCAGCCGCCTTCTAGCGCGATACGAGCCGAGTCGATGTAGGAATATCGCTCGGTATAATGTGTTATAAACTGGAGACTTACATTTCTTAATTTCATAGCACTATCATTTTTTGAGGGTTGAAAGCATGATTCATTGGACCTATTCCCTTACCTATATTAATATCAGCTCCAGCGCGAATGGCTTCCGTCACATAATTCTTAGCTTCTGAAATAGCATCTTCCAAAGAAAGACCTCTCGCTATGAATGCCGCTATCGCCGAAGAAAGAGTACAACCCGTACCATGAGTGTTCTTGGTAACAACCGTCTCTGAAGTGAACATCGACAAAGTCTGTTGTCCGTTGTCTGTTGTCTGTTGACTCACAAACAAGACATCCGTCTTCACCTCGCCATCTTCGTGGCCTCCTTTGAGAAGAATGGCTTTCGCTCCGAGCTTGAAAAGCTGTTGTGCCGCTTCTTTTTTCTCTTCGAGTGATGAGAGTGGAGAGTCAGTCAGAGCTTTCATCTCAGGGATGTTAGGAGTCAGCAAGTCTGCTATCGGGATAAGTTTTTCTTTTATAGTCTCTTGAGCTTCGATGGAGAGAAGACGATGTCCTGTGCTCGACACTATGACTGGGTCGAAGATGATGAAAGAAGGTTTATAATCATGGAGTGCCTTTGCCACAGCCTCTACGATTGCCGCATTCGACAGCATCCCGATTTTTACTACGGAAGGTTCAATGTCGTCCATCACTGCTGCAATCTGATCATAGACCATCTGAGGCTCGAGGGCAAATTGAGAGTTAACGCCTTGTGTATTTTGTGCCGTGATTGCAGTTATCGCCGTCGCGCCATAGACACCGAGAGCCGAGAAAGTCTTGAGGTCGGCTTGTATGCCAGCGCCGCCAGAAGAATCTGAGCCAGCGATAGATAGTACTTTTGGATAAGATTTCGATTGATTCATACCACTATTTTTTAGTTTTACCTTTCTCAAAATAGTGGTACGGCATGGTACCATGAAGGACTCCAAAACTTCCAGCGTCAGCATTATCTGTACTGGTGCAATGTGTATAATCTCAGACACGGCAGCCTAACGGCATACCGGACACCACCATTTGAGTTCGGGAACAAAGATAGGGAAAAAATCGAATTATATTTAATGTAAGAAAAAAGTTTTTTTAAAATTCCTTACTTCTTCAAGGAAAACTCGAAGCGTAAACCTCCGTTGGGACGGATGCTAACCTTTATCGTACCACCGTGAAACTGAACGGCGTGTTTCACTATGGCAAGTCCTAAGCCTGTGCCGCCTTTCTGTCGAGAGCGTCCTTTGTCAACACGATAGAAGCGTTCGAAGAGTCGAGGCAGCTGTTCCTCCTGAACGCCCTTGCCGTCGTCTTCAAAACTGATGCGACATTCTTCATCGTTATTCTCGAGCAACGATATATAAATGTTTCTGCCTTCAGAATATGCAATGGCGTTCTCCGTAAGGTTACGGAATATGGATCCTATCAGCGAGATATTTCCCTCCATCACGACCTGCTCATCGAAATCTGTATGTAAATTCAATCGTTCTTCCTTAGGCATGATCTCCAACTCATCGGCAACCTCCTTAACAATATCATTGACGACGATTCTCTCCTTACTGATAAGCGCGCTGCCGTCTTCCATCCTCGTGATGAGCGACACATCGTTAAGAAGTCGGCGCAGACGTTCATTGTTAGCGTAACATCTCTCTATAAGTTCCATTTTCTTATCTTCACTGAGATTGATACCCGACAACAATGTCTCGAGACATACCTGTATCGACGCGACGGGAGTCTTCAGCTCATGGTTTATATTATTGGTAAGCTGTCGCTTAAGAAGGTCTTTCTCTTGTTCTGCCTCATAATGCTTGATACGTTCAATATTCTCACCGAGTCTACGGGTAATAAAAAACGCTATCACACTCATCACGACACTGATGGAAATCATCACTATGAGAAAATTCCAGTCTGCTTTCAAGAGTTCGTCTAACGATGACGAATATGGGATGGCAGTACGCACCACGACACGCTCTCCTTTCGTCGCTGAATAGAAATACTCGCGTCCGTCGCTCGCCGACTGTCGCCCGATATGATAGCCAGAACCATTTTTCAAAGCCTGAACAATTTCTGGTCTCTCACGATGATTGTCAAGAGAATCTATCAATAAAACATTATCATAGATGACAGCACCCGACAAAGTGATGATGGTAACTCTAAGCTCATCAAAGGGTTTGTTATGCGTCATGATATATTCCTCGTAAGGCTGACCTTCTTCCACGATCTCAAGCAGA
>JAZNSO010000003.1:0-7948 GCA_045591245.1 Bacteroidales bacterium
GAAGCTCTGCGAATAGAGTCGCTTTCTATCTCTCTGTTAAAGAGACGTACGTCTTTCTGACCTTTTATCACAGAGAAGAAATTCCCCATTGCCACTGCGAAGGTGTTTACTTTTATACCGCCAGCTGTTGATTGCGAGCCTCCACCTATCCACATCAGAAACGAGTAGAATATTATCGTTATCAACGAGAACTGAGTCAGGTCGATGCTGTTAAATCCTGCTGTCCTTGGAGCTATGGCGTTGAAGAGAGACTGTACGATCTTATCAAAAAACGGCATACCAGCAAATGCTCTGTTCCATTCGCTGATAGCGATGATTATGGTTCCCACCACGATTAAGATTGCTGTCATACTCAGAACAATCTTCGTATTGATATTAGCGATATGTGAGTAGAACGGTCTCTGTTTCTTTCTTCTAAAAATCTTGTCAAAAAACTTTCCTGACTTATACGAAAGCATTTTCTTAAAATTCATTAAGATAGGAAAACCTAAGCCGCCGAGTACTATCAAGGTTGATATAATGATATAGAAGGCATTATGGTTATACATTATGGTCGGGTTACCGAGGTTACCACTCAAGGTGGAGAAGCCTGCGTTACAGAAAGCAGATATGGAGTGGAAGATGGAGAAGAAGATCTCTTGATGCAGATTCATGTTCATGGTGCCATGTATGCTGAGCCATATAAAAAACGCTCCGATGGCTTCAATGATGAAAGTGAAACCTAATATATATAATAAGGTAGAGATGAGAGAGCTGAATGTCTCGCTGCCGATCATGTCGCGTAGAGCAAATTGGTTGAAGAGTCCTGTGCCACCCATAAAGAAGATGGCGAAGAAACTTGTTATCGTCATGATGCCGAGACCTCCAATCTGTATGAGAAGCGCGATGACAATTTGTCCTTCGTAGGTGAATGTCTGGGCAATATCGACTGTGGAAAGTCCTGTGACGCAGACCGCGCTGGTGGATATGAAGATGGCATCAGCAACAGGGAGCACGATATGCTCTTGAGTAGAACGCGGAAGCAGTAGTAATAAGGCACCGAATAATATTATGATTGCGAAGCATACTGTCATCAGCAAAGCTGGATTGGTCTTTTTATTTATGAAATTGATGATACCGCTCGACACCTCTAAAGCCGCGAAGAGCAGTAATGTCAATATGATGAAATGTTTGTTACTGAAAAACTGCCATATATTATAAAGAGCACTCGCTTCTGTTATTGGAATGAACTTAGGTAATGCAGAGAACAACAAAAGTAAGCCGGTAATTGTCGTGAGTGATATTGTCTTACGATTTATCATTTTCCACTGAAAGACAATGCGGACTAAAAACGTAATGAAATAGCACCACCACGCGACATTGTAAATATTTAATATTACATTCTGTTCCTTGTCGTTAAGCACGAAGCCATAGTCTATCACACAAGCCGCTATATTGAGAGCAGAAATAAGGAATATTATCAACTTATACCAAAAGGAGATTCTATTCTTCAACGTTTGTGTTATGATATTATCTAAGATGTTATTTTTCATTGAGCTTTGTAAATGGTAAAATTTTTGGATTCAAATATAGGAATAAACATTTATATAACAATTTTTTTCTGGTTATTTTTGAGAAAATGAGGAGGGAAAATGTGGAGTGTGGAGAAATAATCGATTAGTTTTTTTATTTATAACAATAAAAAATTATATTTGTACTTTCAATGAAGAATTTATTAAACACTTTTGTTTTATGAAAAGAATATTAATCTTTGCAGCGATATTAACAACATTGACAAGCTGCGCTCAAAACGACAAGAACATGAAAACGTTAGTGACTTATTTTTCCGCCACGGGCAACACTGAAGCCGTAGCGAAGCAGATTGCCGACATCACAGGTGCCGACATTTTTGAAATCAGACCTGAAGTGCCTTATTCGCAAGCCGACCTTGACTGGACAGACAAGACTTCACGGAGCAGCGTTGAGATGAACGACCGCTCATTCCGTCCTGCTTTCATCAAAGACTTGAAAAATCACGATGACTATGATGTCATCTACATCGGTTTCCCGATTTGGTGGTACACCGCTCCTACCATTATAAATTCGTTTGTTGAAGAATATGGATTTGAAGGAAAGAAAGTCGTGATGTTTGCGACATCGGGTGGCAGCACTCCCGAAAAGGCTCTCAAAGAGTTCAAAGCCGCATATCCTGAAATCGACTGGGTTGAAGCGAAACTCCTCAACGGAGCTACGGAAGAATCTATCAAAAAATGGATTGACGAAAAATAAAATATATGGAAAAAAGCAGGGACGTATGCGATACGTCCCTACGTTACTATATTAATGCATAATGTCTTACCGAATTGATATTTTTGACCTTTGGCAGAATGAATATGTCCAAACAGATGTAATGACGGTTGCGATTTCATGACAAAATTCAAGATCTCTGTACTTCCCATATCATCATCCAAAATTCCGTAAGGAGGATAATGCGTAACCAGAATATCCAGATCGGTAGGAATATTCTCGTCGGCAATTGACGAATCAGCATCTATCGAACCAATTATCACGCCGTCGCAATCGTAAACAGCGTTTTGCAAAACTTGTATACCTTTTTCAGACATTGCTTTTTCAATTTTTTCCGATTGACCGAGTTCAAAAGATAGTTCGTGATTGCCAGGAACAAAGAGTTTCCATTTGGCAGGAAAAGAAGAAAACCACTCTATAAAGTCGGCATATTCATCGCCAAGCAGATTATCTTCCACAGCATCGCCAGCACATATCAATATATCGGTTTTCTCCGGCACTCTCAAATCACGATGGCGACCATGAGTGTCGGAAAAAGCGAAGATATTTTTATTATTTTGAATAATCATATTCTGCATCGATGAATATAGGAGGTGCTAATAAATCTGAAATATCCTTATAATCAATTCCAAGGTAATTAAACTCTTCTTTAATGGCTTTCTTAAAATCTTCTTCAGAAGTATTTTTATTTTCCACTTCTACAAGTTTTCGTTTTTCCTCTATTCTTTTATTATATCCATTTACGAAATAAATACACATTGTTTTTGCTTTAACTTCATGCTTTTGAAGCAAAGCAGTAGTTGCCAACCTATTTGCTAATTGATAATAACATCTCATCCACTTTTCAGACACAGGTAGTTGTGGTAACATTTCTTCCATAAACTTCAAAATCGCATTATACGATTGTCCACCATTCACATTATTACCAGTAATTTCACCCGCATGTGCTTTTGCTTCTACAAGATATATAACACCATTCAATGTAAATACAGCATCCCAATTCTGCCAAGTATCTTTGTTGTTTATACCATATTTTGAATATTCTGCATATACTTCATTATAATTAGGATTATCTTTAAGAAATGAAAGACCCTTTAGTTCCGAATCACCGGTAATATTTACATTTGGACTACTATATTCAAAATCTTTCCAATCAAAAATACCACTTTCATTAATTTCTTTTGAAATAATTTCTTCAAGTTTTTTTCTGTGACGTCCCATAAATCTTAGAAGATGGAACTCACTGCCATATCCATATCCAATTTGTGCCATAGTTATTTATACATTATTATTAATGATTTTATCATTTCTTTCATCTCATCCCTCAATTCCTTCGGCTCCAAGACCTCGACCTTATCTCCGAAAGAAAGTATATCTTGTTTCAAGTCGTAGTCAGTCGTCAGGAAATACGAGAAAACGCTGTAATCGTCGTGAGTTTCAACTTCCTTCTGACTTGAATGCAAAGGCAGCGAGCGGAAATACTGCACTTGCATTCCATAAACCTTGAGGCGAACCGCTTCTTTCTTCATATCAGGATAGATTCGCGCGCCATAAACTCCAGCAAGATAATCCTCTGTAACAAACTCTTTCGGCATCGTAAAATCTTCCGTGAGATCGTCAACCTTAATCATACGGTCTAAGGCAAACATATGCGGACCGTCGGAATCGCCTTTGTAACCATAGAGATACCAACGTCGTTTAAATTCCTTCAGAAAATATGGATCTACAATAAACTTTTCTTCTTCCGACTTTCTGTAACTTTTGTAACGAATCTCCAATTTCTTACTGTCGCGTATTGCTCTAATTATCGTTGCAAGAAACATACGACCAGAAGGGACGTTCTCAAAGATGACTCTGCCACGAAGCGAAGCGCTCTCATTCAAAAGACTATTGAGGCACAAAGCATCAAGCATCCATTCTCCAATCTTATTGCCACCAATATCTTCCATATTCTCGATGTAATAAGTATTGTATCGTCTGTCGCATACTATATCAATCCCGAAAATATCCGCAATTGCATTCACATGGTTCGTAAACGTTCTTGTCGCAAGTTCTTTCCCGTTTTCATTGACGGAACTACACAACCAGAGACTCTTAATCTCTTTTAACGTTTGCGGACCACGACTTAATAGAGTTTCGATAAGCCAGACGTATGATTTAAAATAATTCTTCATAATACAAATATAGATTTTATTTCGGCAAAAAAGTGGCATATATGAATATTTTTTAACATACACCTAAATTTTGCCGAAGCAGTTTTGATTTTTGCAATCCAGTTCTTTGAGTTGCAAATTATTTAAAAAATTATAAGTTATGAGATTAGCTATTGTTGGTTCTCGCGAGTTCGAGAACTACGACCTTGTATGTACTGAGGTCGCGAAGATTCAGAAAAGCAAAAAGATTGATTTGATTGTCTCTGGCGGTGCGAAAGGTGCCGACACCCTTGCAAGGAAATTCGCCGCCTTGAACAAAATTCCGCTGATGGAATTTCTTCCAGATTACGAACGTTATGGTAGAGGCGCACCTCTTCAAAGAAACACGCTCATCGTTCAAAATGCCGATTACGTTCTCGCTTTCGTAACACCGTCATCGAGAGGGACTTTAGACACTATTAAAAAAGCGAAACAAAGAGGTCTCGTTGTAAAAGTAGTTAATGTATAAATGAAAATTCGATGTCAGAAGCTGGGAGTCGTTTCGACGATTCCTTAGCTGACAAAACGAAATTAAAAACTAAAAGAAAATTGATCTTCTCACATCAACTTCTTTATCATTTCCAACTTATCGTAAGGCGGATATTTCATCATGAAGTCGATTCGATTTGATGATTTCAAGACGGCTCTTTTGTTGCTGAACGCCAAGAAACTTTCCTTGGAGTGATATTTTCCCATGCCGCTCTCCCCTACTCCGCCGAAAGGCAGATGCTCGTTGGCAACATGTAAGATTGTGTCGTTCAGACAAACTCCTCCTGATGTCGTTGTTCGCAAAATATCTTCAGCGCCTTCATCATCACCGAAATAATATAAAGCCAAAGGTTTCGGACGATTGGCAATAAATTCCGACACCTTATTAATATTATCAAATTCTATGACCAGAAGTATAGGTCCGAATATTTCTGTTTTCATTACATTGACGTGGTTGTCAGACACACGTCCGTGTGTCTCTACATGAGAATGTTGGCTTATTTCTAAAAGTGTAAACTGAATATATCTTTCATCTTTGTCGCATTTTCCGCCGTAGATGATTTTTCCTTCATCGAGATAAGAGACCAACCTGTTATATGCTTTGTCGCTGATAATCCTACAGAAACAATGACTTTTCTGCATGTCGGCACCATAGAATTTCTCGACATAATAAATCATCTTCTTAACCAATTCGTCTTTAACATCTTGATGCACCATGAGATAATCGGGAGCGACACAGGTCTGACCCGCGTTTATCGTCTTACCCCAGACTATTCTTCTCGCCGCAAAATCTATGTTCGCGTTTTTATCGACGATACACGGACTCTTACCTCCGAGTTCCAAAACTAATGGCGTGAGATTTTTCGAGGCAGCCTCCATCACAACTCTGCCCATATCCGGACTTCCCGTATAAAAAATGAAATCGAACTTCTGTGCCAACAAAGCCTGATTCACGTCTCTATGTCCTTGAACCATCGTGATATAATTCTTATCGAAGGTCTCGTCTATCATTTTCTGCATCACATCCGAAGTGTTTTGAGAATAAGGCGAAGGCTTTAAGACAGCGCAGCAACCAGAAGAGATTGCCCCGACCAAAGGAGTGAACATCAGGTTGAAAGGATAGTTCCAAGGCGCGATAATCAACGCTACGCCAAAAGGCTCATACGTCACATAACTCTTCGACGGCATGAGATAAACGGGAGTCTTCACTTTCTCAGGTCTCGCCCATTTCTTAATATTTTTTATATGATCGTTAATCTCATTTAACACAATCGTGATTTCCGTCAGGAAAGCCTCTTCCTTACATTTATGCAGATCTTTCCACAAAGCATCATAAAGCTCATCTTGATATTTCATAACGACTTGCTTCAATTTCTTCAGCTGTTTCAATCTGAAGTCGATTGACTTGGTTTCGTTTGTCAAAAAGAAATCTCTTTGGTGCGAGACGATGCTATTTATGGATTCAATGGTATTCATGATTTATTATTTTATGACTACTGACTAAAGACAACGGGATACAGACTTTGTTCAAATTTTAGAATATGACATCTTTCTAAAACATATCATCTAAAACGACTTCATTTTGTATCATGCCTGAATATGTGTTCTGTTTCAGTCCGTAAGTCGTTATCATAGTGAGATGTAAAGCCTTTCTTGTCTTCGAAATATTACGAAATAACTCTCTGCGTTCTCGCATCTCTTCATCATATTTCTTGCTTATCTCAAACTCACTGACAGAAAACTTCATCTCACATAGATTAATAATTTGATCTTTCCTGTCAATGATTAAGTCGATTTGTCCTCCTCTATGCTCATCTGTAGCTTGCGTACTCCATGAACATATATCACTTTGAATTCCGCTGATACCAAGTTTGTTTTTAATCTGAGGAATATGATGAAGACATAACTGCTCAAAAGAATATCCGCACCATGCTCTTCTTTCTGAAGAATCTATCATGTTGGTCCAGAAATGTTCGTCTCTGCCATTATTGTCTTTTACAAATTTCAGATAGAAAAGTGTATATAAGTCAGTAAGTTGATATAAGACATCTCTTTCTTTTTTACCAAAAGCTGAATATCTGCGAATGAAATCACAGTTACACAGATTCTCAAGCACATTAGTAAAATTACCTCCGTCAGATAATTTCAAACAGCTCATCATCTCTGCACGAGTCATTCCCTTTGCCTTTTTACTTAACAATTCAACAACATTACGATATATTGCGGAATCATTGAAAAGAGAACGAAACAAAAATGTATATTCATCTCTCAGTTCAGCGTTTTCGGAAAAGAAAAGATGGTCTATATTCTGAGCGAGACTATACTGCTTCTGAAGCATTTGAAGATAATATGGCGTACCTCCCAAAGTCATATATGCCTCTGCAATCTGATAACGATTCCATACAATACCTTGTTTCTTTAAAAACAATTCCGTCTCGCCTAACGTAAATGGCGCTAGTTTTATTCTTCTTGTAACACGATTATGAAGTCCGCCTTTATCTCCTAACAGATGCGACATCATCCATGTTGTTGCAGAACCGCATACGATCAATTTTATCTGGGGTCTGTCAGAAGCCCAACTATTCCAAAACAACTCAAAAGATTTTAGGAAACGTGATTTTGGACTATCTAACCATGGGAACTCATCTATAAAGACGACTATCTTTTCTTTTTTCAGTGTTGAGATGTAATGCTTCAACTGTTCAAACGCATCAAACCAATCGTCAACTTTGGGATAAAGCATCTTTGAATATTCACATAATTGTCTGTTGAAAAATCCTAACTGTTCTTTCTTTGACCCCTGATAGATTCCTGTAATATAAAAATCGAACTTATCCTTGAAGTAGTTCTTAACCAAAAATGTCTTTCCTATACGTCTTCTTCCATAAACCGCTACGAGTTCCGCTTTGTCAGACTCATAACAACTCTTTAAAATATTACATTCTTGGATTCTCCCGACAATATTATTATTCATATCAAAA
>JAZNSO010000004.1:0-27267 GCA_045591245.1 Bacteroidales bacterium
CGGCGCCGGCACCACTCGCAAACATCAACGGCATCACGCCGAGCACAAAAGCTAAGGATGTCATCAAGATAGGTCTCAACCTTACGCGTCCCGCTTCAATGGCAGCGTCTTTGATACTCATGCCTTTAGCTCTGTATTCAACGGCGAACTCTACAATCAAAATGGCATTCTTCGCCGATAAAGCAATCAATAATATGATGCCGATTTGCGAGTAAATACTTATCGGTAACGACATTACAATACATCCTGCAATGACTCCTAACAAGGCTAAGGGCACGCTTAATATTACGGCGAAAGGATTTGTCCAGCTTTCGTACATCGCAGCTAAAACTAAGATTACCAATATTATCGCAAGGACGAAAATCATTGTCACACTTGAACTTGATAGTTTTTCTTGATAGGCGACTGATGTCCATTCATAACCGAAATTGTTTCCTAACTTGTCTTCGGTGAGATTTTCTAAAGCTGTCATCGCCTCAGAACTGCTGTAACCTTCATTCGCTACTGCCATAATATTTGCGGCAGGGTAGAGGTTGTAACGGTTTATCTGCGTCTGTCCCATCTTTTCCTCGATATTGCAAAATGCCGAGAACGGAACCATTTCGCCATTAGGATTTTCTACGCTTAACTTCAAAATGTCGCTGATAACGTTTCTGTTACCGGGATTGGCTTGTATGATGACTTGATAAATATTATTGAACTTCACGAAGTCGTTGGCAAAAGTGGATCCCATATACGACGATAATGCGTCAAAGACTTGATTTACTTGCAATCCCATCATTCCGATTTTGTCACGGTTGATGTTTAAGAAATATTGCGGACTGTTGCCTTGAAACTGATTTTGCAGATACATCAACGCAGGTTCTTTGTGATAGTTGTCCATCAATGTCGCGACGGCGTTTTCTAACTCTGTCGTTCCTAAGTTGTTACGGTCTTCGAGTACGAATGCCAATCCTCCAGAAGTTCCTAATCCTGGGATGGAAGGCGGATTGACGGCGTAGATGTTAGCTTCTTCAATATTATTAGTTTCCATATTTATCTTGTCAATCAATGCCATCGCGGATTCGCCTTTGCCTTTACGTTCGTCCCAGTCTTTGAGCATCACGAACAAACTTGCTTCGTTGGAACTATTGCCGCCTTTTACAAACGAAAATCCGTTGATAACCAAATATGTATCAATCTCAGGATATTTGTCTAATCTTTTTGAAAGTTCTTCCGTGACTTTCTCCGTTCTTTCTAAACTTGCGGAATTAGGCAGTTGTACCGTCACCAAGAAATATCCTAAGTCTTCTTCTGGTAAGAATTCATTAGGTAATTTTATGAAGATGTACATCGTTATGGCTGAGATGATTACGAATGATGTCAATGCAATCGCCGGTTTTCTTAAAAACGATTTCACTATTCTGATGTAAAGTCCTAATGTCTTGTCGTAGAATTTGTTGAACCATTTGAGACTCCATTTCTCTTCTTTGAGGAAAAGTACGCACATCGCTGGTGTGAATACTAAGGATATTATTCCGGAAATCACTGTGGCAGTGGCGATTGTGAGTGCGAATTGTTTGTATAGTTCTCCCGTGATTCCTCCTATGAATGCTGTCGGAATGAATACTGCTAACAATACCAAAACGATACTTATAACTGGACCTTGTATCTCTTTCATGGCTTCCGTCACGGCTTCTCTACGGATTTCCATTTCTGATTTGTCAGAATTGATATATTTTCGTTTCTTCATCTCTATCAGTCGCGAGGCGTTTTCAACCACGACGATGGCGTCGTCAACGACAATCGCGATTGCCAATACCAATCCGAATAATGTTAATAAATTTATGGAGAATCCGAGAAGTCGCATCACGGCGAATGTTCCTAATAATGAAATCGGTATCGTCAATGCGGGAATTATGACGGCACGGAAGTTTTGTAAGAACAAGAACATCACCAAGATAACGAGTAATGTCGTTTCTGCTATCGTGACTAAAACTTCATCAATAGAAGCGGTGACGTATTTTGTGTTATCCATCACGATTTCCATATTGATGCCTTCAGGAAGAAACTGTTGCAGCTCTTTGACTTTTGCTTTCACTTCTTTTGCGACATCCAAAGCGTTAGATCCTGGCATCTGGTTTATGCCGATAGCAGCGATTTCTTCACCTTTCATAGTCGTCGTGACGGAATAAGATTGCGAACCTAATTCAATTCTAGCGATGTCTTTAAGTCGCAGATATTCACCATTATCCAAAGTACGTATGATGATATTTCCGAACTCAGATACATCGACTAATCTTCCTTTGGTGCTGATACTATATTGGAATGCCATGTCGCTTGATGTAGGAGGAGCGCCGACGGCACCGGCAGAGACTTCCATGTTCTGCGCTTTAATCATGGAAAGTACCTCATCGGGAGTGATGTCTCTGATTCTCATTATCTCTGGGTCGAGCCAGACTCGCATGGCGTAGTCGGAAGCTCCGAAAACGTGAACGTCGCCGACACCTTTGAGACGTGCCAATTCATTGACGATATTGATGTTGGCATAGTTGGCGAGAAATAAGCCGTCATATTGTTCTAAATCGCTGTCCAAAACTATGAACATCAGTTGGTTTGGACTTCGTTTCAATACGCTTACGCCTTGTTGTTTCACTGAAGAAGGAAGATTTGCTTCCGCAAGATTGACTCTGTTCTGCACCATGACTGCAGCTTCATCGATGTCGGTTCCCAACTCGAAAGTCACTGTCAATGAATATTCACCGTCGCTGGAAGATGAAGAACTCATATACATCATATTTTCCACACCGTTGACCTGTTGCTCGATAGGAACGCCGACGGTCTGCGCTACTGACTCAGCACTTGCTCCAGGATAATACGCTGATACCATGACAGTTGGAGGCGTGATGTCGGGATATTGCGCTACAGGTAAGGTCCTTAATGTCACTAATCCGGCAATGACGATGACGATGGCGATGACGGTGGAAAATATCGGTCTGTCGATAAAGAATTTCGTAAACATGGCATCATTGATTTATAGGTTCGACTTTCATTCCCGCCCTGACTTTCAACAAGGCTTTTGTAACAAATCTCTCGTCAGGCGACAATCCTGCAGTGACGTGGATGAGACTGTCGTTGATAATCTCGCCGACTTCTATATGTCTGTAAGATACGATGTTATCGTTATTCACTACGTAAATATATCTTCCAGATTGGTCAGTGCCGGAGGAAGCGTCAGGAATCAGAATCGCGGCGTCTTCCTCTCCGTAAGGCAAGGAAACGGTGCAATACATACCGCTTTTTAAATCAGTGTCTTTGTTGTCGAAAACAGCTCTTAACATCAAAGTTCCCGTCTTTAGATTAACGTATGGTGATATATAATTAGGTGTCGCCTCGATCTGCGGAAACATATCTTCCTGCATATTTATATATACTTTTTTCGGTAATGACGAATCCCAATTTCTACTTGTGACTTTCATCGTAAGATATTGATTATCTTCTATGTTGAAATAAGCGAACATCGGATCGTTATTGTAAATCGTCGTTAATAAAACAGGCGATATAGAGCCATCGACATATTCGCCTTCACTGGCGCCGCTCGTAGAAACGTTACCTGAGATGGGAGCCTTTATGTAACAATAACTTAAAGTCTTTTCCGCCGTCTTCAATGCGGCTTTCGCACTCTCGACATTAGCCTGTGCGGTACGGACGTTAGTCTCTGCTTGTATCAAGTCAATCTGACTGATAGCGTCGCTCTTAGAAGCTTCCAACATCCTGTTGTAGTTGTTCTCGTAATAATCTAAACTCGCTTCCGCAGAATGAAGGTTAGCCTTCGCCTGATTTACCTCGTTTTCATAAACTAAAGGATCTATGATGTAAAGCAAGTCGCCAGCATTGACATATTGTCCAGAGCTGAAGTTCTGCTTTGTGACATAACCACTTACGCGTCCGACCACATTGATGATGTTACTCGCCTGTAGATAGCCCGGATAATCTTTGTGTAAAACGATTGGCATTACGTAAGGCTTTGCTACATCGACTTTCGGAACAGAAGCGACCTGCGACTTTTTATCTTTTCCATTACCACAACTTAGAAGAAACATCATACTTAAAGTCGTGATTGATAATAATATAAATTTAGATGTTTTCATATATTATAGATTTAATGTCAATAATTGTCCGTGGTTTTTAGACGTATCAATGTTTTTTTTGTTTTGCAGGTAACATTGATGCGTCTCTACCATTGTCTTTTTTTAACATCAAACAAAGAAATGAAGTAAAGGTTATGTTAATTTTTCTCTTTTTTACCGCAAAAAGAGAAACAGAAAATATTATTATTTCGACTATGTTTCAAATCAGCCATGATTTATGGTATTACATTTTTTGTAAAATATCGTATGGAGAAATATCTTTCATCAGTGTGAATGCGAACCATTTCTTACCTAAATCCTTTATTGAAGCTCCGATATGGTATAGTTCATCGTCTATTATCAAGAATCTATCATGTGATTTGTCAAAACATTTCACTATAATCTCAGGGTATCGTTTATTATGTCGCTTGATGTCAAGTTTTAGCTGCTCGGAAATTTTTGGAGTATATATTGTTGCAGAAACATTATCATTACGCTTGTCAAGCAATGTTAATACACTATCATCTACATAATTATCTATAAGAATTATTGTTTTATTTGCTTTTCTTATCAGACCTGAAACGAAATGATATGCGTCGAAGATTTGTCCTTCAAAGAATATTCCTTGTTGAGGTTGATTCGATTTTATTTTCTCGAAGACTTCATCTATGCGTTTGTCGATTTCTATTTGATGATATTCTATATTAGCAATTCTTTGAAAAATGATTTCATTATTGGTGATAATATGTCGTATAGATGTGAACGCTCTCATTATGCGGATATTCATTTCTATTGCCGTACGTGAACGGAGTACACTGCTGAGCATTGCGATACCGTTTTCTGTAAAAGCGTAAGGAAGATATTTAAAGGTCACAATTTGTGACCTTAGACATTCCTCTTTTGTAAGTTGAAATCTAAAATCGTCAGGAAATCTTTCGATGTTACGTTTTACGGCTTGGTTTAGAACTTTTGTCTCAACACCATAGAGTGATGCTAAATCTCTGTCAAGCATTACTTGATAGCCTCTAATGTTGAGAATCATCTGCTCAATAGTTCTGTAACTTGATGATTCATCTGAACTATGGATTAAGCTAAGATCTTCTATTTTATTTTCCATGCAAGTATAAATTTTGGCGTTCTCATGATGCAAATGTATGAAGAAAAATTTTCGGTTCTACAATTTTAACATTTTTTAACTTTTGAAGTAATTTATAAATATTATTAAAATTATTTTCTACTTTAGCATCTGAATTGAAGTGACTCTTTCCGTTACCAAAGATTATATAAAATATATGAAGGGCTTGTTTTGAAACGAAACAACGTGGAGTTTATAAAGTTACCATAATATAATTTTTCTCTTTTTTGCCGCAAAAAGAGAAACAGAAAAGCTCACCGCTGCGACTAAATCCGCTAAAATTATGATTCTTAAGCTAAACAAAAAGAACTCGCTTCGCTCAGACAGCTTTTTGTTCTTAACGCTTCATCATCATAATTTCTTAACGCTATTTAGTCGAGGCGGCATGAGAACGTCACTGACTTTAGATTCGTGATGTAATGGTAATTTTAAATTAAATATCACTATGTTATTTCGAGAAAAACAAAAATCTTCTCAAAGATAAAATCATAAATCACTCGCAAGGCAATCTATAGAAGTCCCCTTAAAGTTTAACTATCATTTTTATTCTTTAACATTAATATCTGCATTTGTTGAATTGCAATAACTGAAACATAGGACTAATCCACATGCCGAAATGATAAGCGATGTCTCTGTGTGCATACGTTCCTCCGTATCGGCCTGCTTTTGAAAATATACCGATGGCATTGGTTTTCTCAATCCATGTTTTGACTGATAAAACATAGTTGTTGCTTCCTGCATTATTTCTAATTGTATCGAATTCGGTACAATTAAAATTGGAGTTGTATAGCATTTCCCACTCTCCAAGATATTCAATTGTGCTTTTTAGACTTAACCATCTGAAAATGATATGTTCTTGTAACTGACTGCGTGCCATGTCTGTCAAAGAAATAAAATCATCTTCATTACGTGATATGATTGTTATTTCAGAGTCTTGAATCTTAATCCTTGAAGTAGATTGATGGACAATAATGTCTCCATTGTGATTTGATACAGATTTCATAAATTATAAATTTGGGTTTTGTTATGTTTGAGTTTATATCATCAAACATTGCAAAGGTATATAAATAATATTGAACAACATTATTTATACAAGAAGAAAAATTCAATATTTCTAATTATCTTTGATTTTTTATCGGATAAAGATGATTTTTCTTAATAAATATTTAGTTTTAATAAAATTTGAGTAATTTTAAGTAACTTATTGATTTTTACTTCTAATAAAAATAATTCAGGGAACAATGATATTGTTTTAAATTATTTCCTACATTTGCGTTTGGATTGAGGCGACTCTTTCCGCTACATATTGAATAATAAGAAGCGTTATGTCTTCTTCTTGTATGTGAAAAGCCTAGGAAACTTAAACACTGTGTACAAGAGGTGATATAATTGTCTCCATGCTTATAGCGTGGCGCTGTTATAAATACATCAGTACACAAAGGTTTTTCCTAGCACCTTCACATAGAGATGTAAACATACAGTTCCACGTTTCTTTTTTAAGTTTAATTAAAAATTAAAACAATCTCTTTTGGAACTGAGGGGGCAAACGATAAGTCAAATGAAGAAATTTTTATTAGCTGTTATTGTGCTATTCAATTCAATAATATTGTTTGCACAGAAAGATGTTACGCAATTTTTAGGTATTCCAGTTGATGGATACAAACAGGAGATGATTACTAAACTTAAGGCGAAAGGTTTTGTTAGTTCATCTTTTGACAGAGATATTTTAGAAGGAGAATTTAATGGCACAGATGTAAATGTTCATGTTGTTACTAACAATAATAAAGTGTATCGTATAATGATTGCAGATCAAATACCTATAGATGAAACTGCAATAAAAATAAGATTTAACAAACTCTGTAGTCAATTTGAAAATAATCCCAAGTACACCTCATTAGATGAAGATCAGACAATTCCATATGATGAAGATATTTCTTATGAGATGTTGGTCAAAAATAAAAGATATGAGGCTGTATTTTATCAATTACCTGCTGCTGATGTCGTAGATTCTACAAAAATTATTAATGAATATAAATCAAAACTATTAGAGAAATACACGGAAGAAGAATTGGAAAATCCAACTGAAGAAATAGAAGAAGAAGCTTCACAAATGGCATTAACTTATATGTTAGATTTGCTTGATATGTGTACAAAAAAAACAGTTTGGTTTATTATATCAGAGTCTTACGGTAAATATTATATTGCGATGTATTATGACAATGTATATAATCAAGCAAATGGAGAAGATTTATAAAATATACAAGTTATGAAGAAAAATGAAAACAACCAATCGTTATCTGTAAAATGCGGAAATGTATCAGATAATTTTGAGTATTTAAAATCTCTTTGTTATAAAGAATCAGAAAAACTGAAAGAGGAAATTCAAATATCTACATTATCTTGTATTGAAATAAGTTTTTGGACAGAAGATATATCAGAATTAATATGTATCGGAAAGTTTTGCAAAAATAAAGAAGACAAAATTATTTACGAATTGGATTTTTCTCAATCTACATTATAGAAATATATTTTTCTATATCTTTTCCTGTGTAAAATTCGATTTCAAAAGGATTTTGCGCAGGATTATTTATTAATATAAGTTAATTATATATTCTTATGACAATGGTATTGAATATTGGTCGTCGAGAGATTTGGCAAGAATTTTAGAATATAAAGATTATCGTAATTTTCTGCTGGTTCTTAATAAAGCCAAAGAGTCTTGTAATAATAGTAATGTTTCGGTTAGAGACCATTTCGTTGATGTCACCGATATGGTTACTATTGGATCAGGTGCTGTAAGAACTGTTGAATCAGTACGTTTATCTCGTTACGCTTGTTACCTCACTGTTCAAAATGCAGATCCAAACAAGCCGATTGTAGCTCAGGCTCAGACGTATTTTGCAATTCAGACACGAATAGCGGAAGTACAGCAGATGAAAGAATACAATAAACTAATGCAAATCAAACTCATTATGACGTTGGAAAGAAAGTACGTCAGACAATTGAAGATTTAGGAGGAACAATGCCTGAAGATTTACCGACAGCAGAAAGCATAAAGTCAATAGAGATAAAACATAAAAATAAATTGAAAGATAAGGACTAGTTCTAATCTGTGGGAGGATATATGTAATAATTAATACTGTAAATCAATAACTTCTTGAATGTTGATATTTTTTTTAAATCATTCAATAGCAGATTTTGCTGTCGAAATATTTCGACCGCAAAAGTATCAAATAGAAACAGATACTTGCCTAAGGCATTTACAGAGAAATGATTATCTCTTCTCTCCTAAGACGCACCATCTTATGAACGGAATCCTTTTAAGTACTTCATAAAGTAGTGGAGAGATTGTGAAAACAGCAATTGTCAGAATTATATAAATGCAAGTCGGAGGCATCTGTGTTCTGACTTTCAACATATATCCTACGACTGCAATTATCAGATAATGTACAATGTAGATGCCATAACTTGAGCGTGTCATATATGAAGCAAATGTATTGGTTTTGTTGAATGAAGTTATAAACCATCCCATCATCGCAAGGCACATGAGCCATCCGTAGATGTTGTTTAAAGGCGAACTGAGATATTGTGGCGAGGTGTTATCCTGTCCAAATCCTCTTATAATCAATGTAATGCCAGATACTGCCGCACATATCATGAGAGGTATCCACGCACGTCCTACGGTTTCCTGTACCCTGTCGTGAGAGAATACGAAATATCCCAAGAGAAAAGGAATCAGATAAAAGATAGGTTTATAAAGATTAATGAGTCCGTCGGTGCTAGCTGGATCTGGTTCCATGATAATAGTCTGATGTCCTAACCAAAACAGCACGCCCATAAGTACCACTGTAACGATACCTGTTTTTCCGCATAAAGTCAGGAGTTTGTCTCTTGCATCAATCTTTCTGATAACAAGCAGAATAAGAGAAAGTAGCCATAAATCCTGAATGAACCACAAAGGACCAATGCCGCTGATAGACCAGATTACATATTTCACTGGAACAGGAAGTGCAGCGATGCTGTCGGCAGCAGGTGAAGTCATGGTGTTAATCCATCCTATGACGGCACTTAAGAAGAAAAGTCCTATGGTTGAAGGTACTAAAAGTTTTCTTGTTCGAGAAATGAACCACTCTTTTCCAGAATGATTTTCTAATGCGTAACGTGAGCTGATTCCTGCAAGGATGAACATCAGTGGCATGAACCATGGGTATAGAATATACATCACTACATCTTGATATTGTGGACCATCACAAAAACCGCCGATTCCTCCGAACACACCCTTGTTGTTAAAGAAATATATGACGTGATAAAAAAGCACCAATAGAACTGTTACCCAACGCAGATTATCAATCCAATGCTTTCTCATTTTGTTAGACCCTCCATTACCTGCCCGACAAGATCCTCGAATATCTCTGTCTTGACCAAAGCCATACCATTTTGATCGCCAAGTATTAGCAGCGGATCACCTGGCTTTATGCCATATTTTATACGTGCATCGCGAGGGATGACTATCTGTCCCTTATCGCCTACCTTCGCCACTCCGAAGATGTATTTACCGTCTTTTTCTTGCATAAAAGTTAGAATAGTTAGAAATTTCCTACAAAGATAACAAATAAAATCGTATCTTCAAGAAATTTTAACATAATTGAGAAAATAATCATTCCCAATTTCCTCCTAATGCTGTGTATAATCTCACTAACGATAATAAGGCTGAGTTCCACGCGCTTACCAAATAGTTCTGGTCGGAGAGAACGGTACGCTGAGCGTCGAGGACATTGGTGAAGGTGCCGAGTCCTCTCTTGTATAAGTCTATTGATAATTCCAAAGTCTTGTTGCCTTGCTCCACGACTTGCTGTCCCATCTCGATAGTCTTTAATGCGTTGGCGTAATTGCTCATCTCAGTCTCAACTTCCTGAATGGCGTTAAGAATCACATTGTTATAATTGTCGATGCTTTCTGTAAGTGCTATCTCTGCTATCTTAACATTTTTGCGAGTCTGTAATCCTGAGAAGAGATTCCATGTCAATGTGGGAGTGAAGCTAAACATACGACTTTCATTATCAAGGAATTTGTCGATGTCGTGAGAGAGAAATCCGAAGCTACCGTTGATAGTGAATTTCGGGTAATAATCAGCTTTTGCCGCGCCGATGAGAGCCGCCTGCGATTCAATTAGATATTCAGCCTGACGCACATCGGGACGGTTTCTTATCACATCGGCAGGAATTCCAACATTGACGATATGTCGTATGCTAGGAAGCTCGCTTGCATCATCGAAACTGTTTTTTAATGTAGATGGATATGTTCCTAATAATATTGCTAACTGATTGACACATTGTGTTATATAAGCATCTAAACGAGGAATCGTGGCGAGAGTGTTATAATAAACCGATTTAGCCTGCGAGACATCAAGTTGCGTTCCTAATCCAGATTCGTAACGTGCGATGGTGATGTTTAAGATATTTTTCTCCGACTCAATATTCTGATTGGCAACTATTAACTGCTGTTGATAAGAGCGTAAGTTGAAATATGTAGTAGCGACTTGAGCGCAGAGGTTCATAATTGCGTTTTGATAATTAGCCTCATTCGCTAAGTATGTGCTTCTGTTTGACTTAACGTTATTTCTGTTCTTGCCGAAGACGTCAATCTCCCATGAGGCGTTAAGTCCTGCGTTGAGATAACCGTTAGTACGATTTGCGTCGCTGCTCGTCTCTTCGTAATAATTTAAGCTGCTTTCACTTAAATTATACTGAGCATCAAGACTTAAGCTCGGATAAAAATTTGACTTCGACTGCTGATACACTAATTCCGATTTATCTAACGCTGCCTCTATAGATTGCAGATTGTGATTGTTAGTCAAGGCGACATTTATCAGAGAATCCAACATCGGGTCGTTGAATCTGCTCCACCAATCATAATGCGTGATGTTGTTAGTCAGATATATAGAGTCGATTTGCCATTTCTCAGGAACATCAATATCCAACTCAATATCTTTCTGAGCGAAGATGCTTGTAGGAGACAATAGTATAATGGCTAAAGACAAAAGGCTAAATAACTTACAATTTACAATTGACAATGTACAATTGATATTTGCTCGTTGACTTGTCGTATCGTTGACTTGTTGACTTTTTTTCATAACTTCGTTTTTCTACATCAAACAAAGAAATGAAGTAAAGGTTATGTTAAAAAATATATGAAAGATATGCGGAGAAAATTTTATCTTTGCAATTATATGAAGAGGCTTCTTGTTATATTATTATTTCTCTTTGTCGTCTCTGATTTGAGGGCGCAAAGTGATGATTATATTCAGATTCCGAATTATGATTTCGAGAAATGGAATAATGTCGATACCAAAAATGAGGAGCCTGACAGTTGGCATTCTTTCAAGACTTCAACAGGTCCGTTTCATCATCTGCTGATGCAACAAGTAGAACGACATACTGAGACGCGTCCAGGAGGTAAGGGGGAATATTCGGCACGTATTTTTTCAAGGTCGATAGTTGGAATTACTGCTAACGGAAATGTTACGAACGGACGTCTAAACGCAGGAAGTATGTTTCCTGCTGGAAAGAAAAATAATAACTATACTCAACGTGATTCGGAGTTTTGCACTGAGATAAACAGAATACCAGATTCGCTTACTGTTTGGGTTCGTCTAAGGACTAAAGATGAGAAATCTTACGGAAGGATAATGAGTTACGTTCATGGTGACGCTGATTTTGTATGTCTTACCGGTGGCTGGGAACCTTATGATATGCTTTGTGCTCAGGTTGAATATGAGTTCCCATCTACGGAATGGAAGCGACTGAGTCTTCCTTTTAAAGATTATTCACATTTGTGTAAAGAACCTCGTTACATTCTCACCTCGTTCACCACAAACAGAAATGCAGGTGAGGGCGATGCTGGAGATGAGATGCTTGTCGATGACTTATATCTGATTTATAATCCGAAGTTGGAAGCTAAATTTATAAATGAGGAATTTTGTTTGAGTAATATTGTTGAAATAGAATATGTTATAAATGGGACAATGTCACCACCAAATCTGAATCTTCCTTCAAATGAAGTTATTGTTAAAATTTCTTTTAATGATGATTTTAAAAAATCTGTAGAAATTGGAAGAGTCATGACAAACGTTAGCGGCGTTATTAAATGTGAAATACCAGATTCGTTTAAAGGAAAAGATTTTCTGATAAAAGTAATGACTACTAATTATCCCATGGAAACTGTATTGAATTATAACAAGTTAGATTAAAATTTCTCATTTTCTTGTCTTTACTTAAAGAAAATAATATCTAAATAATCGATATGCTTATCTATATAATCAATTTGATTTATATAGTCGAACTATATTATCTTTGCATTGTTAATGAATGAACGAAAAAATAATACAATGAAAAGATTAAAAGATAATGTAACGATAATAACAGGAGCAGGCAAGGGGATAGGATTTGGAGTTGCGTCTGCATTTGCAAAAGAAGGTTCTAATTTAGTTATCACTGGAAGAAATGAGAATAGATTGTTAGAGGCGAAAGCGAAACTTGAAAAAGAATATGGTGTCAAGGTTTTAGCTTTGGTAGCTGATGGTGCAGATGAAGAGAAAATCAAAGAGGTGATAGCGAAGACAGTTGCTACTTTTGGTAAGATTAATACGTTGATTAACAACGCTCAAGCGTCTAAATCAGGCTTGTCGTTGATTGAACATACGAAAGAAGATTTTGATCTTGCGATATATTCCGGACTTTATGCAACATTCTTTTATATGCGAGAAGCATTCCCATATTTGAAAGAGAGTAAAGGTTCTGTGATAAATTTTGCTTCAGGTGCAGGAATGTATGGAAAACCAGGACAAAGTTCCTATGGTGCTGCCAAAGAAGGCATTCGAGGACTTTCAAGAGTTGCTGCTACTGAATGGGGACCTGACGGTGTGAGAGTCAATATGATAGCTCCGCTAGCCATGACGGAAAGTCTATCGGAATGGAAGGAAAATTATCCTGAATTATTTGAAAAGACGATTCAAGGCATTCCATTGGGACGTTTTGCAGACCCAATGCAAGATATTGGTAGAGTATGCGTTTTTCTTGCTTCTGACGACGCATCATATCTCACAGGTGAAACAATCACGTTACAAGGCGGCTCTGGATTAAGACCATAATGTATATTTTTGATTTTAATAGCAGAAAAGGACCTTCGCGAAGGTCCTTTTTTTATGTATTGTTATGAAAATAAGCTGTTTAAGACAGACATTTTTCTATTTTTTTCGCGACTTTGTCACGCAGACTTTCAACACTTTGATTTGAATCTGGCATAATAGGGTCTAAAACTTCTATGTCAATTTTCTTACGGAATTTAGGAATTATGCTGCTTCCATAACAAGCTGATTCTGAACCTGCAATGGCAATAGGAACGATAGGTATGTTTAGTTCCTTGCTTAAAATTGCGAATGTGTCTTTGAACTTTTTCATCTTATTGTCCTTAGAGCGTGTGCCTTCTGGGAAAATGACAATGTTCTTGCCTTTTTCCAAGACGGCGTACATTTCTTGCAATGACTGACGAACGTTTTTGTTAATATCCATTAAGATGATATTATTTTTTCTTGCAAAGAATTGTGCGATTTTCGATCTCCAGTGTTTTTCTTTAGCGAAGAAGAAGATGTCTTTATTGTCTTTGCGGGAGAAGTTATAAGTAATTAAGAATCCGTCTATTGCGCAACGATGGTTAGCAACTATGATGCATGGGCTCTTAGGAAGTTTTTTGTTTCCTTTAAATCTGAAACGATAACAGATAGAGAATAATACTTTTGTGAAAGTGTATGTGCACCATTGAGTTATACCTGGTTTTTCTAACTTGACATCAACTTTACTTGCAAGAATGTCTTTCCAGGTGATGGTCGTTGTGTTGAATGAATGCTCGTTATTTTCGATATAATCGGTGAGTTTTGCCAGAGTGTTCAGGTTTTCAATCTGTTCTTCGTTGAGATTGATGCCGAAAGTGTTTTCTATATAAGCAAGCAAAGAAACCTTGCCCAATGAATCTAACGATAAGTCGATTTCGAAATGGTCGTTTTCATTTGCAATCTTATTGGTTTCATCTTCAATGAATTTCTTCAGCATTTTGTAGATTTCACTCTTGCCTTCCAACGACTCTTGTTCGATATTTGTTTTCGGTTTGTCAATAATGTGTGGAAGAATAAATCTTTGTGTTTTTCCGAGGCGTGTCTTTGGAAGTTCTTCCGACATTATGTGATATTGTTTAATACGTTTGTATTGAGGCTGTTCCGCATTGAATCGGGCGACTTCTTCTTTGATGAGAGAATCCATTTCTTCCAAAGATTTCTGTCTGATTGCCACCATTTGAGGACGCACTGCGGCGTGAAGGGCGTCATTGCTTAGGAAAATACCTATTTCTTGAACGTAACTGCTGTTTGCCAGAAATTCTTTTTCGAGTAATTCGGGATTGATATTCTTGCCGTTAGAAGTGACTATGATTTCCTTGATACGACCTGTGATTTTGAGTCCGTATTTGTCCAGAATTCCCATATCGCCAGTGTGCAGCCAACCGTCTTTTATTATTTGTGCAGTCTCTTCCTCACGTTTGTAATATCCTTTCATCACGTTATCGCCTTTGACGCAAATCTCGCCGTTTTCAGCGATTTTGACTTCGATGTTTGGCAGCAATTCACCTGCATATCCAACCTTTCTTTTTCCAGGGCGGGTAAAAGAAATCATAGGAGCAGTCTCTGTCATTCCATACCCCTCAAGTACATATAAACCTAAGGTTTTCAATATTGTAGCAGTCTCAACAGAAAGTGCTGCGCCACCGCTGACAAGGTATTTAAGGTGTCCGCCGAATTTCTTATGAACACTGCTGAATATAGTTCTTGAAACAGCATCGCTGCCGATAAGTTTTGTTATCTTGTACAGAAAACGTGTTACAAATGAAGCGTTTATCTTATTCATCACGCCTTTGACAAGCATATCGTAGAGACGAGGAACGCCGATTATGATGCTTACTTGTCCTGCGTTAAGTGTTTTGATGATAGATTCTGCATTCATTGCCTCCGCAATGTGTAGTGTGCCGCCCATATATAAAGGAGCGACGAGGCTGCCCAGGAGAGGAAGAATGTGATGCAAAGGAAGTAATACCATTACATTGCTATCTTCTTGGAAAATAGGGACTTGCTTGCTTACTGCATCAATGTTGAACATGACGTTTCTAAATGTAAGCATCACGCCTTTGGGTGAACCTGTAGTGCCAGAAGTGTAGTTGATGAGCATGGTGTCGTCCATTTCTCCCATCGGGATGTCTGTTGTAGGAATGCTTTTATCGTCGGAAAGAACGACGTCGTCTTTTGTCATCAGACGTGCTCCATAAAGATTCATGTCTGTGAATATGTCTTTCTTGTCGTCAGATATGAAAACTATATCTGGACGGCAGTCGTTGATGACATATTCAATTTCTTTTTTCGTTGATTGTGAGTCTAATGGCACCACGATTGCTTTGCATCGCATTGCACCATAAAATGCGAAACACCATTCTGGAGAGTTCTGTGCGCAAATTAAGACTTTTTCTAAGGTAGGTTGGGAAGCAAAAACGTTAGCATAACATTGTGAATATCTAAGCAATTGCTCATATGTATATTTGTCATCTTTAAATGTGATGGCAAATTTTTCTTTCTTGGAAATTAACATGTTACAAAAGTTTTCAATGTCTCGCAAAGATAAGAAATATTTTGAAAAAAGGGACTTGAAAATCTCATATTTATGTAAAATTTACTACACATTAAATAGGTAATTCCCATAAATTATGTCAGCAACGATTATATTTAACTTCAGATTTCCCCATATTGTTCCTGAAGTTTCAAAAGTTTTTCCTTTAGTTCATTCGTTATGTCTTCCGTACCTTCTTGTCCGTAGATATTGTTAATTTCTTTGTGGTCGTAGCGCAAGTCGTATAGTTCCCAAATGTCATCTTCATAAAAATGAATGAGTTTGTGAGTTTCTGTACGTATTCCAAGATGAGGTTTGACGTGGTGTTCATCTGGAAACTCGTAGTAATGATAATAGATTCCGTCACGGTTTGGTTCATATTTTTCTCCTTTTAACAAAGGTAGAAACGAACATCCGTGAATGTCGTCTGGTATTTCAGCACCTGCCAATTCCAGAAATGTTGGGGCATAATCGATGTTTTGTACCATCTCGTCAATCTCGCCTTTTACGCCGCCAGGATAACGTACTAACAGTGGAGTCCTGAACGATTCTTCATACATCCAGCGTTTGTCGAACCAGCCATGTTCTCCCATATAAAAACCTTGGTCTGATGTATAAACGACAAGAGTGTTCTCTAAAAGTCCTTCATCTTCAAGATAATTCAAAACGCGTCCTACATTACGGTCGATTGATGTTATTACGCGAAGATAATCGCGCATATATTGCTGGTATTTCCATCTGTCAAGTTCCTTGCCTGAGAGATTCGCTTCCTTAAACTTCTCTATAACAACGTCATAGTGAGCATCCCAAGCTTTTTTCTGTTCTGGATTCATATTGTTATACATCCAACGTCCCCAATATTCGAGATTTGGATTTCCATGAATGAGACTGTCTTTGTCGGCAAGTTTTAAGTCGTAAACGAGGTCCATGTCTTTGCTTATCGACATTTTGTTTTCTTGTGCGGCGAGTCTTCCTTCGTAATCGTCGTAGAATGTCTCAGGAAGAGGGAAGTTGCTGTCTTTGAATAGTTTAAAATCGCAGGTGTCGGGCATCCATGTGCGATGCGGTGCTTTATGATGCAATAGCAGGCAGAATGGCTTGTCGGTATTTCTTTCATTTTCAAGCCATTCCAATGCAATATCTGTCGTGATATTTGTAGCATAACCTTCGCGTTGAATCTTCTCTCCGTTACGGATAAAAGTCGGATTATAATAATCTCCCTGACCTATTAATATATCCCAATGGTCAAAACCAGTCGGGTCAGAATTGAGATGCCATTTCCCGATGATGGCGGTTTCGTATTTGTCACGAATCAATTTTGGAAAAGTCTGCTGACTTCCGTCAAAAGTGCATTTGTTGTCGGTAAAACCGTTGGCAAGACTATGTTTTCCAGTGAGCAGACATGCGCGGGAAGGTGCGCTGATAGAATTGGCAACGAAACTATTATTGAAACGAACACCCTCATTAGCAATGCGGTCGAGATTTGGCGTATGAATGAAAGAAGTGTCGTATGCACTGATTGTCTGATAAGAATGGTCGTCCGACATTATGAAAAGAATGTTCATCGGTTTCTGAGACTTTTCGTTACAAGCCGTTATCAATGGCAGTAATGCAGAGATTCCTAAAATTTTTTTTGTTTTTACAAGAAGATTTTTCATGTGCGATAGTGAGAGTTTGAAATGTGAGTTTACTTTTATCTTGAATATTTTAAAGTTTTGGCAAGATTTCTCCTGCTTTTCCTTGAATGAAAATGTCTGTGATAGAGTCTGTATAAAGTGAGCGGTCTTTGTTGATTTCTATGATAGTAGCTCCGTTTTGTTTCGCCATCCCAGGAATCATGTTGGCAGGCGAGACGTTGCCCGACGTTCCGATTATGATAAAAACATCGCAATCGTTGGCGGCATCAATGGAGTTTTTATAAGCGTCGTATGGGATGCCTTCGCCGAAAAATATGAAGTCTGGCTTCAAAAGATGTCCGCATCTAGGACATAAAGCAGGTTCTTCTGTGATGTTAATTTCTTTTAACGGATATACGGCATCGCATTGTTTGCAAACAAATCTCGATGAATTGCCATGAAACTCATGTACGACTTTGTTCCCTGCAATACGATGAAGGTCGTCGATGTTCTGAGTAATTACGCATTTCAATTTACCTTCTTTTTCCCATTTGGCAATGACCTCGTGACCTGGATTCGGTTTTATCTCATTGTTATTGAAGAAGTCGAAGAATATTTCCTTGATTACTTTCCATGACTCTTTTGTGTGTCCGTAATAATAGTCGATGTCTAATGAATCGGGGTCGTATTTGTTCCAAATTCCGTTTTCGCCCCTAAAAGGCGGGATGCCGCTTTCTGCAGAGATTCCTGCTCCCGTAAATGCAACTATTTTTTTTGCCTTTGAAATAATCTCGGCTGCTTTTTCCAATGCTTGCTGATTGTTCATAACATGACTTTTTTGTTAAGCAAAGATATTAAAAACTTGGATTGTTATGTTAAAAAAAATAAATACAGGTAAGAAATGCTGTGCGTGAAAATCAGCTGGAATAAATATTAATTGTTATTATTTTTTATCAATTCATTATATAATGTCAATCCTTTTATTGTAAGTAAATATTTTTGACGAGGATGACGAGGTTTGTCAGGATAAAGTAAGCGAATATAACCTTCTGATATTGCTGGATTAAGATGATATTCAATGAAGTTAGGTCGATGTTTTAATCCTACTTTTTCCATTAATTGAGAAACAGAATATTCTTTACAGCCTATTATCTTAAGTAAATTTATAACCAATATACAAAAAGGGGCTGATTTGGTAAAAAAAATAACTGACACTTTTTTATAAACCGATAATTAGAATCCGAAAAGTCTGTTGACTGTTGTCATAAAATAACAAAGAAGTTTTAACAATTCGTTGCCAACACTTATGTCTCTGCTTTGTTTTTCAATCGAAATTTAAAAAACAAATGCTATGAAAAAGACTCTTTTATTATTTGGATTATTTATCCTGTCATTACCTTTGCTTTTCACAAGTTGTAATGACGATGACTACGAAGAAGTTATCATACCTGATAATGTCATCACCTTAGGTAACGCTATTTCTCCGATTACGTCTGTTTACAGTAAAGTCGAAAACGACGATACTTACATTATTGTCAACACCAATGCGATGCAACTTATTTTGGAATTAGACAACAAGCAAAGTATCCCGACAGGAAACATGCCGCTTACACTCAACGGCGATTACAGCGGAGAGATAACGATGATTTGGTCTGGAGTGGAATATCTTCTTACGGGAGATCTAAGTATCTCATCATCAGGTGACGTTTTTACGATAGCAGCGTCAGGAAACGCCGCTTTGGATTATTACACCTTTATGCCGTTTAGTCTTTATTACAAAGGAAAAGTCACTGAAACTAATTAAGGATTTTTCAGACACAATTTTTGAAACGTATTGTATTAAAAACAAAAAAGGAGAGGAAAATCCTCTCCAATTTTATAATATCCATGAGCCAATGGTCAATATATATAATTTACAAAACAAGAATTATAATCACCTGTTCGGTTATTTTTAATATTCAATAATCAATGGTTTACGCTCCTCGTAATCAACATCAATTTGTTCTTCATAATAAAAGTCGTGTGCCAGAAACTTAATGGATTTAGGAATATAAATTTTTTCGTAATGTCCATCTAATGACCAACTATCAACAGTTTCTATATTTTGAGGCAACCTTACTTCATCGCATGACAAACCGACAAAAGCAGCGCATCTTATATGTTTTAACTTAGATGGTAAATGTAGTTTTTCTATATAAACATATTTAAAACATCCTTCTGGAATTTCTTCAATGTTATCAGGAAGTTGTACATCACACAATTCTGTACTCCAAAAAGAATATTCCCCAAGAATCTGAAGACTATCTGGAAAATTAATTTTAGTTAAACCATCACTACTTGCAAAAGCAGCTTCTTCAATTTTTATAATTCCATCTGGTAATATCACTTTGTATGCTATATTGGTGATAGTTGCAAAAGCTAAGCGACCAATGGTCTCAGTTCCATATGGTATGTTTACTGTATCTTGAATCTTATCACAATGAACCAAAACTTTCTTGTCAGGAGTTGTCAAAAAAGCATCGTTATAAATAAATATAGTTCCATATTTCCTATTAGAAAGCATTTTAAATATCTGTGATGGTCGTTTATCATATGCATCTTCAAATAAGTATTCATCAGATATTTCTCCATAATAGTCAACTAAGTGCATCTCTGATATATCGAACTCGATAGGACGAAAATCTTTCGCTATTTCTTCAAACCCAAATAGCAGATCAAATGAATGCCATCCAATATTTACTTCCCAGCAATGTTTATAAACATTTTCTTTTATCTTACGAGTAAAATTATCATCATGTAAATTACAGAATACTTTGCCTTTAAGTATCATTTTCTCGCAATCACGATTATTATCTATCCATTCAGCGAGAGATTGTTTGCCGTATTCGAAGATTGCAGTTTTCATGTTTCTATAAATCTTTATATTATTTTAAAAATAGAGACGCCACTTTTTTATTTGTGACGCCTCTATTATTTCAGTTTTTCAGATTTTCAATTTTTAAAATCATTCCACTGGAATATCTTTATTGACATTCTTTGAGCCTACTAAAGCGTAGAACAACAAGAATGCGAGACCTGCTGCCACAACCCAGTAACTTACTAAGTAGTTGCCGCTTAAGTCAACGACTAAGTTCTGTACGAATGGTAAGATACCACCACCGCATACCAATGCCATGAAAATACCTGAAGCTCTTTCGGTGTATTTGCCGAGACCTTCAACAGCGAGGTTGAAGATGCCGCCCCACATGACTGATGTGCAGAGTCCGCATAATACTAACAAGGCTGCATTGACTGGTACTTGTGCGATACCGAAACCTTCTGTGCCTTTGAAGACAGGAAGACCAACGACTGTTGATGGGTTTAAGAATATTGCCAAGACAACGAAAATGAAACCTATGCCTGATGCTACTGTCAACATTGCTTTTGCTGAGACCTTAGCTCCTAATGCAGCACCTGCTAAACGACCGACGAGCATCAATAACCAGTATGTTGCTGTCACTGTACCAGCGATAGCTTCTGCTGCGCCTACGCCTGTTACGTTCAAAACATTGAGTTCTGGATTCTGTAACCATTTTTGTAATACGTTTGGAATACCTACTTCAACACCAACATAGATGAAGATTGCTACAGCGCCAAGAACAAAGTGACGGAACGACATTGGTCCGTATTGTGACTTTTCTTTTGTCTCTATCTTTTGTGCTGGATTTTCTGGTATGTCTGTCAAGGAGATGACTAAGAATGCCAAGGCGAAGATGCCGAGAGCGATGAACATCAATGGGAATACTTGGCTGATTTTAGCGTCAACGATACTTGGTACGAAAACACCTGTCAAGAAGATACATGCTGTTCCCATCAATGAGTTGAATGAACCACCGACTTGAACGAGTTGGTTACCTCTGTTACCGCCGCCGCCGAGTTTGTTAAGCATTGGGTTGACAACGATGTTCAACATACACATTGAGAAACCTGCGATGAAAGCACCGAGGAGATAAACTCCGAAAGCAGTGTTGCTGTCGATTGTACCAGAGATAGTTTGGATTCCGACACCAACGAAACCTACTGTCACAGCTGCTAAAGCGGTTTTCTTGTAACCGTACTTTTGTAACATATTACCAGCAGGAATACCCATTACAGCGTAAGCGATGAAGTTGGCCAAAACACCGAGAGTACCCATCCAGTTGGCTACGTCAAATTGATTTTTTAAGATGTCTCCCATCGGTGATGCTAAGTTGGTAACGAATGAAATCATACCGAACAAAAGAATCATCACGATGATTGCTAAGAAATTACCTTTTTTCTTTTCCATTGTTTTAACTTTTTATAATATTGAAAATTTAAATTTAATTACTTCTTTGTATTCTTCTCCTGGACGTAACACTGCGTTTGGGAAGTTGGCTTTGTTAGGAGAGTCGGGGAGGGCCTGACATTCCATCGCCACGCCTTCATAGTCTTCGTAGCTCTTGCCGCATTTTCCTTCTGGGCAGCCGCTTAACCAGTTGCCGGTATAAATCTGAAGTCCAGGTTGTGTGGTGAAGACATCGACTTTGATTCCTGAAGCATCGTTGCTTAAGGTAGCGGCTTGTTTCATCACACCTTTATTATAATTGTCGAGAACCCAGCAGCTGTCGTAGCCTTTGCCGTTTACCAATGCAGGGAAGTTGGCTTTGATGTCGCGACCTATGAGTTTCGTCTCTGTGAAATCCATCGGCGTTTCTTTCACAGTGGCTATTTCACCTGTGGTAATCAGTTCTTCTGTTGCAGGAAGATAATTCTGTGCATAAATCTTAAGATTATGATCTAAGATGTTACCGTTGCCTTCGCCTTTAAGATTGAAATATACGTGGTTGGTGAGATTTACCACTGTGGCTTCATTGGTCTCGGCTCTTAAGGTAAGTGTGAGTTCGTTGTCGTCGCTCCAGTGATATTCTGCTTTGGCAAGCAATTCTCCTGGATAGCCACATTCTCCATCTTCAGAGAAATATGTGAACTCTACGTTGCCGTTATCGTTGATTTCTCCGCACCATAACTGATTAGCGAAGCCGTCGTTGCCACCGTGAAGATGATGCTTGCCGTCGCCGGTGTTGAGAACCAACTGATATTCTTTGCCGTCGATACTGAATTTGCCTTCGCATATTCTGTTAGAGAAACGTCCAGGCACTTTGCCAGCACAAGGACCGTCGCCGATATATGACTTCAAATCTTTATAACCGAGAACTACGTCGGTCATCTTTCCTTCTTTGTCTGGAACAACGATAGAAACGATGCCCGCGCCGATGTTACATAAAGTCACGCTCGCACCATTGGCATTAGTGAGTTTGTAAACATAGATAGCGCCGCCATCTTCCAAAGTTCCATGTTCTATTCTTTCAATATTCATGATTGTTTATTTTTGTCAACGGACAACAGACATCTGTCTTGTCCAAATTGTTAATCTTTTACTTTAGACGCATCAATGCTTTGTTATTGTTTGCAGGAAACATTGATACGTCTCTACAATTATTCATTGTTAATTGTAAACTGTTAACTACTCCCAAAGTTTATTAGGATAAACTCCTTCATCAACAAGGTTTTGAATCTTAGCCACTACATCTGGTTTGTCTTCTTTATATGTCACGCCGAACCATACAGCGTCGCTCGACAAGACTCTCAACTTAGCGTTGCCGTTGTTGATGAGCTTGTTGACCATCAAAGGAATGAAGAATTCAGCCTTGATGTTAGTCTTTGCCTGTGTGTCTAAGAACTCTTTAAAACCTTCTGTCGAATGTCTGAAGAAGTCAGGAGTGAAGCCGAAGAAATTCATCGATACTAAAGTCTCGAGGTCGAGTGGGTGAGAGCCTTCTTCGTCTGTGTATGCAGCGCCGCCTTCAGTCTTAGCGATGGAAGTACGTTCTACAATTGTCTGGAGATAATGATTTTCGTCTTGAGTACAAACGCCTCTTGAAACGGTACCGAAGTCGGATAATGTGTTTCTTAACTTATAAGCCACCATGCTGTAAACTCCGTCTTTGCCTTCACATTCGGTGAGATATTTTGCCATCACCTCGTAAGCCTCTTTGCCGTAGAAGTCATCGGCGTTGATGACTGCGAAAGGCTCCTTGATGACATCGGCCGCCATGAGAACAGCGTGGCATGTTCCCCAAGGTTTCACTCTGCCTTCTGGCACTGAATAACCTTCAGGAAGACATTCCAATCCTTGATATACATATTCTACAGGTATGCCGAAACGCTCTGTGTTGTTTACTTTCTCGAAAGCCTCAGCGAAGTCTTTACGAATTACGAAAACGACTTTACCGAAGCCTGCTCTCTTAGCGTCGTAAATTGAATAATCTAAGATAGCTTCGTTGTTAGGACCAACGCCGTCCATTTGCTTCAGGGCACCATAACGCGAACCCATGCCAGCTGCTAATACTAATAATGTTGGTTTCATTGTTTTATTTTTTTTGTCAACGGACAACAGACAACGGTCAACAGTCTTTGTCCAAATTGTTTATTCTTTATTATTTTCAACTTTCAACTTTCAATTCATAAGACGTGTCAATGACATATTGTTTATTTTCATTGGTGTCACTTCATCATTGACGCGTCTCTACAATTATGAATTATGAATTGTGAATTATGAATTATTTAATACGTCTCGCTCCGTCGGAAATCACCACGTCATAGACCTTAGGTTCGCGATTGAATTTAGCAAGATACTCTTTCTTTGCTGTAGCGATGAAGTTGTCGTATAATTCTTCTTTCACAAGGTTTATCGTGCAGCCTCCGAAGCCGCCGCCCATCACGCGGGAGCCTGTCACGCCACATTGTTTTGCAACGTCGTTCAAGAAGTCTAACTCTTCGCAGCTCACCTCATATTCCTTGCTCATGCCGTAGTGAGTGCCGAACATTCTGTCGCCCACAGTGTCATAGTCGCCTTTTTCCAAAGCGTCGCAGACATCGAGGACTCTTTTTTTCTCACCGATGACATAGACAGCACGTTTGTAGTCTTCTTCAGAAATCTCAGATTTGACTTCATCAAGCATTTCCATTGTAGCGTCGCTGAGGAAATTCACTTCTGGGTGACGAGCCTTGATATGAGCGCAGGCATTTTCGCACGACTCACGACGTTTGTTGTATGCTGATGATGCGAGTTCGTGTTTTACGACAGTGTCTAAGAGAACGACTTTATAACCTTCTGGGTTGAATGGGAAATATTCAAATTCCATGGTGGCGCAGTTGAGACGCATCAGATGACCTTTCTTTCCGAAGACAGAAGCGAACTGATCCATGATGCCACATTTTACGCCGCAGTAATTATGTTCTGTTGATTGACCTATTCTTGCAAGTTCGAAGCGGTCGATATTGAGGTTGAAGATTTCATTTAAGGCATTGGCGAAAGTACTTTCCAAAGCTGCTGACGATGACATTCCAGCGCCGAGAGGCACGTCACCGACAAATACTGTGTCGAAGCCCTTTGGTTTGAAGCCACGCTTCTTCATCTCGCGACAGACGCCGAAGATATAACGAGCCCATGATTCTTTTGGAGCGTCTTCTTCGTTCATGCCAAATTCAACTTGTTCGTTATAGTCGGCGGAATAAGCACGTACCTTATCTGTTCCATTAGGATTGATAACAGCGTAGATGCCTTTGTCTATCGCACCTGGGAAAACGAAGCCGCCGTTATAATCTGTATGCTCGCCTATGAGATTGACGCGACCAGGCGAAGTATAAACCATATAATTATCGCCAAATAATGACTTGAATTTTTCTTCAATAACTCTTGTATCCATAATGATTAGGTTTTTATTTCAAAAATTCTACAATTTTATTAAACCCTCAAAATTACGAAATTTTATTTTACAAATGATATATGATTGGAAATTAAATTAAGTGACTGAGTCGGATTTCATAAATTTAGATGTTCCGTGACTTTTGCATCGTTTTCTGTACTTTTTTACTCCCATTATCCGATTATTGACACTCACTGTCCAATTTTTTGACACTCACTGTCCAATTTTTTGACACTTTGTTTTTGTGTTAAATTCTTAACTTATTGATATATAATTATCTAATTACTTTGGCATAACTTTGGCACAATATAAATTGAAACTGAAAATCTGAAAATCTGAGAAATTAAAAGTTGAAAATTATAAATGCTAAAATAATGATGTCACAGAGTCGCAAAGTCACAAAGTCACAAAGTAGAGACGTATCAATGATACCAAAAACATTAACAAACATTGATGCGTCTTGTGAAATTAAGTTACAAAGTAGAGACGTAATAACAGCTAATAGCCAAAAGCCAAAAGCTAACAGCCAACAGCCAAATCTGAAAAGAACTTTTTTCGTTATACTACTGTCAAATTTTTTGACACTGTCGCTTGCCGCGCAGTCGCTGCCAATGAGTTTGGACGACTGCATGGCGTATGCGGTGGAACATTCTACTTCGGTAGGAAAGAAAATCAACGATTTAGACGACGCTGAGCAGGAATATAATTCTTCGGTAGCATCATTGTTTCCGTCGATATCCGCAAGCGTATCGGGCGCGAGTAACTTCGGACGTTCCATCGACCCGGAGACTAACAACTATACCAACGTCTCGACTTTCAGTAACTCGTACGGAATATCGGGTTCCATGCCTTTGTTCACGGGATTGCAAGGAATCAATACTTTACGTGCTGCTAAAGTAGCTCGCGAACGTGGATATAACGAACTTCAGATTTCACGCGACGAGATTGCGATGCAGACGATGAAAGCTTACGTTGATGTTTTATATTATATAGGTACGACGGAAATCGCGACGCAGCAACTTGAAGACAGTCGTCTTATGTTAAAAGAAGTTAAGAAACTTTATGAGGTCGGACGTAAGAGTGCTGCCGACGTGGCGGAAGTGGAGTCGCAGGAAGCTAATTACGATTATCTTCTTACGGAACAACAGAACAATCTCGCCCTCGCCAAGATTCGTCTGCGCGAGTTGATGAACTTCCCTCAAGACCAAGAACTTGAAATCGTTGAAGAAATTGATATTGAATTTGTCAGTATGCTCACGCCGATGGAGGAAGTCGTGAATCATGCCTTGAATAATAATGTCCAGGTCGTTTCGGCTGAGTTAAACACTTCATATTCAAAACTTAATTATCAAAGGACCAAAGGCTATTATTTCCCTTCCTTATATCTTTACGGCGGATATAACACGAGTTATTTCGTCAATATGGAAAATCAGGCAGCATACGATTCTTTCTTAAATCAGTTTAAGAATAACATGGGTTCTTATATTCAGGTGGGACTTTCCATTCCGATATTCTCGGGTTTGGAGAGAAGGACGTCGGCGCGAGTGGCTCGTAACGCATGGCGTAATGCCGAGCTTGATCAGATTGCGGTTCGTAACGCCGTGGAGAGCGAGGTGACGCAGTCGTACCAGCAGATGCAAGGCTACGCTAAACAATATGTCCTCGGACAGAAGAAGTTAGAAGCAGCGCAACTTGCATACGATGGCATTGCCGCTAAATTCGAGAAAGGACTTGTGACGGCGATAGATTTGCAGACAGCATCAACTACCTTGCTACAAGCCAAATCCGACTGCCTGCGCTCACGACTTCAATACGTCATAGAATACAGAATGGTGGAATATTATAATGGAAAAGATTTTTTGGAAACTGAAAATCTGAGAAATTGAAAATCTGAGAATTAATCTCTCGCAAAGGCGCAAAGTACGCAAAGAAACA
>JAZNSO010000005.1:0-7172 GCA_045591245.1 Bacteroidales bacterium
CTGCCTTAGCAAGGATTTCCTTAGCAAGTGAACGTCCAATACCGTAAATGTAAGTCAAAGAAATTTGACCTTGTTTGTTGTTAGGGATATCAACACCCGCGATTCTTGCCATAATTTTTATTCTTTTACTTGTTATTAACCCTGACGTTGTTTCTCCTTAGGGTTCTTTTTGTTAATTACATACAATTTACCTTTACGACGCACAATTTTGCAATCGTCTGATCTTTTCTTGATTGATGCTCTGACTTTCATATTATTACTATTATCTTTTATTTCTTTAAAGTCACGATTTGTACTTATTTTTTTTGCGGCTGCAAAGATAATAATTTTTTCTTAGAAAAAAAAATTATTTATATCTGAATGTTATACGTCCTTTTGTCAGATCATAAGGGGACATTTCGAGTCTCACTCTGTCGCCAGGGAGTATCTTGATATAGTGCATTCTCATCTTACCCGAAATATGAGCAATAATTTGAAGTCCGTTTTCCAACTCCACTCTGAACATTGCGTTACCCAATGATTCAATAACTGTTCCGTCTTGTTCTATCGACAATTGTTTTGCCATATAATATTCTTTTTATTGATTTCCTTCTATCCATTCAAAACTTGATAAAATCTCAGCCTTACCATGACGAACTGCTACATCGTGTTCAAAGTGAGCTGCTGGTTGTCTATCTCTTGTCTTGATTGTCCAACCATCTCTCTCTTGAATAATGTCACGTTTGCCAAAAGTTATCATTGGCTCTATCGCGATGACCATGCCTTCTGCCAACCTTGTTCCTGTTCCACGTTTACCATAGTTAGGAACTTGCGGGTCTTCATGCATCTTACGGCCAACTCCATGTCCCACTAACTCTCTAACAACACCGTAACCATATTGTTCGACATGGCTTTGAACAGCGTAACCGATATCGCCTATGCGATTACCGGCTACTGCTTGTTCTATACCTTTATATAATGATTCTTTAGATCTTTGAAGGAATAGTTTAATTTCTTCTGAGACCTCTCCCACTGTAAAAGTATATGCTGAGTCACCAACGTAGCCATTCAATATTGTGCCACAATCCACTGAAACCAAATCTCCATCACGAAGTTCATAGTTTCCAGGAATACCGTGAACAACAGCATCGTTGACTGAGATACACAAACTTCCGGGAAATCCTTCGTATCCTTTGAATGCTGGTACTGCCCCATGATCTCTGATAAATTCTTCAGCGATTCTATCAAGTTCAATGGTACGGATACCCGGACGTATATGCTTTCCTACTTCGCCTAATGTCTTTCCCACTAGTAAAGCAGCTTGCCTAAGCAACTCAATTTCTTTATCAGTTCTATAATGAATCATTACGAGAAATCTTAGATTCTTCCTGAGCGTCCTTTAATACGACCTGTCTTTGTCAAACCGTCATAATGACGCATCAAGAGATGACTTTCTATTTGTTGTAAAGTATCTAATACTACACCGACGAGAATCAACAATGATGTACCACCATAGAATTGTGAGAATTGTTGATTAACACCGAGTATCGAAACTATAGCTGGCATGATAGCTACTATACCTAAGAATAAAGAACCTGGCAATGTGATTCTTGAAAGGATTTCATCGAAGAATTCTTGGGTTTTCTTTCCTGGTTTTACACCTGGAATGAAGCCGCCGTTTTTCTTAATATCTTCTGCCATTTGTGCTGGATTGATTGTAACAGCTGTGTAGAAGTATGTGAAAGCGATGATAAGAATAAAGAATACGAAGTTATACCAGAAACCATTCATATTGGTAATTGCTTGCATAAAGCCAGACATTGATTCGCTTTGTGAAAAACCTGCTATTGTAATAGGCACAAACATGATTGCTTGAGCAAAAATGATTGGCATAACACCAGCTGAATTCACTTTAATAGGAATGTATTGACGTACGCCACCATATTGTTTGTTGCCAACAACACGTTTTGCATATTGTACAGGTATTTTACGAGTACCTTGTACTAACATTATTGTCATGATGATAACAAGTACGAGGACAACAATCTCTATCAAGAAGAAGATTGGACCGCCTGAGCCTTGTGAAAAACGAGAGATGACTTCACCCATCAAAGCTTGAGGCAAACGAGCGATGATACCGATCATAATGATCAATGAAATACCGTTGCCTATACCTTTGTCAGTGATACGCTCACCTAGCCACATGACGAACAATGTACCAGCGATAAGGATTATAATTGATGATAAATAGAAGAACCATGATGGTTCGCCGCCTGCTACGAAAGGAGTGATTGCTTCTGATGGGAGTTGAGCACGCAAGTTAGCGATGTAACCTGGAGCTTGAACGCCAACGATAATCACTGTAAAGTAGCGTGTAATCTGATTGATTTTACGACGACCGCTTTCACCTTCTTTTTGTAAACGTTGGAAATAAGGTATTGCCATACCCAACAGCTGAACAATGATAGAAGCTGTGATATATGGCATAATACCTAATGCGAATACTGAAGCGTTAGCGAAAGCACCACCTGAGAACATATTCAACAAACCGAGAAGACCTCTACTGCTTTGGTTTTGCAATTCGGCGAGTTGATTAGGATCGATTCCTGGGAGAACAACGTAAGAACCGAAACGATAAATTAATACAATTAATATCGTGTAGGTGATACGCTTACGGAGTTCCTCAATTTTAAAGATATTTCGTATGTTTTCTCTGAGTCGTTTATTCATCCATAGAATAGCGGCTATAACTGCACATACCAAAATAACTATTAATAACTCCTTCATATCTCTTCAGTTTTATTTATTATATTATCTCAATTGTTCCACCGGCTTTTGTGATAGCAGCTTCCGCGCTCTTTGAGAATGCATTAGCTTTTACTGTCATTTGTGCCGTTAATTCACCATTGCCAAGAATCTTAACGAGTTCGTTCTTGCCTACAAAACCATTGTCCTTTAATAATTCAGGAGTGATTTCTGTTATGCCGCAATCAGCGAAATCTTGGAGGATTTCAATGTTAACTGGGCGGAAGAATTTACGGTTAATATTCTTGAAACCGAATTTAGGGACGAGACGTGCCAATGGCATTTGACCGCCTTCATAACCGATTTTGTGTGAGGTGCCAGAACGTGAACCTGCGCCTTTGTGACCGCGTGTAGAAGTACCACCTCTACCTGAACCTTGACCACGACCGATTCTTTTGCGTGCCTTTACTGAGCCTTTGGCTGGTTTAAGATTACTAAGATCCATACTATTTTTTATTTTCTTAGTTCAACAATTAAATTTCTTCTATTTTGAGAAGGTGTTTTACCTTTTCAACCATACCGGCGATACATGGATTTTCCATATCGACCTCTACAGATTGGTTCATCTTTCTAAGACGTAAAGCTACTAAAGTATCTTTTTGATCTTGTGGTCTGCCGATGCCACTTCTAACCTGAGTAATTCTAACTTTTTTCATTGCTTTAAGATTATCCGTTAAACACCACATCCATATCAACACCTCTCATTTCAGCTACCATACGAGCGTCGCGCATTTGGCTCAATGCTGCGAATGTAGCCTTAACTACTGAGTGAGGATTTGAAGAACCTTTTGACTTAGCCAAGACGTTTTTAACGCCTACACTTTCTAATACAGCACGCATAGCGCCACCTGCGATAACTCCAGTACCAGGAGTAGCTGGTTGTACGTAAACGTATGCACCGCAGTATTTACCATATTGTTCGTGTGGAAGGGTTCCGTTGATAATTGGAACTTTAATTAAATTTTTCTTTGCATCATCGATACCTTTTGCAACAGCGGCTTGAACTTCCTTGGCTTTACCAAGTCCGTAACCTACCACGCCATTTTCGTTGCCGACGACTACAATAGCTGAAAAGCTGAATGTACGTCCACCTTTGGTAACTTTGGTGACGCGTTGAACGCTAACCAAACGTTCTTTAAACTCGATTTCCGAAGTTTTTACTCTTTTTACGTTGACTTCTGACATAGCTTTAGAATTTTAATCCACCATTACGAGCGCCGTCTGCTAATGACTTAACTCTACCATGATACAAATAACCGTTACGATCGAAAACAACTGTTTCAATACCTGCTGCTTTTGCTTTTTCAGCAATTAAAGCACCAACTTTAGCTGCTTTTTCAATCTTTGTAATTTTTTCTTCTTCGATTCCGTTCTCGCGTGAACTTGCAGCAAGTAAAGTCTTGCCTGCAAGATCATCGATTAATTGAACGTAAATTTGTTTGTTGCTTCTGAAGACAGACATTCTTGGACGTTCAGCAGTACCGTTGACGATTTTTCTGACGCGTCTCTTGATATTCAATCTTCTTCTTATCTTTTTAACTTTAACCATCTTAATTGCGTTTTTCAGTTATCGATTCAAACATTATTTACCTGCTGCTTTACCTTGTTTACGTCTCAAGACTTCGCCTACAAACTTGATACCTTTACCCTTGTAAGGTTCTGGTTTACGGAATGAACGAATCTTTGCTGCAACTTGACCAAGCAACTGTTTATCGTAAGAACGCAACTTGATGATAGGGTTCTTACCTCTTTCGTTTACAGTTTCTACCTTGATTTCTTCTGGGAATACCATGAGAATTGTATGTGAGAAACCGAGTGATAATTCTAATTGTTGACCTTTAGCTTCTGCTTTATAACCAACACCTACAAGTTCTTGTACGAGTTCAAAGCCTTCTGATACGCCTTTAACCATGTTGAAGAACAATGCGCGGTAAAGACCATGTTTAGCACCTGCTTTTTCAATATTAGCTGGTTCAACAATAACAAAACCGTCTTCAATTTTTACATTAACGTCGCCGTGGAAATCTTGTGACAATTGTCCTAATTTACCTTTAGCTGTAAAAACGTTATCTTTTACTGATACTTCGACACCTGCTGGGATAGCGATTGGCATCTTACCTATTCTTGATAATGACATTGCTATTCTCCTTTCATTAACTTACATAACATAAAACTTCTCCACCGATATGAAGTTTGCGAGCTTCCTTATCAGTCATAATACCTTGTGATGTAGAGATGATAGCTATACCGAGACCATTCATCACTCTTGGTAAGTTTTCAGAATCAGCATATTTACGCAATCCTGGAGTTGAAACTCTTGTGATTGTTGTAATTGCTGGTTGTTTTGTGACAGGGTGATATTTCAAAGCAATTTTAATTGTGCCTTGAGGACCTTCTTCTTCAAATTTATAGTTAAGGATATAACCTTTTTCGAAAAGAATTTGGGTTATAGCTTTCTTAACGTTTGAAGCAGGTACTTCTACTATTCTATGTTTAGCATTGACAGCATTACGAACGCGTGTCAAGAAATCTGCTATAGGATCTGTAATCATTGTCAAATATTTTTAAATTACCAACTTGCTTTTTTAACACCTGGAATTAAACCTTTCAGTGCCATTTCACGGAAGTTGATACGTGAAATGCCGAACTGACGCATATAACCTTTTGGACGTCCGGTAAGCTGACAGCGATTATGCAGACGAATAGGAGAAGAGTTCTTAGGAAGTTTTTGGAGACCGATATAGTCGCCTGCTTCCTTTAATGCAGCACGTTTTGCCGCATATTTTTCAACCATTTGTGCTCTTTTACGCTCGCGAGCTTTCATTGACTCTTTTGCCATACCTTACTGTTTTTTCTGATTTTTAAATGGAAGACCAAATTGTTTCAACAAGGCCATAGCTTCCTTGTCGGTTTTTGCTGAAGTTACAAAGGTTATATCCATACCATTGATACGGGCTACTTTATCCATATCGATTTCTGGGAAAATGATTTGTTCTGTAACGCCGAAACTGTAGTTTCCACGTCCGTCAAAACCTTTGTCATTGATACCTCTAAAGTCGCGTACACGTGGTAAAGCAACAGCGACAAGGCGTTCGAGAAATTCGTACATTCTGTCACCGCGTAATGTTACACGTACACCGATTGGGTTTCCGCGACGTAACTTAAAGTTTGATACGTCACATTTAGAAATTGTCGGAACGGCTTTTTGTCCGGTAATAGCAGACATTTCTTCTACACCATGGTCAATCAGTTTCTTGTCGGTCAATGCTGCGCCGATACCCTGATTGAGTGAAATTTTCAAAAGCCGTGGAACCTGCATCACAGTCTTATATTGGAATTCCTTCATTAATGCAGGCACGATTTCACTCTTATACTGTTCTCTGAGTTTAGGTTGATAATTCATTATTTTATCTCCTCACCTGTTTTTTTAGAATAACGGATTGATTTACCATTTTCGTCTTTTTTACGACCTATACGACCTGGCTTGCCGTTTTTGTCACAAACCATGAGGTTTGAGATATGGATGCCAGCCTCTTTTTTAATGATACCACCTTTAGGATTCTCTGTGCTTGGACGAGCATGCTTAGAGACTAAATTGACACCATCTACAATAGCTCTTTGTTTTTCAACATTGACGCTAAGAACTGTGCCTTTTTTTCCTTTTTGGGTTCCAGCGATAACGACTACATCATCGCCTTTTTTCAAATGTAATTTACTCATAACTTGTCCCTTTCTTTAATTAAAGTACCTCAGGTGCAAGAGATACGATCTTCATATATTGTTTCTCACGCAACTCTCTGGCTACAGGACCAAAGATACGAGTTCCCATCATTTCACCTGCATTGTTTAACAACACGCAAGCGTTATCGTCGAAACGAATGTATGAGCCGTCAGCGCGACGAATTTCTTTCTTAGTGCGAACTACGACAGCTTTAACAACAGCACCTTTTTTAACGTTACCGCCTGGGGTAGCGTCTTTCACTGTTACTACTATAACGTCGCCAATGCCAGCATAACGTTTTTTTGTACCGCCTAATACTCTGATGCAGAGAACTTCTCTTGCGCCACTGTTATCGGCTACTGCAAGTCTTGATTCTTGTTGTAACATTACTTAGCCCTTTCTATTATTTCAACGAGTCTCCAACGTTTGTTCTTACTTAACGGACGAGTTTCCATGATGCGTACGGTGTCACCAATATTGCATTCATTTTTCTCATCGTGTGCCATAAAACGTGTAGAATTCTTAACGAATTTACCGTAAATAGGGTGTTTTGTACGACGCTCAATAACAACGACTATGGTTTTATCCATTTTGTTGCTAGCAACAACGCCTATTCTCTCTTTTCTAAGATTTCTTTCCATGATAATTCCTTTCGTCGTTATTATTT
>JAZNSO010000006.1:0-11545 GCA_045591245.1 Bacteroidales bacterium
CTTGTTAAAAATGCAGATTCAGTCTTGACTAATGATACCGGATTGATGCATATTGCTGCGGCTTTTCATAAGAATGTCGTTTCAGTTTGGGGCAACACAGTGCCGGAACTTGGTATGTATCCATATCTTCCAAAGGAACCGGAAAAGTGCCACATCGTTGAATGTAAAGACGTAAGATGTCGTCCTTGCAGTAAGTTAGGATTTAAGGAATGTCCTAAGAAACATTTCCGTTGTATGATGGATATTGATGTAGAAAAAGTCGCCGATTCGTTGAGTTAAGAGAAGTAGACTAGCATCTCCCTAAAACAAAAAGACCTCGAATATTCTCGAGGTCCCTTAACTTTCAACTTTAAATTATATGTGTCCATAACTTGTGCCGTCAAAGCAATGCATACAGATCTCGTCCTTTGGCAATCCGATGGCGTCTCTGATAATATCTATAGTATTAAACTTCAATGAATCTACACCAATATGCTTTCTTAACATTTCTACGAGGTTTGCATATTGTTTTGTGGTATGGTCGGCATAAAGTTCCAAGTTTTTATATGCATTGCCTTCCAACTCTTTGATGCAGCGACGTGTTATCAGTTCCATGTCGGTCTTTGAATTGGAGAAGTTGAGGAATGGGCAACCCCATATCAGAGGTGGGCAGCTTATTCTGATGTGAACTTCTTTTGCGCCGCAATCGTATAACATCTTGACGTTGTCGCGAAGTTGTGTTCCGCGGACTATGGAGTCGTCGCAGAAAACCACCTTCTTATCTTTCAACAATGAGGCGTTGGTGATGAGTTTCATCTTTGCCACATGTTCTCTTTCTTCCTGAGTGACAGGCATGAAACTACGCGACCAAGTAGGTGTATATTTCACCACGCTTCTGACGTAAGGTATCTGTTTACCGTTAGAATAACCTATCGCCATGCCGATGCCGGAATCTGGAATAGGAGCCACATAATCTACTTCCACATCGTCCATTTTACCCATTGCGTAGCCTCCGTTATATCTCATGTTCTCAACGAAAATGTCATCGTAAGCCGCAGCTGGATAACCATAATAGATCCACATGAAAGAACACATCTGGCATTTGTTGCTCGGTGCGAGAAGCTGAGTGTAACCTTCAGGAGTTATTTTCATAATCTCACCAGGACCAATCCATCTGTCGGTCTTATAATCCATATTGACGTAGCTGTGACTTTCTGTCGCTAAAACATAGCCGTCTTCATCCTTACCTATGACTATAGGAGTGCGTCCATAGCGGTCGCGGGCGGCGATGATGCCTTCTGGAGTGAGAATCAGCATCGAGCAAGAGCCTTTGATCTTGTTGAATACATTCTGAATACCGTCGACGAAGTCTTTGCCCTGAGTGATGAGAAGCGCAACCAACTCGGTAGGGTTTGTACTTCCTCCGCTTAATTCTGCAAAGTGTTGCTTGTTGTCGAGACATTCCTGTTCCAATTCCTTAAGATTGTTGATTCTCGCTACAGTGACGATAGCAAAACGCCCGAGATGCGAATTGACTATGATAGGCTGAGCATCAGTGTCACTGATGACTCCGATACCCATATTGCCGTGAAACTTCGCCAAGTCGGAATCGAACTTAGTCCTGAAATATGCTCCTTCGATGTTATGGATTGAACGATAGAAAGTGCTGTTTTCAACTGTTGCAAGACCGGCACGTTTTGTACCGAGATGTGAGTGATAGTCAGTACCATAGAAGAGGTCTGAAATACAAGTCCTCTTTGATACTACTCCAAAAAATCCGCCCATTGTTTTTTTATTTTTAATGATTAAAATCTGACAGCAAAAATATAAATTTTAAAAAAAACTGCATATAGAAAAATCAGTTTTTTTATCGTATATTTGCAAAAAAAGAAACAATCTAATTAAATTTAATTTATATGAAAAAGTATTTATTGAGTATTCTTATGCTTTTGACTGTTTTTAATGTGCAGTTGAAAGCCGATGAAGGTATGTGGTTACCTTACAGTTTAAGCAATCAGAGTTTGTATGAGATGCAACAATTAGGTTGTCAGCTCACTCCTGAACAAATCTTTAATCTCAATCAGCCGAGTCTAAAAGACGCTATCGTGCAGTTCGCTAATGGATGCACAGGCGAACTCATTTCTCCTAATGGCTTGTTGCTCACCAACCACCACTGCGGTCTCGGTTACGTACAAGCTCTCGCTTCTGTTGAACACGATTATCTAACAGATGGTTTCTGGGCTTTGGATATGAAAGAAGAACTTTCATGCGATGGTCTCTACGTATCTTTCCTCGCTAATGTTGAAGATGTTACAGATTTAGTTTTGAATAATGTAACAAAGGAAAATCGTGATGAAATTATTAGTAAAAATATCAAGGCATTAAAAGAAGAACGTAAAGGAGATAGAGATGTAAGAATTGAAGTCGTTCCTTTCTATAATGGCAACCAATACATTATGTTCGAATACGATGTGTATCGTGACGTCCGCCTCGCTGCTTGTCCTCCTTGGGGAATAGGTAAATACGGCGCCGACACCGACAACTGGACATGGCCTCGTCATAAAGGCGATTTCTGTATCTTCAGAGTTTATACCTCTCCTGACGGCAAACCTGCTAAATATAGCGAAGACAACGTCCCAATGAAATCGAAACATTACTTACCTATTAACATTAAAGGTGTTGAACAAGGCGACTACGCTATGATCATGGGTTATCCTGGCAGCACAGACCGTTACTCGACAAGCCGCACTATCAGCAACATCATCAACGAGGAAGGTCCTGCTATCATCGAATGCCGCACTACAAAACTTAACGAATATCGTAAACACATGGACGCAGATCAGGAAGTGTTTATCAAATACGCTTCAAAACAAGCAAGCGTCTCTAACTATTGGAAATATTATATCGGTCAGGTGAAACAGTTACAACGTAATAAGGTGTACGACAAACGTCTCGTCCAGGAATATCAGTTCGGCGCTTGGGTCTATTCCAACGAAAGCCGTAAAGCTGAGTACGGAAAAATTTTCGATGACGTAGAGTCAAAATGGGACATCTTAGACGACATCATGAAACCTATGACTTATCTCCGCGAAGCTGGCTGGAACGGTGGTGAAGCAATCTCCTTCTCACGCAGATTTATGAAACTTAACAATATGTTAAAAGAAAAGGCCGACAAAGAAGAAATCGCAGCTAATGCCGAAGCAATGCAAAATTCAGTTGACGGTTTCTATAAAGACTACGACATGGCTTTGGATAAAGACGTGACTATCGCTTTGTTGAACCTATTCTACAAAGACATCGACAGATATGTGCCTTCAATGATTACAGAGATAGGCGACGAAAACAACGGCGACTTCACAGCATGGGTCAACGAGGCTTTCGAGAAATCTATATTCGTTGATCAGGCAAGACTTGAAGAATGGCTCGCTAATCCTAAGAAATTAGATAAAGATCCAATCTTCGCCTTGACGATGAATATCATTGAAATGTATAATGACGTTGTTATTCCTTTATACCTTGAAGCATCAGAAGCTGGTGACGAAGCAGAACGTCTTTATATCAAAGGTTTGATGGAGATGCAACCAGAACGTAACTTCTACCCAGATGCTAACTTCACTATGCGTCTCACCTACGGAACAGTGGAACCTTACAAAGGCGCCGACGCTGTCAACTATAACTACGTCACTACTATGGACGGCGTGATGGCCAAATACAAACCAGGCAACTGGGAGTTCGATATTCCTCAAAATGTGAGAGACTTATATGAAGCAAGAGACTACGGTCGTTACGCTGACGAAAACGGCGATTTGATTGTCAACTTCATCACAACAAACGACATCACCGGCGGTAACTCAGGAAGCCCTGTCATCAACGGCAAAGGCGAGCTCATCGGTCTCGCTTTCGACGGCAACTGGGAAGCAATGAGCGGCGACCTTTCGTTTGAGAACAAGGTACAACGTACAATCTGCATGGATGCTCGTTATTTGTTATGGTGCATCGAGAAAGTCGGCAAGGCACAAAACCTCATCGATGAAATGACGGTGATTGAATAATTAACAATTAACAAGTCATAATGTAGGAACATGTTGAATATGTCAATTTACAATCCACATTATTAAAATTTAAGCTTATGAAAAAAACATTACTTTTTGTGTTAGCATTATTGCTTTCAACAGCGATATTCGCTCAAAACAGAGCAACGCTCATCGACGAAAGATTCAGCGGAACAGACATGCCAGAAGGCTGGACAATCGCTGGAGCTGGAACTGGCAACTGGAGTATCTCTCCAAGTAACAAGTCAGGAGGAGAAGCCAACGAACTTCACCTTTATTGGACACCTAACTTCAATGGCATCTCCCGCGTCGTTACAACGCCTGTGAATCTCACTGGCATCGAGAGTGTCATCGTCTCTTTCAAACATTATCTTGACAATTACACAGGTGCGCATACAATCGGTGTCGCAACCTCGTCCGACAATGGAACGACTTGGAACACTGGCTGGTCTCAGACATATAACAGTTCTCAGGCATATTCAGTGCAGGAAGCCATTACAACACCTGATATGGGTAAGGAAAACGTATTGTTCTGTGTATATTACGAAGGTAATTCATACAACCTCAACAACTGGTTTTTCGACGACATCTTCATCTTCAACCAAGAAAACTTAGATCTTCAGTTAGTAAGCATCGACATCCCATCAACAGTAAGTGCAGGTGAAAGAGAAATACAATTCACTGTTAGAAACTTAGGAGCTACCACTGTTGAATCATTCGAGATTCTAGGACAAGACATAGGTGGAGATGACAACTGCGGCACAATGTCACCTGAGACTTTCGAAGTCATACTCGCTCCTTTTGAGAGTGCAAAACTGACGATGGAACAAACTATGTTGCTTATCCCTGGTTCATATAATTTCCCTCTTGAGATAATCAGTGTCAACGGAACAACTGACGACGATCTTACGAACAACAGCCTTGACAAAGACATTTTCGTTGCTATGGGAAGCACTCAGAAAATCCCTATGATCGAACACTTCTCAAGTTCAACATGCGGACCTTGCATCAATGTCAACTATGCGATGAGCCAACTCACAGCAAATAATCCAGGAAAATATACCTATACAAAATATCCTTGCTACTGGCCAGCTCCTGGCGATCCGTATTACACAGACGACGCTCAATCCAGAATTGATTTCTATACCGTTGGCGCAGCTCCTCAAACATTCCTCGACGGAGTGGATCAAGGTTATAGCGCAGTGTCACAAGCTGCTTTGGATGCACAATACAATACTCCAGCTTTCGCTAACATAAGAGGTGCGTTCACCGTTGAAGGCAATGTCATCAATATAACAGCAGATTTCATGTCATACTTCGAGATGGAAAACGTCAGTGCTTATATCTCAATAAATGAAGAGACAACGACAGGAAATGTGGGCAACAACGGTGAGACAGAATTCCACCATATCTTAATGAAGATGTTAGAAGACGGCAACGGTAACACCATCACAATCAATGCCGGCGAATATGTACGTCTTGAATATTCTTTCGATATGTCATCAACACACGTAGAAGAAATGAACGATTTGGAAGTGGCTTTATGGTTGCAAAATCCTGTAACACACGAGATCTACAACAGTCGTTACGCTTACGAATATTCTGAACACGCTTATCCTGTTCAGAATTTGACAGCAGAGTTCAGCGAAGATGGCTCAGCGATAAACTTAGCTTGGGATGCACCAGAGACAGGCACTCCAACGGGATATAACATCTATATCAACGGCGAATTAATAGCTGAAAATCACCCAGAACTTTCATACACAAATACTGAATTGGCAGAAGAATTATACCACACTCCTACAACTCACTTCGTTGAAGTGGTCGCTGTTTATGCAGATAATAAAACATCTATAGGCGATATGGCTTCATTATCTTCTGGCTTGAAGGTAAATAAAGTAGAAGATATGAACCTTAGCATCTATCCTAATCCAGCGAAAGACGTTGTTAGATTGTCAACAGACAACGGTCAACAGACAACAGTCAGAATATACAACATCTTGGGTATGTTAGTTGAAGAAATCGAAATCAATTCTAACGAAACTGAAATCAATGTTTCAGACTACAATCCTGGAGTTTATTTCTTCAATATTCAGACTGAGAATGGAAATGTGACTAAGAAGATAGTCGTTGAATAATTTATGGTTTAAGGTTTAAGGTCGGTCGATCTTTAAACCTTAAACTTTAAACAAAATAATCATGAAAAAAACATTACTACTTACAATCTCATTACTACTTTCAATAGCGACATTCGCTCAAAGCAGAGGTATAATTTTAAACGAGACTTTCGATTCGGCTTCATTGCCAGAAGGCTGGACCACATCGGAAGGCGCGGAAGAAAATTGGATCATATCTCAGACTAACAACGCCGGCGGCAGTACCAACGAACTCCAGCTCTCATGGTGGCCTGTGATTTACGGATCATCACGCGTGATAACAGCTCCCGTCAATCTAAGCGGCATCAACGAAGTCGTGGTAAGTTTCAGTCATTACTTAGACAACCAGATTAACGAATATACCTTAAGCATCGCCACTTCCACCGACGGTAACGACTGGAACACAGCGTGGTCTCAGACATACGGAGAGACAGGACTTTACGAAGTAGAACAACTCATATCGACACCAGATATGGGAAATGAAAATGTATATTTCAGCATTTTTTACGAAGGATCTTCATTCACCATGAACGGATGGTATTTCGACAACTTCCAAATATCCACACAAGACAATCTCGACATAGAACTCCTGAGCGTCGACATGACAGAGATGCTGAATTACGGATTTCACGATGTGAGATTCACGGTGCAAAACACAGGTTCTACAACAATAGAATCTGTTGAAGCAACATTCAAAGATTTCTTTAACAACGGTAATATCGTAACAGAGACATTCGAGGTCAACATTGAATCGTTAGAGAAGCAAGAGCTTACATTCACGGAGAAAGCTTATCTCGCCCCCGGAACATACGTCATGCCGATAGAGATTGTCAGCGTCAACGGAACTGACGACAGCAACGACGGTAATAATTTCTTGGAAAAAGAAATCAATGTTGGGATGGGACTTACACAGAAGATTCCAATGATAGAAAGTTTCTCGAGTTCAACTTGTGGCTATTGTGTTGAAGCCAACATCTTGATGAACGAGGTGTTAGAATCGAATCCGGGCAGATACACATATACCAAATATCCTGTCAACTTCCCAGGCACCGGCGATCCTTATTATTTCAACGAGGTTGCAGGTAGAGCGGGCTACTATCAGGTGAGCGCAGCTCCTGAGTTCTATTTAGACGGTTCGCTCCAGGAATACGACATCGTAACACAAGAAGCCTTAGATGAAAGTTACAACACACCGTCATTCGTCAATATCAGAGGAACTTTCAACGTTGATGACAATACAATCAATATAACCGCCGACTTCATGTCGTACATCAAGATGGAAAACGTGAGAGCCTTCGTTTCGGTAAATGAGAAGACAACCACCGAAAACGCAAGTTCTAACGGAGAGACAGAATTCCATCACATTATGATGAAGATGTTAGACTCCCCTACCGGAAATGTCGTGAACATCAATGCCGGTGAATATCAAAGACTCGAATTCACTCACGATATGTCGTCAACCAACGTAGAGGAAATGAACGATTTGGAAGTCGCGTTGTGGTTACAGAACTATGAGACGGGAGAAATTTACAACAGCCATTTCGCTTACGAGAATTCCGAACACGCTTATCCTGTTCAGAATTTGAGATCTGCCATCGTCGGTGACTGCATAACTCTTCATATAGATTGGGACGCTCCGGAAGAAGGCAATCCTGTTGGATATAACATCTATGTCAACGGAGAATTGATTGAGGAAAATTTCACAGGCAATTCATACACAAATGTAACAATAGCCGGTGATTTATATGAGGATAAACATGTCCATATCGCAGAAGTAGTTGCTGTTTATGAAAACGGAATGACTTCGGTAGCATCTATAGCGATTATCGATAATGATTGGACAAACGTAGCTGAGACAGAAGATGTAAATGTTATGATTTATCCTAATCCAGCGAAAGACATTGTCAGATTGTCAACAGACAACGGTCAACAGACAACAGTCAGAATCTACAACATCTTAGGTATGTTGGTTGAAGAAATCGAAATTATCTCCAATGAAACTGAAATCAATGTTTCAAACTACAATCCTGGAATTTATTTTTTCAACATTCAGACCGAGAATGGAAATGTGACTAAGAAGATAGTCGTTGAATAATAATTTGTTTAAGGTTAAAAGCTTAAGGTTTAAGGTCGGGCGATCTTTACCTTAAAACTTTAAACCTTAAACTTTAAACAAAAAAAATCATGAAAAAAACATTACTCCTAACATTCGCGCTATTGTTCTCAATAGCGTCTTTTGCACAGAACAGGGCGAGCCTCTTACATGAAACATTCGACGGCACCAACATGCCTGAAGGTTGGTATGTAGACAATCATGCCGCGAACTGGTCAATATCCACGAGCGCAAAGTCGGGCGGGCTGCCTAACGAGATTTGCATGAACTGGGCACCGGAATTTAACGGAACATCACGTCTCGTCATGCCGACATTCGACTTCACCGACGTATCGGAAGTCATGGTGTCGTTCAAACATTATCACGACAACTACATAGGAGAGAACACCATAGGCATCGCCACTTCATCGGATGGCGGCGCTACATGGAACATCGGATGGCAGCAGACTTATATCGAGATTGCCGCCTTCAACGAGAATCACACCATCAGCACTCCCGACATGGGAAAACCTGATGTGCTGATGTGCATCTACTTCACAGGCAACTCATATCTCGTCAACAACTGGTACTTCGACGACATCGAAGTCTTCAAACAAGAGGAATTAGACCTCGAACTCGTGAGCATCGACGTTCCTAATATAATAGGAACAGACTATAACGACGGAATATCCTTTACTGTCAGAAACACAGGATTGACGACTGTGACAAGCTTCGACGTGAATATGTCACTCTATTATGAAGACGGCTACGAGACTTATAGCTTCAACACCAACTTAGCTCCTTTCGAAACAGCGCAGTTTACCATAGAAAGCGCATTTCCACAAACGATTTACTTCGGATATTCACACGCCATTGAGATAGGTGTTTCTAAGGTAAACGGAGAGAATTATAATGGCAGCAGCGGTTTCTTGCAGAAAGAAGTTTATCTTGCCATGAGAGAAAGTCAGAAAGTCGTTCTCTTGGAACACTTCACTGCTTCAACCTGCGACTATCCGTGCATTCCTATCAACCAGATTATGGACGGTCATGTTAGCACATACGCCGGAAAATGTTCTTACATAAAATATCCTATCGACCTTCCTCTTCTTGAAGACGGCTCACCAGGTGGCGACCCTTATTGGACAGATGAAAGCATCATGAGAAAAAATTACTATGCCGTGATGGGAGTGCCTGAGACTTTCGTCGATGCGGTGTCGCAAGGTTATGCCGCTGCTACAGATGAAGACATATTGCTCGCGTTAGAAACACCAGCTTATTTCGACATAAAAGGAAGTTTCACCGTTGAAGGCAACACCATTAATATAATAGCCGATTTCATGGCTTACGCAAATATTGAAAACGTGAGAGCCTTCATCGCGGTAAGCGAAAAGACCACGAAAAACAATCTCGGCAACGATGAAGAGACAGAATATCATCACGTCATGATGAAGATGGTGGAAGACGCGGAAGGTAACGAGATAGCATCTATCAACGCAGGCGAATATCACAGATTGGAACTCACGTGCGATCTGTCGGATACCAATGTCGAAGAGATGGACGACTTGGAAGTCGTGATGTGGCTTCAGAACTACGACACCAAAGAAGTCTTCAACAGCAATTTCGCTTACGGCTACACCGAACACTGTAATCCTGTAAGAAACCTCACCGCATCGATTGGCGGCGACGACATCCAGAAACTATATCTCAACTGGGACGAGCCAGAAGGAAGGACACCGGTAGCATATAACATTTACGTTGACGGCGAACTTATTGAAGGTAACTATAACTTAGACACTTTCTATTCTGACGAAGAAATCGTTGAAAGCATAATGCCGATGAATTATGACGAGCACGTGGCAGAGGTGGTAGCTCTTTTTGAAGACGGAATGACATCGGTAGGAACAGTGAAAGTCATAGACGAGAACTGGGATAACGTAGAAGAATTTGAAGACGCAATCAGATTCAATGTCTACCCTAATCCAGCTGATGATGTTGTTAGATTATCAACAGTCAACAGACAACAGACAACAGTTAGGATATATAACTTCTTAGGTATGTTGGTTGAAGAAATCGAAATCATTTCCAACGAAACTGAAATCAACGTTTCAGACTACAATCCTGGAATCTATTTCTTTAGCATCGACGGAAAAACCAAGAAAGTCGTAATCAATTGACAGTTGACAATTAACAATTAACAATTGAGGTCGGAAAAAATTTTCCGACCTCTTTTTTTATTTGAACACATTCAATGGGTCCTTACATTATGAATCACTAGTGTTCCGTTTAAACTAATTGAATAACAATAAATTATAATCTTGTTCTTTGACATATTTGGAATTCATATTATTAAATAGTTGATTTACACGGATTTTATCCAGTAGAGAGATGCTTAGTATCTGTAAAATATTGTAGATGCTTTTTTCGGATTTTAGTTTGTGTGCAACGATGGCGACCATACAATAAGCAAAAATATTTTAGACACTATTGCAAACAAGGAGAAACGTTCTCAATCCATATTACCAACTAATATGAGAAACTAAAAATTGAACAATTAACACTTGAACGCGAGTATAATCTTAAGAAACAGAAAGAAAAAAAACAACAGAGAGCTGCACAAGAAGCAAGAACAAATGCACCAAATCATCAAACAAGGAAGTTGACTTCAACAAAGACTCTCTCTTGATACGTGTCAGAGGGAAAAAGTATTCGGAGTCTGACGTTCATAACTCCAAAAACAGAAAAAATAGCAGAAGGAGTACCATCTCAAAAGTCGTTTCATACGTACTGCATCTGAACAAAAAATTGATGGAACAGCTCAAGAATCTTTCCGAGCATCCGTTCGGAACCATCAAGAGACATCTCGGACAGTATTACTTCCTGCTGAAAGGCTTTGAAAAGGTCTCCGCAGAAATGAGCATGTTTTGTCTCTCTTATAATCTGAAACGCGTTCTCAACATGAGAAGCATAGATTGCCTCATCAAAGCTCTGTAAAAATAGTCCATACCGTCTCAAATCAACATTCACAGTCAATTCTAAACCCTATCCTGAGTTCTATTCTTAAATTTTGTCAATCTACAAAAAAAGATAATCAAAGTTGATATTCAATATTTTAATATTGCAAATACACTTGGTTTTTAGTGCTTTTATTATTAGTTCTCGGACAGCCTATGAAAACAGGAAAGCCCCAGCTCTGTGCTGGGGCTTCCGTTATGAGGGTGGCGACGACCTACTTTCCCACACATCTCTTGCAGTATCATCGGCGCTGC
>JAZNSO010000007.1:0-98050 GCA_045591245.1 Bacteroidales bacterium
AATTCATTAGAATCTGAATTTCACTGAGCAGAAGATTTCCATCGGGCGTATTTCATAGATGGATTCTACGATAGAAAATGCTCCGGAATAATATGAGACGTACGATTTATTGTTGAAGATATTGTTGCATTTCAATTCAAAATCGAGTTTGTATTTCGGCACTGAATATTGATAAGAAACGTCGAAATAGACATAATTCTCTCCAAGATGCGAATAAATCTCCGAGTTTAATGTCACAAGATGATCTCTGTGAGGAAAGATATTCAACTTGCAATAATGTCGCATATAATTAACATCGCTTTTCTTGACATCTTCGGTAAATGTCTGTATGTTATTGAAATTAAACGAGTAATTAAAATGCACCCAATGTTTTATCGTCACCATCATATTCGGCATTATGCTCGCTGAAAGATTCTTGTTCTCGACATAAACCCCATTCAAGATATTATGTCGAGTGTTATGAAGGAAATTGGCTTTCAAGCCGATAGTCGTCTTTATAGCCGAGATGAATTTCTTGACATTAAGATTTACGATGTGATAATCTGATGTATTCGGACTTTCAATCATCTGCAAGAATGAAGCTCCGTTTTCGGCGATGTCGTATTTATAAATCATGTCGGAATTTCTGTGCTGATAAGTATATGCCAAAGAACTGTTTAGCGCGTAAAACGGCTGATCGAAAGTAAGTCTCACGTTAACTCTCACAAAATCCGAAACCGACATAGGAGCCGTCATCGTGACCAAACTCTGATAGTCATTCAAAACTAAATTGTCGTAATAGTTCTCAAAATTGTCGATTGTCTGCTCGTATTTTCCGCTTGCACTGATTTTGAACATATTGCTAAACTCATATTTAAACGACAATGTAGGATTAAAAAACATGTGAGTAAGTTCTTGTTTCTCTTTATGATTGTTGGTTGTCGCATAATCTAAAGAAAGAGGAAGATTAAGTGTAAAAGTCGCTTTTCTGAGTTTATATTCCAATCTTGTCTTAATATACGGCTTTGTATATGTGTGGTTTATATCATTTCTAATAGAAACAAAGCCCTGCAAGTTTTCATTAGGAAATATCGCAAGATTAGTCTTGACCTTATTCTGATAATGACTGATTCCTAACTTGCTACTTACTACGATATTCCCGAATGTGAATATTCCGCTTAAAGCCTCGTTGGTAAAAAATCTTTCTCTATCAAAGTTCTGATTTGTACGATTATATGGTTTTCCAACGTTAAACAACTCTTCAAAGACTCCCGGTTCTACATTAAGATTTTCGGGTAAGTTATCGTAAGAATTATACGACACGAAATCAAGGAGATGCTTACCGGCAGGAAATATTATTCGCAAGTCATTCGACACCGACATAGCGTCATTGTTAAGAGTCTGACTTATGTTTTCGTCATTATTCAAGACGTAGCCGTAAGACTTATTCCATCGTTTTGAAAATTCGATTTTATCTTTCACGTAAGCCTTCTTATCGTTTCTGTCGATAGCCACGTCACCTTTCAGATAAGAATCATAAATTTTGTTGTTTATCTTTTCGGTATATGAAACCGTATCGTTCGGAAGGAAATAAGTATTTTGTTGTAATGAATTTTGTTTTTGTAAATCATTGATATAAGAGAGATTGACTCTCATCTGTGTCGTCTTGCTTATCGGAGCGAGCACGTTGAAATTTGCGAGATGCGAAGTATTGTTCAAATATCTGTTTTTCTCAATCAAAGGCGTTGGCGAATTTATTATTGAAAGTTCCTCGCCTGCATCGGGAGCCACTTCTTCCGTATCTTGATAATAGCTTATCATATTGTTATTCAGAAGATCATTACCGATATTATTACTTTGAAGAGAAGCCACCATCTGCACTTTATCAGAGAAAAGCATCGGAGTGACATTGACGTTCCACAACAAAGGATACAGCCCGACTCCAAGTTCGCCAGAACCTGTAACGGTCACGTTTTTAGAAAGTTTTATATTGAGAGAAGCTCGTTCTGTATCAACACGATCTTGCAACAAGGCGATAGGTTGATGGTTCTCGTAAATCTCCACCGACGCCACCGACTGATGAGGCAGGTTCTTACTGATGGTAGCATATTGTCCGTCCATCAGGTCCATGCCTTCGACATAGAATTTCTGTATCGGCAGACCTTGATATAATATCTGACCATTACCTTCCACTTCTATTCCAGGCATTTTCTTCAGCACATCTTCAATGCTTTTATCTTCTTGTCCCACAAAAGAATCGACGAAATATTCTATTGTATCATTCGTTTTCTCAATAGGACGCGCCATCACCGTAACGCCTTTCAACTCATAGACTTCTTCTTTCAAAACGAAGTCGATTGTCTGTGAAATATTTGTAATACGTTTAGTTATTTTTTCATAAAAAGAAGAATTGGTCTTTATGTCCAAGCTATCGGAAGGCGAGCTAAAACTTATTTCATAATTACCGTCGATGTCGGAAAAACCGTAGGCTATTATCAGATTGCTGCCCGCATTATGCACCAAGACACTGACATTAAACAAAGGCTCGCCAGAAGTATCCATAACATTACCTTTAATGACTGTCTGCGCCGAAAGCTCAGCGACAGTCAACATCAAGATAAAAGCTATTAACGATATTATTCTTTTCATAACGAATCATATATAAGTCTACAAGTAGAGACGTTTCAATGCTACCTACAATACAAACACACATTGAAGCGTCTTAATAAGTCAACGAGTTATTCTCATTATACATCACACATTGTTAATTGTTAATTGTCAATTATACATTGTTAATTGCCAATTATCTCTATCGGATTATTCTTCGACATCTCATATTCAATAGCTCTTTGAACAGCTTTGTCATTTGATGTCATGTTTCTTACACCATGTGAAAAACTATTACTATGTTTGTCTTGTAATTTAAAAAAGTTATCCTTGGTCGTTTTTGTTCTGTCTTTATCAGTTCTTTCTATATTTATAATTTCTGACGGTTTTTCTATTGACAGGAACTTAAACGAATAATGATTTTGTGTGTCAGCTATGTTAAGAATTAAGCCTGGCAGACCGCAGAATTTATAAGGTCCGTCACTAATTGGAATTTCCATAGTGAACCAGGCTTCCCAAGTACGCCCCCCGAAATCGCAGATGGCTTTCTGACAAACATAATTATGAATTGTATCAATTTCAGAAGTTATCTGCCAATTAAAACTATTGAATGTCTCCTCGTATTCATAAAGTCCCATTTGAAATATATGATCATTGGTAGATATAGTTTTATTATGATGATTTTTATATATCTCAAATTGATAGTTTGAAATATAATCAGCCACATTTAAACCACCCATAAGCCATTCATTGATAGTACCATCTTTCACCTTTCTCCTCATATCCCTATAATATCTGTAATGATTATAATCTTGATATGAGTTAATACCGTCTTCTCCTATCAATAGAATTTGATTTACATTCTTAACATAGTTCAAGTGCGTAGTATCCTCTCGCAAAGACAATTCATACATCACAACAAGATTTGCTGTATCAAAGATCTCCACATTAGCATTAAACAATTGTGCTTTAAGAGGCAATATCAAGCAAAAAGCAACTATTATCATTATATTTTTTTTCATAATACTAAAGATAAAGAACGGAATGATTGACCATTCCGTTCGATTAATAATCAACTAATAATTTCAATATTGATTTCTATTTTACAGAAAGCCCTAATAAATTCTGCAAAATCTTCATCACTACAAACATAACCAGATGCTTTTGAGCCGTCTGGACATGTAATTGTAATAGTATGGCATGGATTGCCAGATGGTGCTGCATTTGAAATTTTTGGAATGCCAATAAACATCATTACCATTAACAAGATTAAATATAATAGATTACGCGTTTTCATAGTTGTAAAAGTTTTGGTATTATAAATTAAGTTTATTCTCTATAGTTTAACGTCAGTTCAAAAGCAATTATCAGACAACTGCCGGAACTGACATTCGTTTAATGATCTTGTTTTTCCCAATCATCCAAATATTGGTAAGTAGATGTATGTATGTATTCTATGTTCGGTTTCAGTTAACATAATTTTTCGTTTAGTTTGCAGATATAATGAATCAAAAAGCAAAAGTCAAGTATTTTTATGATTAATTTTGCAAAAATCTTCTCTAAGAAAAAATCATAAATCACTTATGTAGGAATATATAGAGATTACCTCAATTCCTAATATACAAATCCGAACATCCACATTGGCATTTTATTACCGAAGCCATAGTCTACATTATCGGCAGCGATGTAAGTGTTTTGCAAGTCAGAAATCTGATGTTTGGACCGAAGTCAATCCCTCCAGAATTGTTTATTACAGTGAACAAGAATAACATTTTTTTGTTTATTACAATCAACAATTAAAATATTTTCTTTATCTTAACAAACAGTGGGCAACGTTAATGTCACCCACTGCCATGAATAAATTTATTCTTTATTATTAAGTTTAAAAACCACCGGAACTGTAAATTTACATCTTACTGGGTCGCCATCTTCATTAAGTCCTGGTGACCATTTCGGCATCGAAGAGACAACACGCAAAGCTTCGGCTTCACAGTCTTTGTCAATACCTCTCAAGACTTCCGCATTAGTGACAGAGCCGTCTTTCTCAATGACAAAACTGACAAAGACTCTTCCTTCAATCTTGTTATCAATCGCCGATTGTGGATACTTGATATTTTTACCCAAATATTTCATCAATTCATTAGGACCGCCAGGAAACTGTGGCATTTTTGTAGCTACATTATAAACGGTGTCATTTGGGAAATTACCTGTAACTGTTACCGTAACAGATTCTTTAGTTATTGTTTTATCACCATCAGATTCAACATCATATTCTGTAGAAACATCTATTCCTCGAACCTGATTTTGCGGTTTCGGATTATCGCATTGTGTATTCAGCAAAATCAAGAGCGCGAATACGGGAAGAGTCAGTAACATCCTAATTACCATCTTCTTTGACTTTTGTTTTTGTGTAATCATAATAATTCTTTTTTTGGTTAATAAAAAACTGAAGTTATTGGCTATAGCGTTATAATCGTCAGCCGTGCACTGCTGCAATAATAACATCATATAGTTCGATTTATCGGCCTCGTTTTCAACGGTTTCATTATCCGCTATATACTCATGCAAGCCTTGCAGTTCCTTCTTCATCTTATAGATAAACGGATTGAACCATTGAAACGAAATCATAATTTCCATTAAGATAATATCCAAAGAATGAAGATGCCTAACATGACTCATCTCATGTTTTAAAATCAATGGATTTGTATTATCAGGAATGAAAATATTGTTAAAGAATGAGAAAGGAATATGATTTTCAGAAGTATAGATAACATTAAATCCGTCAATTATTTCCTGCTTCTTTCCCACCTTAATTTTATGAATCTTATAAATGTTAAAAATTATTTTTATAAAGGAAATCACTACACCTATGATATATATGAGTGATATTATCTGTATGAATGAAAGCGAATTATTTTTAACATTTTCCGCTTCAACATTTACATTATTGTCATTTAAAATCTTAATATTTTCTAATGTTAAAAAATATTCAGGTAAAGGTTTAGAAATTTCTATCGAGATGAAAGGAAATACGAATGCGAAGACCGACATCGTCAGTAATGTCATACGACAGATTTCAAACCTGTTACATTTTCCGAACAATAGTTTATAGGTATAATACAGAACTATCGTCGCTATGAATGTCAACAAAACTTTTGTCATCATAATTTATTTATTTATAACGTCATCAATCATTTTCTTTAGTTCTTCAAGCTGCTCGATCGTAAAATTCTCTTTCTTGGCAAAAGCCGATACAAGTTCCGTATAGGAATTGTTAAAATAATTTTTCACAAGAGTGTTGAGAGAATTCCGGGAATAATCTTCTTTCGAGATAAGCGGATAATAACGATTAGCTTTACAGAAAGTCTCGTGTCCGACGAAACCTTTTTTCTCTAAGATTCTAACTATCGTGAGAACAGTGTTATACGCCGGTTTAGGTTCAGGAAAATTCGACATTATTTCATTAGCGAAGCCCTCGCCTATCTTCCAGATTACGTGCATCACCTGCTCTTCTGCTTTCGTAAGTTCTTTAATACTATTTTCCATTATCAAATTATTTTTAACATTTAACGATGCAAATATATAATTTATTTTATAACTTCGCAACTAAATTTTTAGTTATATGTAAAAAAAAATAAATTTAATAAATGACAATAGAATAATTAAATAAGATTAAAGATTATAAATCACAGTAATTCACGTAATTGTTCTTTTAAAAATGGCAAATCATTTTGAACTGTCTCCCATACTTTTTCGGGAGAAATAGTATCTTTAACAACTTCTCTCATAAATTAAGATTTTGTCCTCGTTTACAGACTTCTGTGCAAATGGAAGCAAAGTACCATCTTCCACTAAATCAACTTTTTGTTTAAGCAAATCCTCTAACTTACAGATGATATCTGCATATTTAAAAAGACTTATCTTTGCACCATCAACAAATGTAACCATAATATCAACATCACTTTCCGACGATTCCTCTCCTCGTGAATACGAACCAAACAACCACGCTTTCTCGATTGGAAGCGTCGCAAAATAATTCTGAATAATTGGAATAATATTATTTTTTGTTGCAGTATTCATAATCAAGTGATGTCACATCTCCTGCAAATATAACAATTTATTTTAAATATTGTTATGTTCGGACTATGAAATTTAAATTTTTAAATCATCTCAGAAAAAAACAACTTATTTTATTATCTGATAATTGTGATAGAATCCAAAGGACAAGACAAAATTCACATAGTGCGGATTATTCTCATACAATGATTTATTTTTACTCAATGGGAAAACGGAATAAATTTCCATACAAAACATGTGTGATCTTTTATCTATTTTTTCTTTCAAAAACGCCAAATCTTTTTTTTTATTCTTCGCAAAATATTTCTTAAATTTGTCGTTCATAACTTATATTTCTATAAGTTATTTTCTCACTACAAAACAACAACAAATTAAACTTGAAAATGAGCAATTTAAGTAAATTAAGAAAATTATTTTTTATCGGAATTATCGGTTTGTCTATGACATCATGTCAGGAGAAAGTGGTTCCACAGAAGAAAGCAGAAACAATTTATAAGACATTAACCGTAGAAAAAAGCGATCAGATATTGAGAAGCGGTTTCGCCGCCACCATCAACGGCTGCCAGACCGTAGAAGTTCGTCCGCAGGTCAGTGGCATGATTACGGACATCCGCATCAACGAAGGCGACTTCGTGCGTAAAGACTCTACCCTTTTCGTCATCGACCAAACGCCATATAAAGCCGCTTACGAGATAGCGACAGCCAACGTGATGAGTGCCGAGGCAAACCTCTCGACAGCGCAGTTAGTTCTTGAAAGCAGCAAGGAACTTCTTGAACAAGATGTCATCTCCGAGTTTGAACTCATGACAGCACAGAACGACCTCGCCGAAGCCGAAGCTAAATTGGCGTTGGCAAAAGCCGAGATGAACAGTGCATACAACAACCTTTCTTATACTTACGTAAAATCACCTGTCAACGGTGTCGCTTCCATGATACCTTATCGTGTCGGCGCATTGGTAAACAGCAGCATAAGTCAGCCTTTAGTCACAGTATCCGACGACAGCAGAATCTTCGCTTATTTTTCCATGGCGGAAAATCAGATGTTAGATATGATTCAGGAATACGGCTCGTTGAAAGCCGCCATCAAGGACATGCCTGCTGTAGAATTGGTGATGAGCAACGGCAAGACATACAATCATAAAGGTAAGATCAACGCCGTGAGTGGAACCATCAGTGCGAGCACGGGAGCTGTTAGTTTCCGCGCCGTATTCCCAAATCCCGACCGTCTCTTACGCGACGGCGGCAGCGGAACAGTCATCATACCGACCTCACACGAAGACTGCATCGTAATACCTCAGACCGCTACATTTGAACTACAGGAGAAGATATTCGTTTATAAAGTCGTTGACGGCAAGGCACAATCGGCTGCCATCACCGTCATGCCTCGTAACAACGGCATCGATTATATAGTGACGAGCGGCTTGGAAGTCGGCGACGTCATCATCGCAGAAGGTGCAGGTTTGGTAAGAGAAGGAGCTACTATTAAGACAGCTGAAGAAGCCGACAGCCAACAGCCAACAGCTAACAGTCAAAATAACAACGGAGGTAATTGATTATGAATATCAGAACATTCATCGACCGTCCGATTTTCGCCGGTGTCATCTCTGTGATAATAGTGTTGCTCGGTCTCATTTGTCTCGTCGGACTTCCTGTCGAACAATATCCGGAAATCGCGCCTCCTACAGTAAGTGTTTCAGCGAATTACGCCGGTGCTAATGCCGAGACAGTACAGAACAGCGTCGTCGTGCCTTTGGAAGAAGCCATCAACGGCGTGGAAGACATGATGTATATGACATCATCAGCCAACAACAACGGTTCGGCTAACATACAGATTTATTTCCGTCAGGGAACAAACCCCGACATGGCTACTGTCAACGTTCAGAATCGTATAGCTTCAGCACAAGGATTGTTACCTGCAGAAGTAACACGTAGCGGCGTGACAGTACGTAAGCGACAGACGAGTCGTATCAAGGCTCTAGCTGTTTATAGTCCTGACGACTCTTTCGACGAGAGATTCATAAGTAATTATTTAAAGATCAATATTGAGCCGAGATTATCGCGTATCGCTGGCGTCGGCGAAGTCGATGTCAGAGGTGCCGACTACTCGCTTCGTATCTGGCTCGACCCGGCTAAGATGGCGAAATATTCTCTCATTCCTTCCGACATCTCGGCTGTATTGGCAGAACAAAACTTAGAAGCAGCCACCGGAACTCTCGGTGCCGACTCGGAAAACACATTCCGTTACACATTAAAATATAGAGGTCGTTACGATAAAGAAGAAGACTACGCCAACATGGTGATTCGCGCCGATGCCGACGGTACTTTATTAAGACTTAAAGACATCGGAACTGTGGAATTAGGTTCAAGAAGCTACGACTACATTGGAAAGGTAAACGGACATCCAGGAACCACATTGATGATCTCACAGACTTCAGGCTCCAACGCCAACGAAATCATCGAAGCCATCGACAAGGAAGTGGAAGAAATCCGCAAGACCTTACCGAAAGGCATCGAAATCGTTGACTTGATGAGTACCAAAGACTTCTTAGACGCTTCTATTGCTAACGTCATCGAGACACTTGTCTTAGCCGTCATCTTGGTTATCTTGATAGTCTACATCTTCTTACAGAGTTTCCGTTCCACCTTCATCCCTGCCATCGCCATCGTCGTTTCACTCATAGGAACATTCGCATTCTTGATGGTAGCGGGATTCAGTCTCAACATGATCACGCTCTTCGCCTTAGTGCTCGTCATCGGTACTGTCGTTGATAATGCGATTGTTGTGGTAGAAGCGGTGCAAGCCAAATTCGACGCAGGATACACCTCGCCATATAAAGCCACCATCGACGCGATGCAAGGCATTTCCAACGCATTGATTGCAACGACATTCGTTTTCATGGCGGTGTTTATCCCAGTATGTTTCATGGGAGGAACTACAGGAACGTTCTATACGCAGTTCGGTCTTACGATGGCTGTTGCTGTAGGTATCTCACTCATCAACTCCATCACGTTAAGTCCGGCATTATGTGCATTATTGATGCAACCTTACGTCATAAAAGAAGACGGAAGCATGTCGTTCTCAACACGTTTTCATATAGTCTTCGACGCAGGTTTCAAGGGCGTAGTAAACAAATACAGAAAAGGTGTTCTCTTCATGTTCAAGAACAAATGGCTGTCGGTGATATTAGTCATCGTTGCTATCGGCGGACTTTTCTATATGTTAGAACACACCAAGACAGGTCTCGTCCCGAAAGAAGACATGGGTTCTATAAACATTGACGTTCAGACACCTCCAGGAACTAACTTAGGAGAGACGGTGCGCGTCATGGAAATCATTGCATCACGCTTAGACGAGATTCCTCAGATAGAATCATATTCCTATACAACAGGTTGGGGCATGATGAGCGGTGCAGGACCTTCGTGCGGAGGCTTCACCATTCGTCTCAAACCATGGGAACAACGTACAGAAACAGAAGACAATATCGACTTCGTGATGGAAGACATTTATTCAAAGACATCCGACATCACCTCGGCTAAGATCATAGTCTTCACCCGCGGTATGATTCCTGGCTACGGAGCAAGTAGCGGTTTTGAGGTGCACATCCAAGACCAAAAAGGCGGTAAGTTAGAAGACCTTCAAAAAATCACCAACGACATCATAGCAGCTCTGAACGAGAGACCAGAGATCAGCAGAGCATCAACATCTTTCGACACCAAATATCCTCAATATCTTTTGGAAGTCGATGCTGCGAGATGCAAGCGTAACGGCGTTTCTCCAGGCGAGGTTCTCAACGTGATGGCTGGCTACGTCGGCGGAAGTTACGCATCAAATATGAACAGATTCTCAAAGCTCTATCGTGTCATGATACAAGCCTCGGCAGAACATCGTTTAGACACCGAATCGCTCAACAATATGTTCGTAAGAAATAAAAACGGAGAGATGTCACCGATAGGTCAATATGTTACATTGACACGTGTTTACGGACCACAGTCTATCTCACGTTTCAACCTTTTCTCATCAATACAAATCAACGGACAAGCTGCCAACGGATACTCATCCGGAGAGGCGATCCAAGCGGTCAGAGATGTCACCGACGAATTATTGCCGGCAGGTTACGGATACGAATTCGGAGGAATGTCGAGAGAAGAAGCATCATCGAGCAGCTCGACAGCGATGATATTTGTAATCTGTATAGTATTCATCTACTTAATACTTTGTGCTTTATACGAAAGTATCTTCATTCCTATCGTCGTCATATTATCAGTACCATTCGGATTGGCAGGCAGTTTCTTGTTCGCCAATATGTTCGGATTGGAAAACAACATTTATTTACAGATCGGACTTCTGATGCTGATAGGATTGTTAGCAAAGACAGCCATCTTGATTACCGAATACGCATCAGCGAGAAGAACAGAAGGAATGTCAATACCGATGGCAGCGATGTCGGCAGCAAAGGAAAGATTAAGAGCCATCTTAATGACATCATTGACAATGATTTTCGGTATGTTACCGATGATGTTCGCAACAGGTGTAGGTGCTAACGGCAATATCTCCATCGGCGTGGGAACAGTAGGCGGAATGCTCATCGGAACGATAGCGTTATTATTCGTAGTGCCAGTTTTATTTATTATCTTTAGAAATATTGAAGAAAAAGTAATGCCTAAAAGAAATAAGGAAATAGAATAATGAAAAAGATATTAATACCTATATTATTATTGTTGACAATTGTCTCGATGAACAGTTGTGCTTTGTATAAAGAATACGAGCGTCCTGATATTGCTTTCGTAGATAGTCTCTACAACAGAATTCCGACAGCAGACGACTATGAGTCAATAGCTTCTCTCACTTGGAAAGAACTGTTTGCAGACACACTTCTTCATAGTCTGATAGAATTAGGGTTAGAAAACAACACCGATTTAGAGATAGCACGCTTGAAAGTAGAACAAGCAGAAGCCACTTTAAAGACTTCCAAATTAGCATTCTATCCGAATGTCTCATTCTCTGCGCAAGTCGGAGCCAACCAGAACGGATCCAACTACAGCCTCGCCCCCACCGCTTCATGGGAAGTCGATGCTTTCGGCAGATTACACAACACCAAAGAAGGAGCTAAGGCAGCACTCGCAGCGACGGAGGCTTATCAGCAGGCAGTACAGACTCAGCTCATCGCGACGATTGCAGATGCCTATTACACACTGCTCATGCTCGACGAACAATTAGACATAAGCAAAAGGACATTAAACACTTGGGAAGAAAATATCAGGACATTATCGGCTTTGAAGAGAGCCGGCAAGACCAACGAAGCTGCTGTACTTCAGGCAAAAGCCAATAAAGTCAATGTGGAAGCTTCTATATTAAGTTTAGAGAAGCAAATCATAGAACAAGAAAATTCATTATCAGCGTTGTTAGGACTTGTGCCACAAGAATTTGAGCGTAACGCTTTATCGGAACAAGTATTTCCAGATACATTATTGATGGGACTTCCTTTATCGAGTCTCGTCAACCGTCCTGACGTAAGACAAGCTGAGTATAAGTTAGTTGAAGCCTATTATGCCACCAATGTAGCGCGTTCCTACTTCTACCCTTCTATCACTTTAAGCGGAAGTGCTGGATGGTCGGGAGTCAGCGGCAATCCAGGCGACTTCATTTTCAATGCAGTAGGCTCTTTGATGCAGCCAATCTTCAATCAAGGCAAAAACAAAGCGAGGTTAAAGATAAGCGAGTCGCAACGACAAGAAGCCTTGTTGAATTTCAAGCAGACTTTGTTAGACGCAGGCACTGAGGCAAACAACGCCTTGATTTCATGGCAGACAGCACGTAAGAGATTAGACAGCGACAAGTTACAGATTGTGTATCTGAAAGGAGCTGTCATGAATACGCAGCTTCTCATGAAGAACGGACAAGCCGATTATTTGGAAGTTTTGACAGCTCAGAAGAATCTGTTACAGGCAGAACTGACTGAAACAAACGACAAATATCTTGAAATACAGAGCGTTATTTCATTATATCATGCGCTTGGAGGAGGAATGGAGTAAGTACATCATCCTATCCCACTTAAATCTATTTTGTAATAAGTAGGGAGTTCATTATTCTTCTCAATAAACATCACCATATAGATTGGTGCAAGGATTCAAATGTGCCATAAAAGTTTCTCCTAAAACCTAAAAATAATGTAAAAATATCAAGAATTTTTCTTATCTTTGTAGCAACAAGATGAAAAAATCGTCGAAATATATAATACTCATTATCACACTCTTTGCTATCATATATTGCAAAGGTGAAATGGTTTCGCCGAAAGATAATATCCCCGAACTGATTAAACTGCTTGCTGAAGAAACTGAATCGCTCTCAACAGATTCTCCAGATTCATGTAACGCACAATTAATCAACTTCACAAACTCACGACATTTAAACAAAAGTACATTACGACGCGACAATTGCCAGCGTCATTTTTTATACCTAATAAAAGTTAATAAGGCTTCATACGAAACGCCTTCTTATTGTATTGTTAACAAATCTACATTAAAGTATCCCTTCTCTTCCGAACCAACTCATCGCCTGATAAGTCTCGGAAAACTCATTATTTAATTAGGATTAAAGACATTGACTAATGTCCGAAGGGACAGAAGAATGAAAGAACAGAGTGGCAGAGTAAAAATTAAACTTTATACTAATTAACTCCTAACTTTAAACTACTCTAAACTATAAAATAAACTCTAAACTATTAACTATAAGCAATAAACTTTAAAAATGGGTATATTACAGATTTTCACATTATTAGGAGCATTGGGCATGTTCCTTTACGGAATGAATTTGATGAGTTCCGGTTTACAAAAAGCTGCTGGTGACAAACTCCGCGGCTTGCTGTCAGCAATGACATCTAATCCTTTCAAAGGTGTCCTCACTGGTTTAGGAATCACATCAGTGATACAATCTTCAAGTGCAACTACCGTCATGGTAGTCAGTTTCGTCAACGCGGGACTTCTTACATTAGCGCAGGCTATCAGCGTTATCATGGGTGCCAATATCGGTACGACAGTGACAGCATGGTTAGTATCGTGGCTCGGTTTCAAAGCCGACATTTCAATCCTCGCCGTCCCTTTGATGGCATTGGGTTTCATAATGTCAATATCAAAGAAAAGTCAAAGAAGAAACATTTCCGAACTTATCGTAGGTTTCTCTCTTCTATTTTTAGGGCTTTCTCTTATGAAAAACTCAGTCCCAGACCTTCAACAAACTCCTGAAGTACTTTCATTCATACAAGGCTGGCAAGGTCACGGTTTCGGCTCAGTCTTAATATTCCTTTTATTCGGAACAATACTTACGCTCGTACTACAATCATCGTCAGCCACGATGGCATTAACGCTCATCATGTTGAATATGGGATGGATCAGATTCGACATGGCATGCGCTATGGTTCTCGGCGAAAATATCGGCACGACCATCACTGCTAATATTGCAGCCGCTGTCGGCAACACCTCCGCCAAAAGATCGGCATTGGCACACACCGTCTTCAATGTCTTCGGCGTGATATGGGCTCTTATATGCTTCCCGTTCTTCCTTAAATTGATAGGCTTCATCACAGAACATCTCTTCGGCGTGCCTAATCCAGCGGCAGAAGGTTTCGCTGTTGAAGTCACAAAAGACAAGGCAGGACAGATTTTACAAAGCGACTCACAGACAGCAGCGCTCTACGGACTCTCGATGTTACATACGCTCTTCAACACCATCAACACCTTCATTCTTATATGGTTTATCCCATTGATTGAAAAGATAGTATGTTCTATCATAAAGGAATCTAAGAATCAAGATAACGAAGCTTTCCGCTTGAAATACATCTCTGCTGGTCCTATGGCGACACCAGAACTTGCTACAGAACAAGCATTTGAAGAAATTATACATTTCGCTCAAATCTCAAAAAACGGTTTTGAATATGCCAGAGCTGCCGTAAACGAAAGCGACACTGACAGGTTTGAGACATTGAGGGAGAAACTTGTTAAATATGAAGAGATTTCCGACCGTATTGAACATGAGATCGCTGCATTCCTTAACGCAGTATCAACAGGAGAAATAAGCGAAAGCACATCAAACAAAATCAAAGCAATGTACAAGATAATCGGCGAACTTGAGTCATTGGGCGATTCTGGCGAATCAATCAGCAGAATACTTGCAAGGAAAAACATACATAACAAGACCTTCGATGCTGATACCATAAAGAAACTCAACAATATGGCAGATCATGTCATCGCTGCATACGATGTCATGATTGAAAATCTCACGGCAGCTCATGACGGCAAACTCGACAATATCTCAAACGCATATAATGCCGAAGACCGTATCAATAATCTCAGGAATAACCTTAGAGATGCCGAGATTGAAGATATAGAAAACGGCGACAAAAACTATCAGACAAGCGTTTATTATATGGACCTCGTGAGTGAATTCGAGAGAATGGGTGACTTTATGATCAACGTTTCTCAAGATCTTGTAAAAACATTCTAATAATCCAATCAACGTTTTATCAAACATTTAATAAATAAAATCTCCAGATTTTCGATTGAATTTCTGGAGATTTTTTATTAACGTAGTAAGAGTTTCTGTTATCAGCAATCAGCTAAGCAATTTCTTAATCGCTCTCATTGCTTCACCGACAAACAATACAGGGAATGTTCCTACAATGATGTAGAGCCATTCAATCATTTTCAAAGGAGCGACATTGAACATTTCGCCGCCAAAAGTTACAATAAGATACTGTCCGCCGCATATTACGAGCAAAGCTAACCCGAAGCCAGCCAAAACGTCTTTATTGAACAAGCCTTTCAGTGCGGAGCCTTCGCTATGGAATGCTTTGGCATTGAATAAATTCCAGAATTGTAAGAATACGAATATAGAAAATATGAACGTTTGTTCTACTGGCGATATTCCTTGTGACGACTTAAAGTTGAAATAATTTTTGAAATAGTCAGCAAATGAGAAATCTGCTAATGAAGTCACATCAGCGTGTTTGAAATATTGGACGAGACCAAACATAAGAAGAACGAAGAAAATACCGACTCCGAAAATAGACCACATCATTGGTTTTGTAATGATATTTGCTTCTCTGCTACGAGGTTTTTCTTTCATCACCATTTCTGAAGGTGGCAGAGATGCCAAAGCGAGAGCAGCGAAAGTATCCATGATAAGGTTAACCCAAAGCATCTGAGTTACAGTAAGAACCATTTCTGTTCCTAGCAACGCACCGAGCATAACGATAAGGCAAGCAGCTACATTAATTGTCATTTGGAATACCACGAAACGTTGGATATTGATGTAAAGAGATCTACCCCACATCACGGCGCGAGCTATACTATTGAATGAGTTGTCGAGAATTGTTATGTCGGAGGCCTCTTTAGCCACTGTGGTTCCGTCGCCCATTGAGAGGCCGACTTGAGCAGCTTTCAATGCAGGAGCGTCATTTGTACCGTCACCGGTAACAGCGACGACTTCTCCTTCACTTTGCAACAATCTGACCAGACGTTCTTTATCCATAGGACGAGCGCGCGACATAATCTTAATATTATGAACAACAGAAATAGCCTCTTCATCAGAGAGAGCTTCCCAATCTTTTCCTGTTATGTGATTAACTTCTTTAGAATCAGTGCCTAGCCATAAACCAAGCTGACGACCGATTTCCATTGCTGTACCAGGAGTATCACCTGTAACGATCTTAACGTCAATACCTGCTGACATACAATTCTTTACTGCTTCTGCAACATCGCTGCGGATTGGGTCAGCTATAGCGACTACGCCCAGTAAAATAAAGTTTTCTGCCACGAGGTCATCTGTATTAGGATCGAATGATTGTTCGTTAGGATCGCCTACTTTATAAGCGAAAGCGAGAGTACGCATTGCCTTACCTTGATATTCAAGAAGTTGTCTTTCAACATCCAAACGATAAGGAGTAATATCCACATTGCCTTCTGGCATCGCAATTTTATTACAATGTCTCAATAAAATCTCAGGAGCTCCTTTTACATAAAATATAGGTTTTCCCATAGCAGGCGACTCTACGATAGAAGCCATGAATTTATATTTCGTCGAAAACGGAACTTGTTGATACATCTTCACACCTTCTCTAAGTTGCATATAATCAACGCCTTGTTTATTAAGCCACAATAACAAGGCTCCTTCAGTAGGATTTCCTATTGCCTTGATTTTTTTCTCATCACTGAAATCGAGGAATGCTGTTGTATTAAGTGCGAGACTTTCTTTTATAAGGTTACTAATCTCATTATCAGAAAGTTGTTTTTCAGGAAGAGCAGGGAAACTCATATCATTAACGCTCATTTGGTTCTGAGTAAGAGTTCCTGTTTTATCTGTACAAATCACAGTAGCAGCTCCCATTGTCTCACAGGCGTGCATTTTTCTGACGAGGTTATTTGCGGTAAGCATTCGTTTCATACTCAATGCCAAACTCAGAGTTACGCTCATCGGAAGACCTTCTGGAACAGAAACCACTATTATTGTGACTGCCATCATCAATGTATTAAGAAGATAATGAGCGAAATTCAGCCATTCGAATGTTTCGCCTGTTGTGAAGTACATCACAAGACGCATTACTAAAATCACAGAAGCAATGATATAACTTGCGACAGTGATAATCTTTCCGAGATGATCTAATTGATTATCAAGAGGAGTTTTTATATTATTATCGATTTGAGAACCTTGATAAACCTTACCCCATTCTGTTGCGTCGCCTACCTTATCGACTATCATAACGCCATGACCGTCGATGACCTTACTTCCGCGGAGAACATAGTTTGATGGATAAGTTGCGTCTTTCTTAAACTCTTTAGGATCGATTGTTTTCGTCGCCATAGGTTCGCCAGTCAAGTCTGATTCATTGACTTGCAACGAGAATGCATCAATAAGTTCGCCGTCAGCAGGCACTTCATCACCTGTTTCTATGATAACCACGTCACCGACAACAATTTCCTTACGACCAATGACTGTAATATTTCCATTACGAACGACTTTCACTTCCTCATCGTCGCTGACCTTATTAAGCACTTCGAATTTTTTATTTGCGCTGACCTCAAAGGCAAAACCTATGCATGTTGCGAGCATTATAGCGACGAAAATTCCTATTGGTTCAAATAACACCGCAATTCCTTCATCAGTTGTAAAGAATTGATACAGAGACACTCCTATTGACAAAGCCAATGCTATCAATAAGATTCTAATGATAGGATCTGTAAATTTTTCCAGAAACTGATGCCATAGAGATTCTTTCTCTGGCGGTGTCAAAACATTGGAGCCGTGTTTCTTACGACTTTCTTCAACTTGATCGTTAGTTAAACCTTTGTTCATCATAAAAAAAAATATTTATATTTTATCTATTTTCTTTTTCTAACAATTTTCTAAATTTTTGTTTATTGTCATCGTCTCTGAAATAAAACATATCACTTATATTATCCATGCTTATCTCCTTTGTAATATAAGTAACATACATATTGCCAATAAGTTTTGTTTCTGACTGACAAACGGTTTTTATTCCACTAATATACTTGTATGTAGACACCAGCGATGTATCGATATAAATTTCTGAATAAGCATCACCTTCAGATGTCATTCGTTCCGCGACGCGAGTAACAGCCGAATTCACCATTTTAGCCAATTCACACTCAGCACATATATTAGCCATCTTTCTTGACTCATTGATAGCTTTTGAATGATTACCGAACAAGACCTCCTGACATCCATAAGCAGTATATCTGAAGAAAGCATTATCAGATTTATATTCTGAACAATCATTATCTTGTGCTGCAATCACATCCACCATAAACAAAAACAGAATGCAAATGTACAATTTTTTCATCGTTCAATTATCTTCCAATTAGCATATAAACAATTATTTTTCAACGAAAGATTTACAAGTGAACACGACAAATTAGTTTTCATCACCATACGTGCAATATTTTGAGACTTATCATTATAAGAAGCATCTTTTTCATTGGTAATTTGTCGCATCGAGTTCTCTATCACAATATTTTCTGATTCAAACATAGACAAAGCCTGGAAGAAACTATCGACAAAAGCATTCCACAATCCGAATTCACATTTTGAGAAGACCATTTCATCTGATGTATTTCCATAATCATTATATGAATTCATTGTTTTCTTCAAGTCGGAATAATACTCTTCTATATATGATCTTTTAAAATATTTGTTATTATCAATCGTTGAATTCCAAAGCATTTCCTTAATTAAATCTGTAGTTTGGGTTAACATTATTTGCTTTTCTCCGTAATCAGCTGCCTTATTGTAACTATCATAATGGTACATAAATGAGCCTTTTGCTGTTACAGAAACAGCATTCTCATCTGCATCAATAATATTAAGGAGAACTATTGTTTCATTATATTTGGTTCGGAATATCTTTTCCACCTTATATGATAAGGTATCCGCTACAGTTTCAAACTCAGCTATCCAATGTGATCTTTGGTTATTAAAATCATCATTATGATGTATTGCATTAAAATAATAATATTCATAAACTGATGCTAATTCAGCATCTTTTTCTATAGCATAAAAAGCCAATGCTCTATGTACAGCTTGATAATATGCTATTATAGTATCGCTACTTGGATCGGACACGCCCAAACATCCGCCTTCAAAAAACCAACTTGGCAATTCCTCTCCATAAGTAACGGGGGAATCCTCTTGTCCCCCCGTATTACTTGCATTTAATGTTCCTGCATATAGCAGTAAAATAATAAATAAGTTTCTCAACGTTCTATAAATTATTGTAATTTACTCATTTCTTCATCAAGAACTTTTTTGAATTTTTCGTACTCAAAATCTGTTCTGAGTTTTTCATCATTTGAAATTTGACTTGCGATGCCATCTAATATTGACTTACCTGTAAGTTCCACACAAGCATAGCAAATTGTTGTACCAGGTTGGCTACCTGGCACTGTAGCTTCGCAAATCACAGGAGTTCCTTTAAGTTTTTGATTTACAACTGTGCGAGCAATTTCTTGTACACGTTGATTGAATTCACTTTCTGCATCTGCAATGTATTCACTTGTGTAATTATCAATAACACTTTTTACTGTAGCATCAACCATTGCTGCCAATTGTACACGAGCATTATTAGCAGCTAAAGAACGTGCTTGCTGAATTTGTCTGTCGCTACCAGCAACATGTTGTCCTAAATAACGAAAGACATCTGATGTAGCTTTGCATTCTGGACATGGTAAATTTGATGCGACTTGTTTGCCAGAACCACAGGAAACCATTACTAATGCCATTACGACAATTCCTAAAAATAAAGAAATCTTTTTCATTTTGATTAATTTTTTAATTACGCCTACTCTTTGCTTTTCGGCTTCCGCATATTATTTGAATTTAATTTATTTTGTTACTATCTAAACGTATCTGATTCTTATTTTTACTACACTTATAATTGAGATAAGATTTACATACTGATATTTACCTTATGTATTATTTTCTTCTTTCCTAAACTATAACGTATTTCCACATAATTGTCATCCTGCTCATAGCAATCGAAGGTATTAAAAGTCACAACAACCTGACATCCACTATGTCTTCTATTAAAGTCTCTTGCACATTCACTTCTGAGTTGAGGGAGCGACTTTGTTTTCATTACCTTTTCTCCATGCATCAACTGTATCACAATGGTACCTCGGTCGTTAGAATTACTGTTCTCCAATACTTCAACATAAATGCCCTTTATCGCATTTTCATAGAGTACAATGATATTTTCCAATTTGGAAACTCTTACAGAGTTATCTTGATGCTCCACCTTCATTGCTTTCATCTGAGAAATATTCTCCAGCATAACATCAATATCATCTATTTTTTCAAGTGAATTTCTATAACCATCTATTTTATCATTGACAGCCTTTTCTTGAGCATTATATATATCTATAAGTTCTTGCAAATCATATTGTGTGAATGGATATAAAATATAATAATCGTAACAGCTTTCTTTTGTTTTTTTATTGACATAACGTTCCCAATAAATATTAGCTTTTGACAAATCAATACCCTGCAATGCTGGCATTTTTGCAATTTGTGCCTTGGTAACCCTTTCTGTCTGTTGCCTGTATTCTGCTTCACTTCCAACAACAATTTCCTCATCTTTTATTACGACTTCAGAACTAATGATAGTTGCAATAGATGATGCAATTTGATTTTTCAGACTTATCAAAACCTCTGTCTTGGCATCTTCTATTGTCTCAGCCTTATACGCCACAAACAAATACGGGTCACTACTTGATGCCCAATTGGGTTTTTCATTTGCACTTTTTTCAACTAATTTAAAATCTTTCTGAGCCAATGATACAAATGGCAAAAAAAACAAGATTAATACTAATAATTTTTTTCTCATATCTTTACTCGTCAATCCAAGACACATCAGGATTATTATTTTTAATATTATTATTTGATTGCGATTGTTGTTCCGCTGAAATCTTACTTAAAATATCTATAGAATTCTTATAGCAATCTAATTCTACGTCTATTTGAGGAATCGCGTTGAGTTCATTAAGTGCTTCGTCATACATACCCATTTCCAAATATGTCGCGATAGTCTCCATCACCTTATCGCATTCATTCTCATAATATTCAACGATTCTATTTTTTGCATTGACAATCATCTTCTTGAGTTTAGGGTCGCGTGACTTAATTGACTTAATGGCTTCTGTGACAGCTTTATTCTCATTATCAGCGACACCTTTCTTTGTCATTATCTCCTGAGACAACAAAAGTTTTCTACTATTATCGACAATGAAACAAGATATTTCCACTTCTGCGACATAATTAATTGGTACTGTTGTCGTTGGCTCTATCGAAAGGACAGTGATAGAAGGCACCAACAAAAACTTATTCGAATTGTCGGTCGAGCCTATTCCATTAAGCGATACAGCCTGATTCAATCTGTTATACAACATCATAGCTGCATCTTCGGTGATATTATCTGTAGAAACAGGCAACACTCTGATTGACTGAGCTTTTGAAACTAATGACATTGATATCAAAAACAGTGTCATCATCAAGATATTAATTCTTTTCATATTATTTCTCTCCTATTATAATCCAGACTTCACCGAGTCCGCGTTCATAAATTTTACTTTCAATCAAAAAAGGTTCTTTTTTCAGATAACTTCTAAGTCCATTGGCGAAACCTCTTGCGTCTAAAGCCGACAATCTTCCGTTACGTTCTTTGTACAAAGGAATTCTAACTTGTTCAAAAACAAGATAAGTGCTCGTTGCGTTAGTTCTTGTCGGGGCATGATTTACTGTATTATCTTCCATCCAATATGAAATAATGTCTGTAAGTTCCAGATAATCATCTTCAAAGTCAAATTCTGTTTCTAAATCGACATCAGAATTATCCCACACTCTGAATTTCAGGACCACTTCACGACCGTTTTTTGCCATATCTTCAAAATGAGCCATCAGTTGTGAACAAAACGAATCCATGTAATTCAGAACTGCTTCTTCAAGCAACAGATTTACAGGAGCAGTCGTTGAAGGATTCCCCACTCCGGAATTAGCAGCGATGACTTTATTTGTATAAGCATCTAAACCTCTCATATTGTATGAGATATAACGTTGAGGACCTTTTTGCATCACTGTATAGTCTAGATCAATTATAATATCTGCCTTTGCAGTTCTTTTCACTTTATCTAACATGGACTCAGTGATATACGCGCCAGAAGACGAACTTTCCAGGAGACTCATTTCAACAGATTCCTGCTGAATAGATTTAAGCGTTTGTTCAAGGTCTTTCAACGGGAAACCTCTTTCTGCCATAATTTGAGACAATTCCGATATGACAAGACGTAAATCTTCAATATTATCTTGCTTGAAAAGGTTAGCGACATCGGAAACCACCTGTTTGTTTCCGTTCTCATCCACCCATTCTGTAGTATAACCATGACGCGAGCAATAGGCATCAGCTGGCATTATCATAATAGTCGGTTTCTTAGCTTGAGCCATCAAACTAACTGATACAAAAACAAATATCAAAGATAAAAACAATTTTCTCATAAGCATTTTACTTGATTAATTCGTATGCAAATTTAATTTTATTTTTTAAATATCCAATCAATTCATACAAAAAAAAGTCATCGGATGATGACTTTTCTGATTGGCAAATAATATGTAGAATTAATTATGGTAGTGGATAGATTGTCGATGCATTTTCTGGCGAGACAATATCGCCAGTAAATGTGACTTGCCCGCCATCATTGGAGAAGAAAATTATTCTTCCAGTTCCATTTGCCTGAACATAAACTTTGAAGTTAACAGGAATGACTCCAGTCCAGGTTCTAAACGAGCCCGTTATGACAAAAGGTCCGTCTGAATCAGACATATCCACGCTATACGACAGCAATGTAGCAGGAGTGTTAGGAGTATCCCACGACTGCCAGTTCCATCCTGGCCAGCCAGGAGCGTTATATCCAGGACCAACGCCAGGAACTCCTGGACCATACCACGCCAAAGGTGCTGCAACAGAAGATGATACTGGATTATCAAATTCTATGCTTATCGCAATCTTATCGCCTATTATGGCAAAATAATTTTGGAATGAGGAAACCGGCGACTCCTGTCCGAAAGGACCAATGAAAGTATTGGCTTCCAATACCAATGTGGTGTCTTTGACCAACTTGACCATTTCTGCACGTGACTGTGCCAATTCCATCGCCTGACGTGCTCTACGTTCTGCGCGACGTTCCGTACGTTCTGTCTTGCCCGCACTCTGTGCAAAGAGCGAACCGCTAAAAACAAGAAGTAATGTTAATGTTAATAATCTAGATCTCATAATATTTGATGTTTTCTTATCTAAACACCAAATATCTCTTTTTGTTTAAATAAATATCAGCGACAGAATTTTCTTACCGATAAAAAACTGCCGCTGATACTAAAGGACAATGTTATTTAAATCATATAACGTATTGTGTTACATCAGCATTAGGTTCAAGTTCAAGAGGTTCTACACCATACTTAAACACCATCATTTTCTTTCCGCCTTTCAGATAATATCTGTCGCCGACCACCCAAATAGCAGAAGCCTCGCGAAGACCGATAACTTTCATATTCTGATTAACAGCAAGATATTCATTAATACGATCCTGACGTGTTTCGCCACCGTGTTTAATCATCTTGTCGATTTCAGGATGAGGATCCAAATAGTGAGGATTTATCTGGAATGGTATCAGATTCAATGTGTTGAAAGATGCAGGCTGAACGATAGGCATATCGTTTGTTGTACATAAAGTAGGGCAAGCAATATTTGATCCTGCGCTCCAACCGATGTAAGGTTTGCCTTCTCTAGCGACTTTTGAAATAGCGTCCATCAAACCATATTTGTGAAGTTCTGCTACCAAATGGAAAGTGTTGCCGCCGCCAACTACAATACAGTCAGCATCACTAACAAGTTGAATCTTATCTTCAACTTCATGAACAGAAACGAAATTTGTCAATCCTAATTTTTCTTCAAAGACTTTTTTTACTCTTGATGTATAAGCGTCATAACTTTGAGGATATGGATTACCATTAATAAATACACCTGCAAAAGGCACGAAAACGATTTTGCTGTCGCCTGCAAGTTTGTTTTTTTCACAGAAAGACTCAAGTTGTGTCATTGGCCATGCCAAATATGTCTCTCCAAAATTTGTCGAATTGCTTATTAATAAAAGGTTCATATCAATTTTATTTATTTCCACAAAAGTAAACATTTTTTCATTACATATCTTATTTTTTCTTACCTTTGAATCAAATATTTGGTTTATTAAAATTTTAAAATATGAAAATTAAGTCACTGATAATCTGTTTTTCAATTCTGTTAATTACAAATTTAGCATTCGCACAGAAGGAATACCTCTTGCAGTCGCCTGACAAAAAGGTAAATATCACCATAAAAGCAGGAACCGACTTTCTGACTTATTCCGTAACCCACGGCAACACAATCATAATCAAGGACTCCCCTATCACCTTGGAGCTTAGCGACGGTAAAATATTAGGTGCCAATCCTATCGTAAGAAATTACAAGACAGAAACAGTCGATAAACTCATAAAAGCTGAATTCTACAAGAAAGAATACGTAGAAGATTATTATAACGAAATGACAATCAGCTTTAAAGGAAGTTACAACATTCAATTCCGAGCATATAATGACGGCGTAGCATACCGTTTCTGCACAAAATTCACAAAGCCAATCAACATCGTCAAAGAAGGAATCCATTATAATTTTGACGAGGATTATGCAACACATATACCTTACGTTAATGTAAAAAGAAGCGAACTCGATTTCGTTAACAGACAGTTTTTCAACTCTTTCGAAAACACTTATACAATTACGCCAATTTCTGAAATTGAAAACGACAGACTGGCATTCTTACCTATCTTAATATCACTTAAAGACGGTAAAAAAGTAGTTATCACAGAAGCCAACTTAGAAGATTATCCTGGAACATATCTGATGAAAAGCATGGAGGAAAACAGCCTTCGAGGCATACACGCTCCATATCCCAAAACGGAAGTTCAAGGCGGACATAACATGTTGCAATCTGTTGTGAAAGAACGAGAAAACTTTATCGCAAGAATTCAAGGTACACGCGAGCTTCCTTGGCGATGCATGGTTATCTCGACAGAAGACAAAGAATTAGCGAACAACGACATGGTTTACCGTCTCGCAGCTCCATCGAGAGTTGAAGACATCAGTTGGATTGTCCCTGGAAAAGTCGCATGGGAATGGTGGAACGCTTGGAACATTAAAAACGTTGATTTTGAATCAGGTATAAATAACGAAACATACAAGCATTATATCGATTTTGCTTCAGAATACGGCATCGAATACGTCATTTTAGACGAAGGATGGGCTGTCAACAAAAAAGCTGACTTGTTTGACGTAGTTCCTGAAATTGACATTGAAGAACTCGTTGAATACGCTGATAACAAGGGAGTTGGCATCGTTTTATGGGCTGGTCATATTGCAATGGAACGCGACATGGAAGAAGTCTGCAAATATTATTCAGAATTAGGTATCAAAGGTTTTAAAGTTGATTTTATGGACAGAGACGACCAGAAAGCCGTTAATTTTTATTATAAAATGGCAGCCTTCGCCGCCAAATATCATCTCATTGTAGATTTTCACGGAGCATATAAACCTACAGGTTTGAATCGTACATATCCTAACGTCTTAAATTTTGAAGGCGTGTTCGGATTGGAACAAGTAAAATGGGCTCAAGACATTGATTTAGTGACTTATGAAACGACAATCCCTTATATAAGGATGCTTGCCGGACCGATGGACTTCACACAAGGCGCAATGCGTAACGCCAACAAAGCTAACTACAGAGCAGTGTGGAGCGAACCTATGAGTCAGGGAACTCGCTGCAGACAACTTGCTGAGTATGTTATATTTGAATCTCCTTTCAACATGCTTTGCGACAGCCCGAGCAACTACAGAGACGAAGACGAATGCACGAAATACATCGCTGAAATCCCAACAGTGTGGGACGAAACAATTGCCTTGGACGGAAAAGTCGGAGAATATACAGTCATAGCTCGTCGTTCAGGCGACAGATGGTACATAGGCGGCATCACAAATTGGGACGAACGAGAAATTGAAATCGACTTGACAGAACTCGGATTGAAAAATGACAAAGGAATAGAATTCCGCGACGGCATCAACGCCAATAAAATCGCTGAAGATTATGTCAAAAGCAGCATCATAATAGAAAATAATACCTACACCGCCAAGATGAGTAAAGGCGGAGGTTTTGTTCTGATTTTATGATCTTTTTAACATTTATATTTGAAGAAATATTTGTAGAAATTCAGTTCTTGGTTAGAGATTTTTTTTGCAAATTTGCACCTTTAAAAAAATAGTGTTATGAGTGAAGCGAAAGGAGCCTTATTATTAGGAACTGAAGATGTTGGCAAGTTATTGAAGAAATATGCTACACCAGCAATTATTGCAATGACAGCGTCGTCGTTGTATAATATGGTAGATAGCATTTTCATTGGACAAGGTGTTGGACCTCTGGCAATTTCAGGTTTGGCAATCACTTTTCCATTTATGAACTTAGGTGCCGCCATCGGCGCGATGGTCGGTGTTGGCGCATCGACGGTTACCGCCATGGAACTCGGCAAAAAAAATTACGCCAAGAGCTGCCGCGCTTTAGCAAACACCATAATGCTCAATGTATTCTTCGGAATGTTATTCACCGTTATATGTTTAATCTTTCTTAAACCTATTTTATTCTTCTTCGGCGCAAGCGAAAACACTCTGCCCTACGCTTACGAATATATGCAGATAATACTCATAGGCAACATTATTACGCACTTATATCACGGTCTCAATTCAGTATTAAGAGCTTCAGGACACCCCAACGAGGCAATGATAGCGACAATCATAACAGTCCTTGCAAACGTATTCCTCGACTGGCTTTTCATCTTCCCTCTTGGAATGGGAATCCGCGGAGCTGCATTAGCAACAGTATTGGCACAAACTATACCGCTCATCTATCTCTTCAAGATTTTCTCAAACAAAAACGAACTGGTACATTTTGATAAAAAAGATTTCATCTTCGACATAAAAATAATAAAAGACATACTCGCCATAGGAATATCCCCATTATTATTAAACTCCGCACTTTGCGTCATTGTCATCTTGATAAACAACGGTTTAAAGAAATTTGGCGGCGACTTGTCCGTCGGAGCCTACGGCATCGTCAACAGAGTCACATTCTTCTTCACCATGATTGTGATGGGAATAACTCAAGGAATGCAACCTATCGTAAGCTACAACTACGGTGCGAGACAATACGAACGCGTCACCGAAGCTCTTAAAAAAGCTATACTTCTTGCTATCGCGACATTAAGTTTCGGATGTCTCATCGGTGAGACAACTCCAAGATTCGTGTGTTCACTTTTCACTAACGACGAGGAATTACTAAATTATTCCGTCGAGGGCATGAGAATCGTGATGGCAACATTCCCAATCATCGCCCTGCCTATCGTAATCGGCAATTTCTTCCAAAGCATAGGAAAAGCAAAAAAATCAATAGTTTTGTCATTATCTCGACAAGTCTTGTTTCTTATACCTTTATTAATAATACTGCCTAACTTCATAGGGATAAAAGGCGTATGGTGGAGCATTCCAATCTCAGATGTCATTGCGACTTTGCTTTCTATTGTGATGATATACAGATACTATAAATTCGATGTAAAATCTTGACAATAAAGCGAAGATACAAATTCCAAGTTAAAAAAAGACTAACGATGAAAAGATATTTTTTACACCTTGCTTATAACGGGGCGCGATACCACGGATGGCAAATTCAGCCCACTGCCATTTCTGTACAAGAAGAACTGGAAAAATGTCTAAGCATGAAACTCGGAGATAAAATTAGCGTTACAGGATGCGGAAGAACAGACGCCGGAGTCCACGCACGCAATTTCTACGCACACTTCGATGTCGAGAAAGAGATTTCCGACTGCAAAGAATTTGTCCATCGTCTTAATATCTTTTTACCCAACGACATTGTCGTGTATAAATGCTGGGAAGTTGACAACAATTTGCACGCTCGTTTCAACGCTACGTCAAGGACTTACCATTATTACATAACACAAAACAAAAATCCATTCCACAATCACGACGCTTATTATTACTATGGGAATCTCGATGTGGAATCGATGCAGAAAGCCGCCGACATCTTGTTCGAATACACCGATTTCACAAGTTTCTCAAAATTACATACGCAAGTTCAGACCAACAACTGCAAAATAATGAAAGCTCGTTTCTTCAAAGAAAACGAATTGTTAGTTTTTGAGATAAAAGCCGACAGATTCTTGAGAAACATGGTTCGCGCCATCATCGGGACTCTATTAGAAGTCGGACGCGGCAAGATGAGCACCAGTCAGTTCCGAAGCGTAATAGAAAACAAGAACCGCTGCTCAGCAGGAACATCAATGCCTGCTCATGCCCTATTTCTTGAGGACATCACCTACGACCAAATCCCATAAAATATCAATTTGTTGAACAACTCAAGATTTTGTTCAATAGATGGAAAGATTTATTTATCAACATTTTCTCACTCAATTTTGTGGATAACTTATCAGAAAAATTATTGTTTTTTTATTTTATTAAATTTAAATTTGTAACGATAGAAAACTCAATAATTAATTAAACACTTACGTTATGTCGATATATCTATTAGCGGATGATGTTTTTGATTTTCCATCTGCAAACTTAGCTAACAAAGACGGACTGCTTGCCATTGGAGGTGACCTATCGCCAGAGAGACTTATCATCGCCTACTCTTCGGGAATTTTCCCTTGGTATTCTGAAGGCGAACCCATATTATGGTGGTCGCTCGATCCTCGTATGGTAATGAAACCAACAGAAATGAAAGTCACAAAATCACTAAGGAAAACTATAGATTCCAACAAATATTCATGTTCTTTCGACACCAATTTCGACAAGGTCATTGAAATGTGCGCCAACGTAGAAAGAAAAGACCAAGACGGAACATGGATCAGCGAAGACATGATTGCTGCGTACAAGGAACTGCATAGGTTAGGATTCGCGCACTCCGTTGAGACTTATTGCGACAACGAATTAATTGGCGGATTATATGGAGTTTCCATAGGCAGCATCTTCTGCGGAGAGTCGATGTTTCACACAAAGACCGACGCATCAAAAGTGGCATTATACAACCTATGCGAATTTCTCATCCATAACAACTTCGACATCATTGATGTCCAGCAAGATACGCCTCATTTCAGAAGAATGGGCGCATATACAATCCCAAGAAAAGACTTCCTGAAGCTATTAAAAACTTACGTCAAACATCCTTCTTTAGTAGGAAATTGGGGCGATGGTAGCGCAAGCTGGAAAGAAGTGGTTATCAGCGAGTGAAATGTGTGACAGACAAAAATCACAATTGTTCTGTCAGTTTATCAATAAAATCAATCCAATTGAAACTGTCGTACGACTGTCCCGTTCTGACAACAACAATATTCTTGTCTTGATTTACATAGACGTACTGTCCCATGAAACCGACAGCTACATACGCATTGCTATCTGTAATCCTCCATCCATATGAATAATAATAGCCGTCTTCGTCTTTAAATTTATTGTATTTTGTAAAACTTTCTTTAACCCATTCTTCCGGAACTATCTGATTCCCATTATAGAATCCATTATAAAGATATATGCATCCAAATCTTGCCAAATCGATTGGTGCCGCATTAATACCACAAAAACCTTTCACCTGATTATTGCTTTTGCTATCGACACTCCAAGTCGCGTCGTGCGACATTCCAGCTTTCTGCCACAATTCTTTCTCAAAAAAATTAACAATATTGACTCCAACAGCTCGCTCTATCGCCATACACAACAACAATGTATTGACATTCTGATAACTGTATTCCCTTCCTGGTGTTTTGGATATCTGATATTCGTTAACGATTTTTCTTAAATCCGTAGAGAAATAAATATTTGCCACCTTCATAAATCCGTCGGAATCCAGACCTGAACACATATTGAGAAGCATCTCTATTGTTATATCTTTAAAATCATATAGTTCTGGAATATAATTAGTTATCGGTTCTTTTATGCTTTTTATATAACCGTCTTCAATAGCAATGCCAAGCAATGACGAGACAAACGATTTTGAAATAGAAAATGTCGGTGTCGTAGGATGTTGCAAGGTGTCGTAAAAATATTTCTCATAAAGAATACTATCATTTCTTATTATAATGAAAGACAATGTCTTATTATTTTCCAAAAAAATATCTAAATCAAGGTCATCATCGAATGACGAATCTGCACTTTTGAGGAAGTTATCAGAATATTTAGGTTTATTAATTTTTACATTATCAAAATAATATTGGTCTCGAAAATTAGGTATTCTGTACGCAAACGACTTATCACTGCATGACGATACAATAAAAACAATTGATATTAGGAAAAATAACTTTATTTTCATAAAAAAATGTCTTACAATTCGTAGTAATAACAAATCATAAGACATTTAATAATGTAAAAAAAATTATTTTTATGTTAATGAAATTAAAAACTCATATTTTAAGCGTATTAAGATTTTCAACCGGATTAGCATAAATCTTTAAGAAAATATTTTCGAGTTCACTCATCTCGCCGGTCACTCTGCAAGGAAGTTTGCTCAAACCATTTTTCATATATTCGACAAACTGCTCCTTGTCTTCCTTAGCATAGAATTCTTCATATTTATATGACTTATTAAGAATATCGTAAGCTATATAATTGTTTTTGTACAACTTATAATTATTCAAGATTCTATAATCTATAATCTTTCCAAGATGAGCGAATTTGTTGTTTTTCTCAAATGAGTCGCAATATTCAAGTTCTTGTTCAGTGATTGGTTTTGTTATCGAGATATGAATCTGACCTTTCGGCTGCATAATTCCAGTAATGATACTTCTCAAATCTTCGCCCTGTTCCTTTATATACTTCTGATAATTAGATATATATATTTCCATGGTTTTCAAGAAGTCGCAAGGTTCATATTCGTACGATATAGAAATCGGGAGTATATTAATCTGTTTGAGGTTCTCGACGAAAGGTTTGTCGCTGCTCAACGAAAACATTTTCAAAACACCTAGTTCAGTTTTGTCGTCGCCGTCTTTTGTTCTTCCGTTGCGTTGAGCAATCCATACTGACTGTTTTTTCTCAGTAATGACATGTCGCATATAATTAGAGACGTGCAATGAATCTTTGTAAAAATCCTTTGCGCTGCCGCCTCTCGAAATCTTGAACATCTTATTTATTTTTCCAAAATCGATGACAAAGTCGCCCTGCATAAGATTGCTGCCAAATGTTATCTCAAAGGAATCAATATCGTTCTGATGAAATATATAACCCAACAATGTTGCATCTAAAGCAATGTCTCTATGATTGTTAACTAACATATAATTAGTATTCCTATCGACGTTTTCAATTCCGCCATAAGTCAATCCAGATGAGGTTTTCTTTATGATACTGTCAACGGCTCTATACATGAATCCGTATTGGAAATCCGCGATACACTTGTAGTTTAGGAATTCGTTTCTGTATGTTTCAACATCCACTTCAGGGAACACTGTGTTGATAACAATTGGAAAGTATTCGCTGGCGGCCAATCTCTTGATTGCCTCAACGGCTTCACTTTCGTTGTAAGGTCTGATGTCATCAAAATTTTCCATAATCATTTTCTTTTATCAATAAATTTAACAGGTTTACGGCTCGTCGCTGGGAAATTGATTTTCTGTATTTCCTCCACAGGCAGAATTTCGACTTCGCAAGCTACTCTAATACGCGCTCTAAATCTGTCTTTCAATTCCTTGACAGCATCAATACTCGGCTTATATTTAAGACCTACTTTCACCGTCACTTCGTCTGTTCCCGCAGAACTATAATCTACGTATATGACGTAATTTTCGACGAAATCTGTATTGTCTAAAATATCGAATATTGCCGGAGGATATAGAGTGGTGCCTTTTAATTTTATCATATTGTTTTTTCTTCCCACCAACGGACTGATTCTGAACGAATGTCGTCCGCATTTACATGGTTCGGTGTGAATGCTTGCCATATCGCCAGTGCGGAATCTCAACAAAGGCATCGATTCCACGCCAAGTGTTGTGATTACAACTTCACCGACTTCTCCATCCTTAACAGGTTTATCGTCGTCACCGATAATCTCAACTATTATAAGTTCAGGATGATGATGACCTCCGCATCCATATTCACATTCAGGAAATGTAGTTGACATCTCTGTAGACGAATACGTTGCAAACAAATCGGCATCCCATTTCTCTTTAATTTTGCTGCCTAAAAGGTTAAGATTGAAATTTTGGTCACGCAAGCCCTCTCCTATTCCGATGATACGTTTCACGCTGGAATTCTTATAATCTATATTGTGTTCCTCAGCATATTGTATCAGACGAAGTATGAAAGATGGCACACACATAATAGTATCAGGATTCATTCTCTGAATCGTATCCCACTGAAGCTCAGGTATTCCATTACCTACGCGAATGATGCTCGCTCCTAATTCTCTGATGCCAAGGAAATACGCCAATCCCGCCATGAATCTTTTGTCCATGGTCGTCATTAGTTGCAGAATATTGCCAGGTTTTAGTCCTGCGCACATGAAAGAAATCTTCTCATTATACGCCAATCGCTGCAAATCCTTTTCACTGCAAGCAAAAATCACAGGCTCGCCTGTCGTGCCTGAAGTCGTGATATAATCGACAATCTTTTCTTTCGGAACACAAAGAAAGTCTGAATTGTATTTCTGGAGGTCGTTTTTTTCTGTAAAAGGAATCTCCTGTAAAGACTCAATAGTATTTATCTTTGATATATCTATATGATTTTCAGAGAATAATCTTTTATAATATGGAGATTTCTCGTTGAGATACTGCATCAGCTCAACCAATCTCTTCTCTTGATATTTCTTTATCACCTCAAGAGGCTGATATTCAATTTCCGGATACAACATATTATTATGGTTTTCTTATGACATCAATGCTACAAAGCCATTCTAAAAGCAAATCCTGCCATTTTGATTCTGCGGTGAATTCGCAATCTTTCATTCCATAACCATGACCGCCCGTTTCAAAAAGCATGAATTTATGATTTATATTCTTATCTGTCAATGCCTTGTCTAATACTACGCTATTGCGATAGTCAACAACATCGTCATCCTTAGACGCTTGAACATAAATTGGAGGCATATCGTCAGGAATATTCAATTCTAAAGAAAATTTATCAATGGTTTCCTTCGTCAGATTGTCTTCTCCGATGAGATTTTTTCTTGACTTGAAATGAGCTAATTCATCCTGCATCGAGACGACAGGATATATCGCAGCAATCCAATTCGGGCGAAGACCCACTTTTGTCTCAATACCTAAAGCCTTGAGATAATTGGTTTTACCATAGACGCCGCTCATTGTCACGAGATGACCTCCTGCCGAATATCCTATGCAACCGACCCTCGTGGTATCAATGCCGTAATCATCAGCATTTTCCTTCACGAACTGAATGCAACGCTGAAAATCTTCTATCATTGCAGGATGGTGAAAACCCTGACATGCAGTTCTATAGCACAAAACAAAAGCCGAAACGCCTTGTTCGTTAAACCATTCGGCGGTTTTTATTCCTTCGTGCGGAACGCCAAGATGATGGTAACTTCCGCCAGGACATATTATCACGGCTGCGCCATTATTGTTATCAGAAGAGGCTGGATAGATTAAGATTTCTTTCTTAGCTTTCTTCATCGACTCAACACCTTCCCAAACTCTAATCTTCGATTGAGAGAAAACCAGATTAGAGACCAAGAAAGTCATCACAAATAATATCAGAAATCTTTTAATCATATATATTGTCCTATATTGAAACGTGTCAATGACATCTTGTTTATTATTGTTTATTTGACGTTTTATATTGAGACGTGTCAATGACATCTTGTTTATTATTTTAAGGTGTCATTGACGCGTCTCTACTATTATTCAATAATCTCTTTTACCTCTTCTATTGTCAACTGACGATATGCGGGCATCTTTCCTTCTTCAAAACTAACCTCAAAATATTCTTCATCGTAAAAAGAAAGTTTTGAGTTGGTGTCGGGATTACATTCTATATAAACAATATTGTTTGTATCTAGATTCTTTGCCCTGCAGATCTGTTCCATCAATGACTTGCCTGCGTATGTTACTGATGTTCCAGGGTTGTCTTGGTACAACTCTGTGACAATGACGTAATTTTTATCATTTTTATTGATGATTTTCAAACCACAGCTGCTCGGCATTTCCCATTGACCTGCAAACTTAAAAATCTCGTCGTAATATTTTTCTGAAACTTTCATTTTAACTTATTAAAAATCGCTAATAATTGTAAATTCTTTAAATAAATTCAATATATACATTACAGCATCATATTCTGCCTTATAACTAGCATTCTCGCTTTCTATCAATGAGTCATATTCTGATACTTTTTCATTATCAACTCGATTCTGATTCAACAATTGTTCTCGTTCCTTTTTCAAACTATTTACCCTTTGCCAATGAATCATATTTGATGGACCTTCTGATTTTGCTTCACCTCTTATTGACCTCCTATTTGTGTAAAAATCATTCAAAACATAACGATATTTACCATCACGAATGTCAATTACACACTTAAAAGTGACCTGACTTTTATGTCTTAAAAATGAAGCAGCAGAGTTTCCAAAGATTTCAACATTAAATAAATCCGTTCCTATAGGAAGTTCTATTTCAAAACAAATCTTTGTCAAACCCCAAAGGAGATCATTAACACTACATTGATAAGTATGTTCCAAATCATAAACCCATTCTTCCAATAGCCCTTTTATAGAATCCGCCGACATATTACAATGAATGACATCCGAATAGATTATCTCTCCGTTCTCATTCTGATTGAACAGACACTCGCCCATTGGTCCGTTTGTGTCGAAAGCAGCATGATTAAAGTAACTGCCATATTTAACCTGCGAATTTGCATTTAAAGAAACTATGGCTATTGAAATTATGAGCAATATTTTTTTTATCATTTCAAATCTGTTTTAATTTTTCTAACGACATCCTTTCCAAACGATTTATTGATAAGTCGTCTGTCTCTTGGACGATATGTGCCGTCTTCCATTTCTCTCATCATAACTTTAGAGAAGAGCTTGAACATCTTTTGTTCCTGACTTTCATCTTGATAGAATGTTTTCCAAGCGTAATCATAAAGTTCTTGCAATTTCTCTGGTGTCATGTATTTTGGTTGATAAACCACTTGACCTGCATTGAAATGATCCCAATCATGGTCGAAAATACGACCCTGACGCATTAAGTCATCGTAGGCTTTTGTATGTGGGAAAGGTGCCAATACTGTGAACTCTGCCAAGTCCAAATCAATCTCCAACAAGAAATCGATAAGACGTTTGATGTCGTCTTCTGTTTGATTGTCGAGTCCAAGTAGAATTGTTCCTTCTACACCGATACCATAATCATGATAACGTTTAACACGTTCTTTGATATAATCTGAGGTGTCATAAACGGCTTGATATACGTACCAAGCTCCTGCTTGAGCTGCCAAATCAAGTACTTCTGGATCATCTTCTATTGTGTGACTAATCCATTTTTTCTTGAAAGGAATAAGCTCTTTGAAAAGTTCCATTTCCCATTCCTTATTCTGTGCCAAAGAGTTATCTACGATAAACAAACGATTGTTATCGATTGTAGCGAGATCTTCCACCACTCTTTCTATTGGACGAGGGCGGAAGCAGCGACCTCCGAGATAAGATACAGCGCAAGGATAGCAGCTGAAACGGCATCCACGCGATGCATGGAACAAGTCAACCATTGGCACGCCTTTGTGATTATACAAGTCGCGTTTGTACAAGTCTCGTCTTGCAGGACCAACACTTTCGATTGGAGGCTGCTGTCCCATATAATTATATACTTTCTTCAAAGTGCCGTTTCTCAAGTCGTTAATGACTTCTTCCATACGTCCTTCGCTTTCGCCTAAGAAAACAGAGTCTGCATATTGCAAAGTCTCCTCTGCGTGAAGCATTGTGGAGATACCTCCGAAAATCACTTTCTTCCCTCTTTTGCGATATTCTGTAGCAATTGCCCAACCACGTTTCACTTGAGTAGTGAGCATCATTGAAATAGCAACGAAATCACATTCTTCATCGAAATTCAGTTCTTCAACGTTCTCATCAGTAAAAGAAACTTCTACATAATCAGGCAAAGAAGCCGCAAAAACAACAGGTCCGTGAGGCGGTAAATTAAAAGTTGTCTGTCCTGGAAGTTTGTTCCATCTTGGGTATATAAGTTTACATTTCATATCTAAAATATTTTATTTTACGCAAAGATAATATTTTTTATCATTCAAATTCATTTATCTGGTTAATTATAAATTCTTTTCCCAACAATTCGCTGGCTGTTATTACAGAACTAATTATAACACCCAGAACTCCGTGAGAATTTGTATTTTGCCCAGTCAAAAGCAGGTTTGGTATCTTGGTTCTCTGCGATATTGTTGTTTGAATTGGAGATGCCACATCACGAACTACTCCGTATGTCGAGCCTTCTTTTGTCGATGTATAATCTTGATACGTAAGCGGAGTCGAAGTCCAATAATTTTCAACTTTACTTAAAGTTCCTGGCATATCTTTTTCTAAACATTCGAGCAATTTCTCAGCCTTAATTCTCTTAAATTCCTCATAATCAACACCTCTATTACCAATCTTTGTTCCATCCCATTTCGCTACATCAGCATAATTCATATATGAAAACAAAATCGCTCCTTTTGCGAACTTCTGATTTTTTTCGGAACATTGATGCATATACAGATAACTCTTAGGCCAGTTTCCGTCATTATAACTCTCACAATTCCAAATAGATGAATCTCTATATTTAAAGAAGTTGCTATTAAGGTAAGGAAGGGTATTTTCCTTAAATTTTATATATACTGTGAATGTAGAAACAGTCTGTTCCATACTGCAAATTCTTTCACGGTAGGCTTTTCTAATCAGATGAGAATCAATCATCTTCAATAAATATTCAGGATGTATCGAGGAAATTAAATATTTTACTCCCACCTTATTTCCATTTTTTAGTTCAATAGCTGTTACTTTCTTATCATCACAAACAATTTTGGTCACTTCGCTATTGTTAAACAGACCTACGCCCATATTTTTCAATGATTTAACAAGTGACTCAGCGATATTATCGCTGCTACCGACAATTCTATACGCGCTGTTAATATAGAAATCGCTGATAAGCGCGTGGATGTAAAGCGGAGTCTTGTCTTTTAAACCCGCATAAAGCGGAATATTTCCTGTCAAGACATTTTGCAGTGTCTCATTTGATGTTATTTTTGATATATATTCATTGATGCTGGTCTTAATATGTTCAGGATCAAGAATATTCAATGTATCAAAACCTTTAAAGGAATAATAAGGAGAGTTCTCTGTTACATTATGTATCGCTTTGACATAATTTTTTATATCATTGACATTATTTGGGAATTTCTTTGCCAGAGTTTCAATAAAATTCTCATGTCCGTTGGCATAACAATATCTTTCTCCCTTAAAATCAATGATATCGTAACAAGACTTATCTAATGATGATAATTCAATATCATTGAGTATTGAGAGATAATTAAAATATTTATGCAAAATCTGCCCCTGTTCTATACTTCCGACATAATGCATTCCGGTTTCAAAAGTCACTCCTGAACGTTTAAAAGACTGCAGACAACCTCCAAACTGTGCATTTTTCTCAAAAACCGCGACCTTATAACCATTTTTTGCAAGGATGTAGGCAATCGACAATCCGCTCAGTCCACTTCCTATAACGGCTACTTCGTAGTTATTCTCCATGACAATCAATAATATAGTTAAATAATACTTCTTCTTTTTCCTTTTGTAAATATATTAAATTTCGTGGAAGAGACGCACAATTGCTTGCTGTAAGATAATTTTCTTCATCTTCTATTATGGCTGTAAAATTGGCATTTTTACGCACCAATGCTACCAACAACGAAATTTCTCCCATTCCAACATTTCTCAATAATATATTTCCTTCATCAGGAATATTTGATATCAATTCCTTATAATTATCATTCATCGACAATGACTTACGCACTTTTTTCAATACATCCCTACCTTTGTAAAGATAATTATTTACAATTTCATCTGCATAATAATCTGCAGTTTCTATCTCTTTACATAATTCAGAATACTTTTCCTTGTACATCTTGCGTGTTTCCTTGCAAAGTTCTTGATAATCAATATTATCTGTGCAAATACGAGGTAATACCTCAATATGAAGTTCACCTTTTTTAAGAAGCATATATTTTTTTGGAAGCACATATCCGAAACCATGAATCATCACAGGTATTATACTCACATTCAGTTCTTTAGCGAGATAAAAAGCACCTTTATGGAAACGTAGAATGGAACAATCTTCGGAGCGCGTTCCTTCCGGGAAAATCGCGATAGAATATCCTTCCTGCATTTTATTTCTTAAAGGTCCAATGTCCTCGACATCAAATTTTTCAGCAGGATAAAAATCCGCATAGCGAATTATCCAACGATAAAACGGCGCGTTCCAAACCCATTTATTTGTAACGACAATTATTTTGTGCGACAAGGCCAATATTGCCATTAAGTCAATGTGTGCCTGATGATTACAAATCATAATTGCAGGTTTATCGAAAGGATTTTCTTCTCCTGAATTATTTTTAATAGTACAATTTGTCATAGGGATTTTTTTCAAGACGAACTTGCAAATCCATTGAAGATGACGATGATATGTTATCTTATGTTTCTCGCTTCGACCACCAATCGTCAACAGGAAGAAACCGAGAAATGTCAAATAAAATGAGCCAATCAAGAAACAAACAAAAGCGAAGACAGTATAAGAAAGGTTCTTTATAGTAATAGGATTGCTTCTTTTTTGACCTTTTTTTGTGGTAAGCCATTTGAAAAAAAACGAAGGTATTATGTAAGCCGCGAGTACTACACAGAACATTCCGACAATAACGACTTGTCCTAACTGCTTCATTGCCGGATGCTTAGCTAAAATCAAACAACCTATTCCGACAAACATAATCAAGGCAGAAAGCGCGACAGTACTTTTGTACGTGGAGAGCATTTTCTTACCGAATCTATTTTCGTAGAGACAACCTTCCATCATAAAAATTGTATAATCGTCGCCCATGCCAAAAATAAATGTCGCAAGAATTATATTCACTATATTAAATTGAATGTCAAATACATTCATAATTGAAAGAATCCAGAGCCAACTTATGGCGAGCGGCAAGAATGCTATCATACTTAATTCTATTCTTCCAAACGAAACCAATAAGAAGAAAAACACTATGAAACTGCAAATATATAGCACGAAATCAAAATCATCTGACAATGAACTCACTACAGTCGACAAAGCAGATTCTTGACTGAAAGCGAAAACTTTATTGTTAGAATATTTCTTATCGTTTTTCAAATTATTTTTAACATTTTCAAAGTCGTCAGGGTTTATATGTATCACAGAAAAAATCATCGCTCTGTTTTCTTCGTCAATAATGTAATTATCAGCGAGATTATTAGTCAAAGTCTGGAAATATTCAGCATCTTGAACTTCAAAATCTCTGGTTATCAATTCCTTGAAATTCTTAAAGGCATCTTTCTTAAAACCTATTTTCTCTGCCGCAGCTTCAATTTCAGGATAAATATTTTTATCTTTCCAATAGTTTTCCCATAATTCAAGTCGTTTTTCCTGTTCCTTTTTTGAAGGTAGATAAACATCGATTGATGTTAGTCTCAAGTTGCTGTCATTATTTGCAAGTTTCTCTAAGTCAGGGAGTATCTCTTCATAATTATTCAGAGCGTTTTCTAAATTTTCACCGTCAGCGACGATATAAAGTGTTTTGTCGGAATTTTCTGTATTAGTTATAAGTTTTTTCATCAGAACTTTTTGTTCGTCAGTCATATAATTGATTTTACTCATATCGGCATCGAAACCTGCCTTTCCGATAAAAAACGATGCTACAGTCAACGCAAAAATCACGAGTATTAGAACTCTGGAGTTTTCAAACTGAATATCAGTGAATTTCTTAAAAAGTCGTTTTGGTTCTTTTGAATAGAACCTGCTTTTTTCAGGAACGATATGCGGCATTACGAGAAGTACGAAAAATATTGTTCCGACAAGCAGCATTGATGCGAAAACGCCTAGATTTTTCATTGCAGGAGAACTTATAAAAAGCAAACTCAGAAAAGCACCTACCGTAGTTATATTACCGATTGTCAATGGATTGACAATATCATTCAATGTCTGCCGCGTTCCAAAACCGTGATATTTATGATCCAAGACGTGAAGCGGATAATTAGCAGCGATTCCGATTATTATAGACGAGATTCCTACTGCAATGAGCGAAACTTCGTCCGACAATAAGGAAGTAATTCCCAAGGCGAAAATCATTCCGAATAATAGCGAAAGCGGAAGTGCGACAATTATTCTAAGAGAGCGGTATGAATAAGCTAAAATTATAATTATCAATATTATAGCTATTGATATTGTCAAAATACTATCTTTTTTAATTTGCTCTGCATTGCCTACAGAGACATACGCTGCTCCGAAAGGCAAAACATCAACATCTTTTATCAGATTCTCAGTTTCTTCTGCCGACTTGTCAATTAACTTAGTGAGTTTCTTGTTGTTAGCAGTCTCACTCAAAGGATATTTTGATTCAATCATCACGACTGCTTCACCGTCTTTGTTGAAAATATATCCATCCTTAGAATTGAAATTGTCGTTCATCTTAAAGTTACTCAAGCCATTCAGAAGTTCACTGGAAATAAAAAGCGGGTCATTAGTCATCACCGACTTCATCATTCCGCCATGAATAGTTCCAAGAATGTTTTTATCATTTTCTATTTGCTTGAAAATGTTTTCTTTAACAATTAAGCTATCTATTCTTTTATAATCATCTTTCTTTAGAAAATAAGGCAAATTATTTGAAATGAAATTCATCTTTTCAATGATTTCCGATTCATCTATAGAATATTGAATTTTATTCGTATAATCTTCTATATTATTATCATACAATGAATTAACAAAAGCATCTATAGCATCATACATCAAAAAATCGTCTGCATCCTCATTAGTTTTTGAGAAATATACCATTATTGTATTTGAAGTCCCAAGGTGTTGAAGAGCATAATTTTCTCTTTCGTTATTTTTGTTTTCTGGAAGGAAACCAGAAATATCTTCACTAAAGTCTATTTTCGAGGCGAAAAAGACGCAAACTATTGTTATTATGATAGTTATAGCAAAAAGAAGTGATTTCTTTTCACTGAAGAAGTCATATATTTTAAGAAAGAATTTTGTCATGTTGTTTATTGAGGAGTTAATCTATAACAAATATAATATAATTTTCAGTAATTCTATCTATTATTACTTGCCTAATAATTTTCTCAAAAACATCGAAGGATAACCATAAAGTATTGCTACAAAGCACATTAAAGTATTTAAAATTGATATTCTGATAAAATCGCGACCTTTTCTGAAGTGAGTCACTCTCTCACCCACTGGAGCATAATATACTTTTATCGGTATGCTTATCAGTTTGATATTACGCCAAGCCATTCGTTGAAGATATTCCAACTCAGACTCATAACGCTTTGAAAACGAGCGTAACTTTCCCATTTTAAAGATAGGATACGCGCGATAACCAGTTTGCGTATCGGGAAGATTCTTGCCGGTTTGTATAGTAAACCAGAAGTTTGAGAATTTATTGGCGAAAGTGTTTCCCGCAGGCATATTATCTTGTTTCAAGAACCTGCTGCCGACAACCATTGCGCCGTAATTATTATCTATAGTTTCTAAAAAAAGCGGCAGGTCAGACGCAAAATGCTGACCATCAGCATCGATGCTTATCGCATAATCGAAGTTATGATTATTTGCGTAATCGAAAGCAAGATTAAGAGCTGCACCTTTTCCTTTATTAGGCGAATAAGAAAGAATCGTTATTTTATCGGCAATTTTTTGAAGGTTAGCAGCACTTTTGTCGGTGCAGCCGTCCAATACAACAACCACATTTTCAGAATATTGAGTAACAGACAAAGCCACATCAGCGACAGTCTTCTCGTTATTATAACAAGGTATTACTACACAAATCTTTGACTTATCAAGCATCTTCCAATATCATATTAATCTTTGCAAAAACTTGTTGTTCCTGAGTATCGCTGATATTTATCTTCGCTTGTAACTTGTTTTCAAGCTCAGAAATATTTACGTCAAAAAGAATTTCACTGTGTTCTCTTGGAGAAATAAGTTGCAAGAACTTGATATTCTTAATGTTTTTTATGTTTAATTTTCTATTTGTCTTTCTTTCTATCAGTTCTCGACAAATCTCGGTCATGCAAGCTCCCGGCAAAATAGGATTGCCTTCAAAATGAACCTTAAAAATGACATTATCATTATCCAACTGTATAACCGTCTTACTTTCTTCTTCCTTGATAATATTATAAAGATTATTAAACATAAGAATTTATTAGAAGTTAAACAAAGTATTATCTATATTTTGATTTATATAAATATCTGACAAAGTGATTGTTGTCAAATCATAATTATTATCGATGATTTCAATTTTATGAATAAGATAAGATGATTTGTCGAAATGCAATATCATATTGCCAAAAACGTTTTTCATCTTATTTTTTTTGGGTTTCATATTGACGATGATATAATTCTCATTTTCCTCGTATGTTGGCATGAAATTATTTTCATCGATGATGGATTTATTTGATATTCCGTTATTTATAAGTTTTGCTATTTCTCTAAAAATCAGATGTTCTTCTATAGGCATAATATTAGAGCCACTTTTATTTACAATCTTAACGCTATCATTTTTAAGAACAAATTCTTGATTTTCAGGATTTTTATTATTCCAGAGAAGAATATCAGGTGCTACGAAAAACACTTCACCTTCATATATAATGTTATCTTCAAGCAAAGAAACCGACTTCTCCTGAACGTAATTACAACTCAGATTTACGATATTTTCACAAGATTCTATAATATTTTCCTTTATATCATTGATTTTCATCTTATCTGTAATCTGTTGAGATTCAGCAGATAACACAGTCAATAATAATACAAAAGATATTAAAAGAGTTCTCATATTTTACTGTTTTACCATGAAAAACACACCTATTACGATGAACAACACGCCAATCCATCTTGTCGCTGGTATTGATTCGTGAAAGATGAAGGCGGCGGCTAACATTCCAAAGATATAACTCAGACTTGTCACTGGATAAGCCAACGAGAAGTCGAAGTTTTTAAGCATATAAAGCCACAGCACAGTGGCGATGCCGAATCCTGCGCCGCAAGCAGCGAGAGGCCAATTTAACAGAAGGTCCTTGAAGTAGTTCCATGTCCATTCAAAACTTCCCATACGATTCATGGCGAGTTTAAGGAAGACCTGCCCCGATGCGAGGAACAGACATTGAAACAATGCTATTACTATGAATCTCAACATGTAAGCAATATTAATGAATGATCTTTATTTTCGTAGTGATTATATAGCAAGACATTTCTGACTTTCCTGCCTGAATGACTTACACCTTTTTTGAGGCATTCATAAGCGTAGCAAATGCTGTATGCAGAAGCCGTAAACGATTCTCCGAAAATATTTTTATAACCTACAGACCTATCTTTCATATTAAAAATATTCTCAAAATTATCATAGACATTATTATTAGTTGCGTCATTATTACGTCCTGTGACTAACAAATCTATATCATTTACAGCAATATTATTTTCAGAACACATTCCATTAACAGCATCGATAATTTTATGTTTATCAGGCATATACAACATCTTAACATCAGATATTTTAACATCGCCCTCTTTTGCCAACACCATAGAAACAGCTGTTTCACCGGCAATACCTCCATTCCAGAAACCAACCCTATTCAGCAATGTAAAATAATCTGGAGTCATCTCATCGTGAGCTCCGACCAAGACATTGTTAAACTTACCTAATTTCATTTTCACGAATGCGTCCAGCAACGCACTTTCAAAAGACACGCCTCTGTGAACGTGAGTATTATTGTAGCCGTGACATTTAATTTGCACTGCGATATACGAGCTAATCGTATTGTGAGTAGAGTTGATAAAGAATGTAGGTTGAAGACAGTTTTCGCCTTGTTCACTCAAAGCTTTCAAGAATTTTTCCGTATTTTCTATACATCCCAGACCAGTAGCAGTAATTATTGCGTCGGGTATCTCAATTTTGGCATTTTTCAAAGCTGTGAGCGATGTCGCCATGGCTCTTTTCAATATCAAGCCCATTCTTCGTGCAGCGATAGGATTTATAAAAGGTTTATAATCAGGGTCAATGGCTCTTACATATTTTTCATCATATTTTACAGGTTCAGAGAACCATTTGTTGCTTAGAGGTTCTTGCACAGATATTTGTGCGCATGATTTCAAGTAGATATTCATATTATATCCTCCTTAATTTTTGAAAAGATACATACAGTGTCGTTGCCTCCGAATCCGAAGGAATTAGACATGATATGTTCCAAACGTTGAGGGATAGTATCTTGGTGTAATGGTTCAAAAGAATGATCTTCAATTTTATTACTGAAATTCAGGTTGATAGGCATATAATTTTCCAAGAGAGACAATACTGATATGACGCCCTCTACTCCACCGGCAGCACTTGTAGTATGTCCGATGAATGATTTTATAGAAGCTACAGGAGGCATTTTATCGCCGAAGACTCGCATCAGGGCTTTGCCTTCGCTAATGTCGTTACCCTGAGTTCCTGTTCCGTGAGCATTGACATAGTCTATATCGCCAGGTTTAAGTCCAGCCTCTTTGAGAGCATCGTTCATAGCCAAAAATGCGCCTTTGCCATCAGGAGACGACGCTGTCTGATGGAAAGCGTCGCAACGATTAGCACAAGATGACAATATACATAAAGGCTTGACCTTACGTCTCTTAACAGAGTTTTCCGACTCAATGACAAGATAGCCTGCACCTTCGCCCAAATTAATTCCTGCACGAGTCTGGTCGAAAGGACGACATTGTTCCTTATCCAATATCATCAATGTATTGAAACCATTGAGGTGAAATTTCGTGATACATTCGCTGCCACCAACGACAGCTACATCACAACGACCGCTCTGTATCAGTTCCATACCAATCTGTATCGCATTAGCAGCAGAAGAACAAGCTGTTGACAATGTCGTCATCATCTCAAAGCCTTGATATGGTTCTGCTATCATCTCAGTACAAGTTCCGCAATCGTGAGTCTTGATGAATTCCTTGTGATTATCATTGTTAAGGAAGTCAAGATAGAACTGCTCACTCTTATCCATGCCGCCAACTGTCGTTCCAGAGATAAAGACTGTCCGTTGCTCTGAAGGATTGAGCGTTGCATTTTCCATTGCTTCTTTCAGTGCCAACTTACCTATCAATGCCGTACGAGTCATTATAGCATCATGCTGAATATTAAGCATATCCATCATTTCCTCATTACTATAAGGCACCTCACTCACAGGCAAGTCGTGAGAAGTGCCAAGATAACGAATCTTACCGATGGCAGAACGATGTTCGCGCAGGGCTTTCATCGTGGCACTTCTCCCGTAACCTAAACCGCTGATGATCCCAACACCTGTTACAAATACGGTCATAATCAATTATTTTGTTCTGTTTTTTTGAACGTATTCAGCCATTGTTACAATAGACTTGAAGATTTCCTTGCCTTGATTTGGATCTTGCAACTTAATGCCGTAGTTCTTTTCCATCAAAACGATAAGTTCAAGAGCATCAATAGAATCCAAACCCAAACCTTCACCGAAAAGAGGAGCGTTTTCATCGATGTCTTCTGGTCTTACTTCTTCTAAATTTAATGTCTTGATAATTTCTTCTTTTAATTCTTTAATTAAGTTTTCCATAATTCTATTTGCTTAATGATTTTTTAATTAATGTTAATTCTACTTCATAATTTCCTTTTAATGCTTCGACCCAACCGAACAAAATATAATTTACTGATTTTGTCGAGAAAACATTATTAACCTGACGCATCATCATTTCTTTAGAATAATTTTCAGATACATAAAATGACGTTTCGCCAAAGATTTTATTCCTGATTGCCATTTCGCCAGCGACGATATTAGGCAGAGTGTAAACAAAGACTGAAGGACTTGGAAAATAATTATCTTTATCTTTTATACTCTGGAGATAAATCAGATCGTCGTCAGACGAAGAGCTCCTGTTACAAAGAATTATCGCCATATCTTTCTTAGGAGTTTCAATATCTAAACCGGCTTCGCGGAGCATCAAATCAGATACAATAAATCCAGCTTTGCTGAGATTGTCCATCTTGAAGAATTTTGGATACGATATTTTTTCCCTTCTATAAAAACTATCAAGGACGTTACCCGACACATCTTCCAATTCATGCTTAACACCATTGATATATAACATGTTATTCTTCAATTTACCTTCAATGATTTCTTCAAAAGCATGGATTATATTACGAGACTTTACATTATCTTTATCATTTATGTTAATTTTCTTAAACAATAAAGCCGCATTGCTTCCGCCGAATCCAGATACCATTTTAACAAACATTGTCTTATCGGTGGTCATGTTTTCCATTGCGATGTTAACATCATGTTTTGCACCTACCTCATGGCAGTTGGTGCTTTTCAGGATAATGCCATCATTTATTGCCTGCATCGAGATTATAGATTCAAGCAAACCGGCGGCTCCCAAAGTATGTCCGAAATGAGCTTTCAAAGAATTAGTCGGAATATGCTTCATTTCAATTCTGTTAAGCGCGAGAGCTTCCATCTCGTCGTTATAAATTGTTGCAGTTCCATGAGCATTAACGAAGGCAATATCTTCTTTGTCAATATCTTCAGTTATCGATACCAGACAATTGTACAAGCCTTCAGCTTCTATAGATGGAGCCGAAATATGACGAGCATCATTACGAATCGCGCCTTTTATCAAAGCTATTTTGCTATTTGCCTTGTTTTCTTTGGAATAAATTATTGTGGCAGCAGCCTCGCCAAGGTTCAGACCATGACGATTTTTATCAAAAGGCTGACATTGTTCTTGCGATAATGCCTTGAAAGACTGAAAACCAGAAACGATAAACTTGGATAAGACCTCACCTCCAACGACGACACAATTCTCGTAGCACGAATTTTCGATGAGACGTAATGCATCCACTTGAGCAGCAGCACCTGATATACAAGCATTTGAAATAACAAGAGGTTCATTTTCATTTCTGAAGAACGATGTTATTTTTTGCGCGGAATGCCACAGATAATTTTCGTCCGTCATCTCGTCAGTAAGATATGAAACATTCCCTTTTGTCGTTGAGAATATAAATAAGGTATCCTTATCTTTCAAGTCAAGACCAGCTTCATCGTTAGCTTTCTTAACTGAAAGCAGCAACATTTTCTCAAACTTCGTAAAAGAACTTAATTCTATATCTTTAAAATTGACAATCAACTCATTATCAAGTCTTTCGTCATCTATTAGCGAAGCAAAGAAAGGTTCTGGGATATCGAACGTATTTTCATGTAACGACAATCCTGTCAATCCATTCAACACTGCTTCATAGTTTTCTTTTGCAGAAAAACCCAATGAAGATATTATATTATTTCCGACGCAAAATATCATCCTTCTCTAAGTCCGTTTTTAATTTTCCAATTGATAAAAAAGTCAGGAGGATAAAGCACCAAGCGATAATCCTTATCCATAAACACTTGTGTTGTATAGCCTTTCGCTGCCAATTTACCATCTCTCAGATTATATATTTCATATTCGAAGATGATTTTAGCGGCGTCACAGTCTTTAAACTTTATTTCCACCCTAGCTTCGTCACCATAAATCAAAGGGCTTTTATACTCTACGCGAATATCCACCAGAGGAGCATAATAACCTTCCGCAAAGATTGTAAGATAGTCGAGATTATATTCTTTTCCAAACGCTTCGCGTGCATCTTCAAAGAAAGTCACATAATGACCATGCCATGTTATATTCATCGAATCAACTTCATTAAAGCGCACCCTAATTGTCGTAGAACTTTTCAATTCCATCATCCTATCTCCTTATCTGTCAACGATATTTTCATTTCGCACTTGGCTATAAGTTCATCATTGTTATAGACTTCAGCCTCGACCAAAGTTATCGCGAACACTTCGCTTATAACCTTAACTTTAGTGATTAGGCGACTACCAACTTCTGGTAATTTTTTTATAATCAAGTCCTTAATAGAACCTATAACTCCGATTTTCACGGATTCATTTTTATGATACATATTAATATAACCGATTCTCGCTGCGCAAGTCTGTGCTATATTTTCCATTATTCCCGTTTCAAGGAACATACCATCCTTGCAGAATAAGTTATCTTCTCTGATAACCAAATCCGTTGACGACTCTATCTCATTGAATGACAGCAATCTATCAACCAATACAAAAGGTCTTCTCTGCGGAATAAGTGTTAATATGTCAATATCTTTTATTTCCATTATTTAATGCATTTTATCAAGGAATGACCTTTTCCTAATCCGTCATAGACTTTGTCTATCTTCAAACCTGCTTTTTCAACATAACTGAAGAGGTCCTCAGAATGGAACATCTTGCTATTGCCGTTAGCCAAAGCTGTGAAATACAACGAAATCTGTGTAAGACAATAGGCAGCGGTCTCAAACTTTTGTCTGTCCCACAATGTTTCCATGATATATAAAGAACAACCTTCTTTCATTGACTTAGCAGCTCTTGACAATATGCTAATGACCTGCTCTTCTGAGAAGCAATCCAAGAATTGGCTCATCCAGATGGCATCGAAATCTGTTGGGAATGAAGTATTTTCATCAAGAAGATTTGCTCCATATCCATGAATTCTGTCAGCGCCATCCTTGTCAGCGACTTGTTTGCGCATCATTTCCAGTTGCTGCGGCAAATCCATGATTGTCACATTAACATCTTTGTTGAAGGAGACGCATCGCAATGCAAAACGTCCAGTATTACCGCCAACATCAAGTAATTTTTTAGTATTATTGTTGAAGACTATTTCGAGAGCTTCGTTAAATGAATTGTCGGAATAATAATGATCGAAGCCGAACCAGCTTTTCTGTACTTGTTCAGGAAGTTGCGAAAGACCTTCATAAATTGTAGGCCACTCGCCGAACACTTTAAGACCTTCCGGTTTTCCGTTCAAGAGAGCTTCTTCCAAGTTAAACCATCCGAGATAATTCACGTCGTGATTGAAATCCATATCGACTCTGACAAGAGGGTCATTTTGGAGAAACCATCCAGCCTTTGAGACAGTAAATCTGTCATTTTCATAAAGGACAGTACCTATCGTCAATGAAGCTTCAAGCATCACTTTCACAGCATAACTTGAGAGACCCGTTTTCTCGACGAGCTCTTCCATTGTTAGACCGTTTTTGCTATCGATGAGCATCTGCAATATACCGAATTTCACCATCAGACGGGAAACCTGGAACACTATAGGTCCAAATGAAATTTCATGTGCAAGACGTTGAGCTTCAAGAGCTGTCATCTGTTCCTTACCATATCTTTTTTCCAATGCAGGAAACATTTTCATTTTCATAATAATAAGTTTTATAACGACTTTTGTTCTCCCCAAAAGTCATAAAAGTTAAACCATTGATCTAGATAATTTCTTAAGACCGATTCTAATTCTTTAGCATAATTTCTGGCGAGCTGTTCTGAACGTTGTCTTATATTAAGACTTCCATCATATTGAATCTCATTGACATATACTGTGTAATTCCAGACTTTTTCCCTCATTATAAAGATGCTTATCATTTTGACATCAGAATGAGCGGCAGTGATAAAAGGTCCCATTGGAAGAGATATCTCCTTATCTAAGAGACTGACTTTTATAGACTTATTACTTCCCAACATTCTGTCGCAAGGCATACTGACGATATTGCCCTCATCCAAAGCATTTTTTATTTTGAAGATATGCGACATATCGACAGAAGCCACAATACCCACAATATTGTTTTTCTCAAGCATCTCCAATCTTCTTGCTTGAATGTCAGGAGATTCGCCGCCAAATATCAGACTATGAATTTTCTTTTTGTCCTGATGAAGAGCATAACCAGCGAGTTCGAAATTTCCGACGTGGGCACTTCCAATCATAAAGCCTTTCTCGTCATTGCAAAAATTCTCGAACAAATCCTCGTTGACGATTTTTATGGAGAATTTATTTTTCTTCGCCATGATGGCAAGTCTATCCAACATCATTTTTCCAAAGAGGAAATTGTTCTTAAAAGTCCTAAGAAAAGACCTGAATTTGCCGAACCCGCAGATGTCGTGATAATATTTCACTATTGCTTTTCTCTCATTCCTATTGAATATCACAAAGAAAGGAATAGCAAAAGCCATTATGAAATACATGAATCTCAATCCAAAGATACGTATCAGGAACACCAAAGAACACTGACCGAAGTCACCGCCTTGCGTCTTGCCTTTCCATTTGCTTTGAACCAGATTATCGCTCATAGAATCATCCGTTTACCTTTGACTCGATATAATTATAAAAATCATTCAAAGTCTTGACATCTTTCATATCTTCTGGTCTGATTTTAAAGCCAAAAGTTCTTTCCACGATTACAACGATGTCAACGAAGTCGAGACTATCGATACCTAAGTCTTTGGTTAGCAATGCATCTCTATCGAGGACATCTTCTTCTATTTCGATTTCTTCAATCAAAAAGTTATTTACTTTTTCTTCAATTTCTGTTCTTGTCATAACTTATATGTTTTTAATGATTAATGCGCTATTTGTTCCTCCGAATCCGAAAGAATTTGATAATACAATATTTAATTTCTTTTCTACTGTTTCAGGAATTATATTCAACAACTTTGAATATTCGTCACCTTCTGTGTAATTGATGTTAGGAGCTATAAACGAGTTTTTCATCATCAAGATGGAATAGATGGCTTCGCTTGCTCCTGCCATCCAGCACTCGTGACCAGTCATTGATTTTGTTGAAGATACAGGAGTTTTATGTTCAGCGAACAGTTGAGCCAAGGCTTTAGCTTCTTGGTAGTCGCCTTGTGGCGTTGATGTTGCGTGTGCGTTGACATAATCGATGTCTTCTGGTTTTATGCCTGCTTCGTTAAGAGCTCGCATTATTGCGCGATAGCAACCTTCGTCGCTTGGTTGTGAGATATTTCCTCCGTTGGATGAGAACCCGTAGCCTATCACCTCAGCATATATTGTTGCGCCGCGAGCCACGGCATGTTCATATTCCTCGAGCACCAAACTCGCGGCGCCACCGCTTGGAACGAGACCGTCTCTATCTTTATCGAAAGGTCGCGATGCCTTTGTTGGCTCATCGATGCGCGTTGAGAAAGTGCTGATACCATCGAAACTTCCCATAGACAGATAATTGGTTTCCTGTGCGCCTCCGCATAACACCATATCTTGCAATCCATTACGAATCATCATCGCTCCGAGACCGATGGCGTGAGAACCGCTGGCACAGGCAGCACTGATAGTCATATTGATGCCTTTTAACTTAAAAATCGTCGCGAGATTCATACTCACTGTGGAATTCATCGACTGGAAAATAGCAGAAGAGCCAATCAAAGTAGTGTCTTTTTTCTCTACCGCTATTTCATGTGATTTAATCACCGCTTTTGCAGACGAGTCATTACCGTAAAGTATTCCTATTTCGTTGTTTTCCAAATAATCTTCATCAATCTTAGCGTCTTTCCAAGCTTCTAGAGTTGCCAAATATGCATATTCACCTTGTTCAGCGAGATACATTCTTAACTTTCTATCCAAGACACCTTTAAGTTTAGGAGCCTCAACTATTCCAGTCAATGGCGAACGATATCCGTATTCTATTCTCATCGGGTCGATACCAATACCGGAACGTCCCAAACGCAATGATTCACAAACCTCTTCTTTATTCTTTCCAATACATGAGTAGATACCCATGCCCGTTACTACTACTCTTCTCATATTAAGTATATAAACCTCCATTAACTGAAATTACTTGTCCTGTGATATACGACGCTTTTTCTGATGCCAAGAATGCCACTACAGAAGCCACTTCTTCTGGTTTTCCGAAACGGCCCATAGGTATCATAGATTTAAGAGCTTTCTCGTCAAGGTCTTTGGTCATATCGCTAGCGATAAAACCAGGAGCGATGGCATTGACCGTAACTTTACGAGGAGCGACTTCCTGAGCCAATGCCTTCGTTGCGCCTATCAACGCTGCCTTGGCAGCCGAATAGTTTGTCTGTCCTGGCAAACCTTTCAATCCCGACAAAGAAGCCATATTGATAATTCTGCCATAACGTTTGGTCATCATGTATTTAACCAAATATTTTGTCACATTATAGAAACCACCCAATGTGGTATTGATAACATCATTCCATTGATTATCTTGCATAAAGACGAGGACATTATCCATTCTAATTCCGGCATTGTTAACCAAAACAGAAATATATTCGTCGGGATGCTGTTCTTGCCAAGAATTCAAGGCTTCTTCAACAGCTTGAGCGTCACTCACATTGAACTGCAACAATTCAGCACTCTGACCTTTGCTTTCGATGATTTCCTTAACCTCTTGTGCAGCTTCTTGATTTGAAACATAATTGATGATGACAGAATAACCTTCTTCTGCTAAGGCGATGCACACAGCCTTGCCTATTCCTCTGGAACCTCCTGTAACTAATGCGTATCTCATCTTTTATCTTTTTAAGTATGAAATAATATTTTCTATATCCTTATATTTTATGCTATCTTCAACAAAGACAGGCACTATCGAACGTAATTCTTCATACACCTTTTTCGTTGCTGATGATAACTTATCTTGTATTTTCAAGCAATCTACAGCTTGAATTATTGTCATAAAATGTATTGCTATAACCTGATATGCGTTCTCAACAACCATGTTTGTAAGTTCTGCCGAGTTGCTCCCCATACTTACAATATCCTGATTATCATTATTATTAGGTATAGAGTGTATAGAATTCGGCATTGACAAAGTCTGCGACTCTGCTGTTGTTGAAGTTGCTGTAAATTGACAAGCCTGGACTCCATAATTAAGACCGAGAACTCCCAGATTGACAAAAGGAGGAAGTATGCCGTTTATGCGGTCGTGACACAAATAATTCAGCTGACGCTCAGCGAGCATCGTCATTTTTGTGATGCCAATCTTGAGTTTATCCATCTCGTACGAGATATAATCACCATGGAAATTGCCCCCATGATAAACATTATTTGTTCTATAATCGACTATTGGGTTGTCACAAGCAGAAGCATATTCATCTTCAACGACTTGAACGGCGTTTTTTATCTCTTCATAAATAGGTCCTAAAATCTGAGGTACGCAGCGCAATGAATAATAAGGCTGCACCTTATGAGCGAAGGTCGTGGTGTCGGCATGACTGTTGTCATACAATTCATCTTCTCTTCTCAAAGTGCATTGACTGTCTTTAAGAATCTCACGCATCATTTGAGCAACGAATATCTGACCTTCATGATGTTTTGCGGCATTAAGTTCGTGTGTGAGGAAATCATCATAAGAAGACGCTATTTCATTCACCAATGCTGATGCTACTATGCTGTGATTAAACAATTTCTGAGAGTGAATAAGATTTACCGCAGCGATTCCCGACATCATAGAAGTTCCGTTAGTAATACAAAGTCCTTCTCTGATATAAATATTGATTGGTTCCAATCCATTCTCTTTCAACACATCTGAGGTATTTCTCCATTCGCCATTGTAATGCACTTCACCTTCACCGATAAGCGTAAGCGCGATATGTGCCAGCTGTACCAAATCGCCACTTGCTCCGACACTGCCATGACGAGGTATCTTTGGGAATATGCCTCTGTTGATAAACTCTACAATCAGTTCTGCCACAGAAAGATGCACGCCAGAATATCCTTGAACCAAAGTGCCGACCCTTGCTATCATTGCTGCCTTCACAAAAATATCGTCTAATGGTTCGCCTGCACCCGTCGAGTGACTGCGTATGATATTATACTGCAAGTCTTTAAGAAATTTGTCGTCAACTCTAAACTGAGCCATCGGACCAAAACCTGTATTGATTCCGTATATAACCTTGTCGGAAGAGAAATCCTTTAGGAATTCATAACTCTTGTTAATATTATCTTTCGCTTTATCAGATAGTTGCAACGTAGCACCCTCAAAAAGTACACTGCGAATTTCCTCTAACGACAATCTGTTTTCTAAATAAACAATCATTTTCTTGATTATGAATAATTAAAACATAAAAACTGTTGCTGATAAAAGATGCTCATCAACAGTAGATTTACACCTTGAAAATGCAAATATAATAAAAAATCTGTCAAACAAATAGTTTTTTCCTAAATAAATCATACAATTTCAACACTTCAAACACATAAAAAAACGCATCCTATCTTGCAAAAAGAACGTGATTATTCACATCTTCTTACAGACAGAATGCGATTACTCTATTTAGAAATGTTATTTCGTTTTATATCAGTTAAATAACATAAAACCTGGGATTATTCCCGTCTGGAATGAAGTTACAAATTCGCCGTTTGATGTCAGACGCAAGACTTCTCCGTTTTGCACATAATTTTTCACATCGGTGAGATAAATATCGCCGTCTTCCGAAACAGCCACATTAGTGAAAACTCGTCCTTGATTTTCGACGAGAGGCGATGCTGGCAAAGTTTCGTCATCAACTGACATTTTATAAAGATTCAAAGAACCGAAGCCGCCGTTCAGGAAATAAAGCGTTTCCATATCACTATCTATCGCCAATGACGATGGATAGTCGCCGTCGGCAAAGTCAAAACGTCTGACGACTTTGCGCGTTGCTGGATTGATACAGAATAAAACAGGTTCGCATGGAGGCATATATCCGCCGCTGCATAAAACCCAGATATTATCATTTTTATCAAGTACTATAGAATTCGGTTCCGGCGCAACATCCATAGCGTCAACAAGTTGGTCTGTATTAACATCGACAAACTGTATCGTTGAATTCGATGTTTCTGGCTGATAGAAATTAGACCAGTTCGTCACAACGACCTCATCACCGACGCGCACCATCCTCTCGGTAGTGTTTCCCAAATCCACGAATCCTGTTTTCTGCATAGTCTCCGGATTTATAACCCAAAGTCCGGTTGATTCCTGGTCAGAGACATACGCTTTGTTTTTATCTATCGACATGATATGTCGCGGCGATGTAAATCCATCCAATTTAACATTGAATTTCATTGTTTTAGGATCGACTTTATAAATATACTTGCTATTATTTACCACGATATACATTCCTGTTTCATCAATTGCCATTGAATTGGCGACATCGCCGAGCGGCGACGAATTGACTCTGTAAAAAAGATTGTTTTCCACGGTATCAGCCTCAGGATCATAGAAAGAAAGCGAGGAGTTGGCATACGTGAAAGTTCCTTCGTTCAAGATGAAAAGTCCTTTTGCAACAGATGTTTCTGTCGGTGTTACAGGCTCTTTTCCATCGCATGATACAAATGTTAAGAAAATGCTTAAAATAAAAATGTTAAATAATTGTCTTTTCATAGTTTTATGTTTAAGTCAACGGACAACGGTCAACAGACAACAGAAATCATCCATAAAACCATTGTACATTGTCAATTGTTAATTGTTAATTAATTTTAAATTCCAAATAAATTTCGTAACTACGTCCTGGCATTGCTCGCCAAAGGACGGTTTGATAATCTTTGTTTGTTAAGTTATTGATTTTAAATTCAATTCTAAAATTATTTAATTGTTTACCGAATGAAATATGATGTAGCATATAATAAGGTAAGTCATAAGCGAAGAACTCGTCATCGTTCATGCTTGTTGTACGTTTGCCTGTGAATTCAAAAGTATAGTTCATATTCCACGATTTCCATTTTATCTCAGCGAAAGCGTTGGCATGATGCTTCGGGATATAAATCAATTGTTTTCCTTCAGAATCATACTGTTGCGCGAATTCGCTTTCATCAGTAGTGTGTGAATAGACATAATTTCCTGATACAGAGAATATCCATAAGGCATATCTGTAATTCATCTTGAGATGCGTTTCAAAACCTCGAGCCAATACTTCTGAGACATTTTTCGGAACCCAATATCTGTAAGTCGTTGGCACCCACTGAATCCAGTCGTTAACTTTTGAATAATATAATCCGCTTCTGAAATCTAAATTGAAATTAACATTCTCGTAAAGATAATTAATGTCAAAATCGAAAGTCTTTCCGTTCTCGGCTTTGAGATTTTCATTTCCGCCAGGATTCCAATACAAATCATTCAAAGTAGGAGTTCTGTAGTTATGACTATATCCCGCGTTGAAAGTCAATCCTTTGACGAGATGCGTTTTGTATGCCACGGTCGCCGTCGGGAAAAATCCAGCAGATTCATCATCGACAATGTCGTTGCGAAGAGTCATTCTTAAATCGAGATTCTCATAAATCTTACCATCGACGGATGCGTATAAAGAAATTGTATTTCTGTTCTTTATCCCATCGTAATTAGAAGAACTCACATTCTCATGATCCCATTGCGCTTTAGCATAAAGAGTCCACGACTTATACAATTCCTGTTTTAAATCGAAGATTTGACGGAATACATTCGACTTATTCAAGGAATTCGTCTGGGTCACCGGCAAGCCGTTAGAAGTATAAGATTCCAGAAAATAATTCTGTTTCTCGTAGAAGTAAGCCGATTTCACTTCCACCCTACCCGACTTCCAATAAATCTTGTAAGATATGAAGTTACGCGAGAAATCGTTGTCGGTGAATTCCTTAATGTTGTTAAACACATTAGGCATAATCTGCGGATAATTTCTGTGACTCCATTGATTCCAAGAAACAATTGTCAGCAGCGAGTTCTTAAAACGCATTTGCATTTCCGGCATAACGCCATAATCAACGAAATCAGCGTTTTTCTGTTTCATTTCCTGATGCGGAATTGTCGCTATGTTATTATAGGTAAAGTCGTTATCGCTGGAACTACGATATGCTTTTAATCTCGTAATGAAATTATTTCCCGAATATCCAAGCGTCACGTAAGAACCCCAAGTATTGAAGCTGCCGTAAGTTTGTTTTAAATCCAACAGCAGACCTTCACTGAATTTCTGTCTGTTAGCGACATTAACCACTCCGCCGAGCCCACCGCTGTTTGCAGAAGTCTTGCTTCCCCATTGCAATGAAACTTCGTCGGTAAAGAAAACCGGTATGGTACTGAAATCCACTTCGCCGAGAAACGGAGAATTAATCTGCAGTCCATTCCAAAGCACTAAAGTATGACTCGCTGTTGTTCCTCGAAATGAGGCTGATGACGTTCCTCCAGGACCGTAAGTCTTGATAAACACAGGCGAATGTTGAATGAGTAACTGCGAAAGCGAAACAGTCTGCAAACGTTTCATTATCGCAGTGTCGATTTTACGTTCCATTGCTCTGTCCTTCAAATTGCTGTTGATATACGACGCGCTTATCTCGACAGATTCGAGGATAATAGTATCGTTCTGCGCACATACATTAAAATTCAGTGCGAGAATAAAAGATATTATCATTAATAGCCAACGCATATTTTTATACACAGCTGCAACTTTAATCATTAAACAAAAGCCTGTTGTCCGTCACCTTTAGCCTTTTGTCTTTAATCATTAGTCTTTTAAATAACACCATAGTTTTAAGTTTTAATTAATAAATAAGTTAATTAACATAAAACTTCCAGTAAGATTTGTCGATTAAATTTTAAGATTATTCTCGACCGACTCTTTTCCCGAAAGTCTTGATTGTCTGACAACTGGCAGGTCTTCTGACTTACTCCTTACGTCTGACGTCTTCCCATCTTTTTAGGAAAAGAAAGTGACTTAATGTCTGACGCTGTTAGAGTTCACAGCAGCGGGAACTGTTCAGGATTCGCACCTGATTCCCTATTGAGTCCTTACGGACACCATTTATCGTTTGCAAAGATAGTAAAAAAATCCGAGAAATTGAGAACCTGAGAATCTGAAAAAATGTTTCAAAGAATACATACACAATTCGACAAAATCGATGATAATATCAAAATTATTTATTTGACGAATATTTTTAAAAAATATATATTTGCATCATCAACATAAAACAAAAAGGGACATTATTTGTTAAAATTAATAATTCACTAACATTAATTCGTTTTATCATGAAAAGTATCAAAGGAACAGAAACTGAAAAGAATTTATTAAAGTCATTTGCAGGTGAATCACAAGCTCGTTCACGTTACAAATTCTTTGCATCCAAAGCTCGCAAAGAAGGTTACGAACAGATAGCAGCTGTATTTGAAGAGACAGCGGAACAAGAGAAAGAACACGCAGAACGTTTCTTCAAGTTCTTGGAAGGCGGCATGGTAGAAATCACAGCCACATTCCCAGCAGGCGTCATTGGCACGACTATGGAAAACCTACGCGCAGCAGCAGAAGGCGAGAACGAAGAATGGGCCGACCTCTATCCGGAGTTCGCACGCATCGCAGAAGAAGAAGGTTTTGCAGCGATAGCTACAGTATGGAAGAAAATCTCTGAAGTAGAAGCATTCCACGAACAACGTTATCGTCGTTTGTTAGCACGCGTCGAAGCTGGTCAGGTATTTGAACGCGATGAAGAGATTGAATGGCAATGCCGTAACTGCGGTTACGTACACAAAGGCAAGTCAGCACCTAAGATGTGTCCTGCCTGCGCACACGAGCAAGCATACTTCGAACCAAAAAGAGACAATTATTGATTTAAATTATAAAATTCGAATTTTAGACATTTGATATAAAATAGTCCCTCAGAGTTGTGATGATTCTGAGGGACTTTTTGTTTAAGGTTTCTCAGTTTTTAAAAATATCGTTTAGTTCTTGTTTAGATTTTTCCATGTCTTCTTCATCATTTTTAAGATGTTCTTTAATCTTCTGACTTCCGAATTTCCACATCTTAAAGCAGAAGTAGATGAATAAGACTATAAAAGCAAGTCCCACAACACCAGCGATTTCTTCGTTCACTTCCGTAAGAGACTCCATCAATGCAGCGGCGGCAATTAATATGGAGTCGTAAAGTCCGTGGACTATGACTGGTGCCACAAAGGTCAGGATTCTATTTCTCTTTACGTTATTTTTGTCGAAGGTTGCAAGCGAATAATAGTAGCCCATCACGATGCCGAAACAGAGATGCCCAGGAACGGCAGTGAAAGCGCGGGCTATACCTGTTGCCATATAACTATCTATATTTCTGGTCAAATAAAGAACATTTTCCAATGCCGCGAACCCCATAGAGACACAGGCTGCATAAACGATGCCGTCCATTTTTTCATCGAAGTATTTGTTGTTTCTCACTACGATCCATAAGATAAAAAGCTTGGCAGCCTCTTCTGGAATAGCAGCTCCGAAAAATGAAGTTCTTATTGCATCTGAAACAGAAGTAACTTCATCTGAGAAAAAACCCAGATACATCAGAGGCACCGACACCATGAACGACAAAGGCACTGATAATAATCCTAACAAAAACGCTCTAACCAACTGTCCGACAGGCTCTGGAGACAAGCTATCTTTGCTGTTGATATAATATATCAAAACCAATACCGGCAATAATGCCACAATAAATAATACAATGTCCATTTTTCTCTATCGCTTTGTTATACACTCTAATATTAAGATATTTTTCACATAGCGAATCTCTCACCTTTTTTATATTCCTTCACCTTGCCTTTCAATTCTCCGTTTTTGTATGTGCATTCCGACTTGATACTGCCGTCTTCATAAAACTCTATAGCAGCTCCGTTCGCCACATTATTGGAAAACATCTTCTGGCTCTTCACCTTTCCATCATCGTAATATGTCTCCTGAAGTCCTTCGAAAAGTCCGTTTTGATAAGTGTACATCACAGCCTTATTTCCTTGCATCTTATCAGCGTAAGAATACCAAATCGTCGTGCCGTGTCTTTTTCCGTCCTTATAATCAGACTCTTCCTGGAGAAAACCGTTGTCATAACATATTATCGACCTGCCATCTTGTTTTCCTTCTTTATATTCTTGTTTGCATGAAAGACGACCGCCTTTATACCACACACAGCTCTGACCGTCAATCATATCGTTCTTATAGTCAATCTTCTTGATTATATTCGCCTGCTTATCGAATTCCATATAAAGGCCATCTTTTTTGCCGTCTTTATATTGTATAATGAAATGCGGCAAATCTGTATTAGGGTGATTTTCAACCCACGTTCCATTCTTCATTCCATTCAAGACCTCACCTTCAACCTTGATGGTACCAAAATATTTTTCATATCTTCCATCTTGAACATCAGATGTTTTGATATTGTAAATCTGCTGAGAAAAAGCAACAGCAGCAAACATCATTATTGTAAAAGCGAATATTATACGTTTCATGATATTGTATTTTATTAAAAGGACGTATCAATGTGCATTTTACAATACAAGCCATCGACACGTCCTATCATATTGTTAATTGTTAATTGTTAATTGTTGATTTACTCTTGATATATTCATCTATACCTTTAGCGGCTTTCTTACCTGCACCCATAGCGAGGATTACAGTAGCTGCTCCACTGACTGCGTCACCGCCTGCGAATACGCCTTCGCGTGTTGTCTGCATTGTGACTTCATCAGCGATAAGACATTTATGTCTGTTAGCCTCGAGTCCTTTTGTCGTACTAAGAATCAATGGATTTGGAGATGTTCCAAGCGACATGATAACCATATCAACATCAAGAATGAAGTCTGACTTTGGTTTTTCTATCGGACTTCTACGACCTGAAGCGTCTGGTTCGCCAAGTTCCATTTCGGCACATCTCATTCCAGAGACCCAACCGAAATCGTTTCCTAAAATTTCTTTAGGATTTGTCAGGAGAAGGAAGTTAACACCTTCTTCCTTAGCGTGATGCACTTCTTCTGCACGAGCAGGAAGTTCTTGTTCTGAACGACGATAGACGACATATACTTCTGCTCCGAGACGCAATGCTGTACGAGCAGCGTCCATAGCGACGTTACCGCCACCGGCGACAGCGACTTTCTTACCTATATAGTTAGGTGTCTCGTAACCTTCTTTATAAGCGAACAACAAGTTGTTTCTTGTCAGGAACTCATTTGCAGAGACGACACCGCAGAGGTTTTCACCAGGAATATTCATAAATTTAGGAAGACCTGCACCAGAACCGATAAATACAGCCTCGAAATTTTCTTCACCCATCAAATGATCGATGGTAACAGTACGACCGATGATGACGTCTTTTTCGAACTTAGCACCGAGTTTTTTGAGGTTTTCTATTTCGTGACGAACGACAGTCTCTTTTGGAAGACGGAATGAAGGGATACCGTATGACAACACGCCGCCTAATTCGTGAAGAGCTTCAAAAACAGTAACATCGTAACCCATCATAAGGAGATCTTTTGTACAAGTAAGACCTGCTGGACCGCTACCGACGACAGCGACTTTATGTCCGTTCTTTGCACTTGGTTTCTCGAATTCCACATTGTTTTCGCGAGCCCAGTCACCGACAAAACGTTCAAGTTTACCGATTGCGATTGGTTCGAATTTCTTACCCATCACGCAAGAACCTTCACATTGTGACTCTTGAGGGCAAACGCGGCCGCAAACTGATGGCAAGGCTGAGTTTCTGTTGATTACGCGCGCTGCATCTTCGAAATTACCTTCAGCGACGAAATGAACGAATTGAGGGATTTCAATATTGACAGGACAAGCCTTGACACATTGAGGAGTCTTACAGTTCAAGCAGCGTTGAGCTTCAATGATAGCCTCTTCTGCATCGTATCCGTAACATACTTCTTCGAAGTTCGCAGCTCTTACTTTCGGATCTTGTTCACGGACTGGAACGCGTTTCTTGTTGTCGCGCATTTCTTCTACGATACCTCCGACATGACATTGATGACCTTCTTCTTTTTCCTCTCTTTCAAGAATCTTATGACCTTCAACGTTGTTATACATCGCCTGACGTTTCATAACGTTGTCGAAATCAACTAAAGCACCATCAAATTCCGGACCATCGACGCAGGTGAATTTTGTCTCGCCGCCGATGCTCACACGACATGCACCGCACATACCAGTGCCGTCAACCATGATTGAGTTAAGACTTACAGTGCATTTGATGCCGAGTTTTGAAGAAAGCTGTGAAACGAATTTCATCATGATGAGAGGTCCGATAGCGATAACTTCATCATATTGTTTTCCTTCATCGACAAGACGTTGCAACATTTCTGTCACAAGACCTTTATATTGTGAAGAGCCATCGTCAGTTGTCACATACAAATTAGAGATGGCATCAAGTTCTTTTTCATAAACCAGAAGACTCTTTGTTTTAGCGCCGACAATAACGTCAGCTTTAACGCCGTGTTCATACAACCATTTGACTTGTGGGTAAATAGGTGCGATACCGACACCACCGCCAACGAAAACAAATCTCTTGTTTTTACGTTCTTCGTCGCTGAGATGAACAAACTCAGACGGTCTTCCCAAAGGACCGACAACATCAGAGAGCTTATCGCCAACATTATATTCAGCCATTTTTCTTGTTGATTTACCGATGGCTTTAAACACTATGACGATAGTACCTTTTTCAACATCATAATCGCTAATTGTCAAAGGAATACGCTCTGATTTCTCTGTCATTTTCACGATTAAAAATTGTCCTGGCAAAGCCGATTGTGCCAAACGAGGAGCTTCTATCTCAAGCAAATAGGTTTCTTGAGCTAATTCTTCTTTTCTAACTATGGTGAACATAATTAAATAATATTTTGTAAAATTAATGCTTAATGAATTTAAGCGGCAAAGGTAAGAAAAAAGTCCAAAGAGAAAAGACAAAAATCAAAAGTTTTTTATTTAAAAAAATCTATAATTTACATTACATCTACCAGCCATATCCTGTTCAAATATTTCAAAAAAACATTGTACATGCAGTTTCTTAAAATCTTTTAACGAAACAAGCATCTTTTTAGTTAATATTCATTCACATATCATTTTTCACTCGATTTTTATGATAAAAATCATTGACAACGCTTTTAAGAAGTATTATTTTTGCAACAGGGATTCCCAATATTAATAGAAAATTAAACTCAAATAAAAACTTTGAATAATCAAGTCACATAATCCTTGATATAATTTATGAGCGAGCTGACAAGAAACATATTACAACGATATTGGGGATATTCCTCTTTCCGTCCTATGCAGGAAGACATCGTCGATTCTGTGATTGACGGAAAAGACACATTAGCGTTGCTTCCTACAGGCGGCGGCAAATCCATCTGTTTCCAAGTTCCAGCAATGACAATGGAGGGTATCTGTATCGTCATAACGCCACTCATCTCGCTTATGAAAGACCAAGTGATGCATCTCAGGAAAATTGGCATCCCAGCATCCGCTATATTCACGGGAATGCATCCCAGCGAAATAGAAGCAGCTTACAACCAAGCCGTTTTTGGAATGCTGAAGTTTCTTTATGTATCGCCCGAACGTCTTATGACAGACGCTTTCATCGAGGCTTTGAAGAAAATGAAAGTCAATCTGCTTGCCATCGACGAGTCGCACTGCATCTCACAATGGGGTTATGACTTCCGACCACCTTATCTTAAAATAGCAGAGATAAGGAAATATATCCCGAACACTCCCGTCATGGCTCTGACAGCGACAGCAACGCCCAAAGTCGTGGAAGACATACAATACCGTCTTGGATTCAAGAAGAACAATGTATTTCAGACGAGCTACGAGCGTAAGAATGTAACCTACAATGTGATACACGAAGCCGACAAATACGGTTTGATGTACCGTTTGCTCAGCAAGATGCATATTGGCAGTGGAATTGTCTATGTCAGAAGCCGCAAACGCACCAAGATTATAGCAGAATGGTTGCATTCGGTTGGAATAAGCGCGTCATTCTATCATGCTGGACTAGATGCAAAGACGCGCGACCAGCGGCAACAATTATGGATGGACGGAAAGATAAAAGTTATCGTTGCCACCAATGCTTTCGGCATGGGAATTGACAAACCCGATGTTAGACTCGTCATCCATCTGGATTTACCCGACAGTCTTGAGGCTTATTTTCAAGAGGCAGGACGAGCTGGCAGAGATTTGCAACCTTCTGAAGCATTCCTTCTGGTTGCAGATACCGATATAAACAAATTAAACGAAAACCTTCAAAGTTCATATCCTGACCTTAACAAGATAAGGACAATTTACGATGCTTTGGGGAATTATCTTCAAATTCCTATAGGAGCAGGTGAAAACCAGACATATAACTTCGACATGAACGACTTTGCACAATACTACAATTTCCCTCTTATAGAAGTTTATAGCGCAATACAACTTATTGAGCGAGAAGGCTTGTTAGCCACATCAGAAGCTCTCAATAATCCATCGAAAATCCATATAAAAGCGAACCGTGAAGATTTGTATCGCTTTCAGATTGAATACAAAGAATACGATACACTAATCAAATTTTTGTTAAGAAATTTGCCAGGTATCCTCAGCGATTTTGTCAATATAAGAGAAGAAGTGATTTCTGCCAAAACTGGAATTCCTATAGATAAAGTTTGTCGTCAGTTAAAGAACCTCGACAGCATGAACTTCATGACTTATATTCCACGTAACGACAGACCTCAGATTCAATATATTACAGAAAGGTTAGATACCAAATATTTCACTTTATCTGACGAAATTTATAAAAACAGAAAAGAAGATGCCAGTAAGCGTGTCAAGGCTGTAATTGATTTTGTAAACAATGACGATGATTGCCGAAGCATTCAACTTCTGAGATATTTCGGCGAGAACATAAAAAAAACGTGCGGAAAATGCGATGTTTGTTCATCAAAAAATAAACTGAATATCAACAATAAAGATTACCAGGAAATCAGTGAAAGCATCATAAAGGAATTACGTGAAAGCGACAATAATGTCTATGAAATATTAAAAAAAGTCAACAATCACCATGAAGAGAAAGTAATTCACACCATCAAATGGATGCTCGACAGCGACATTATATTGCAAAGCGATGAAGGGACTCTGAAGTTAAAGCAAACATAATCACAAAAAAATGCATAACCATTACGGGAGTCCGAACAGTTATGCACTAAGACTTTTTATGAATTAAATTATAAACCTTTTACGAGTTCTGCACCAGCTTTAAATTTAATAACTTTTTTCTCTGGAATCATAATTTCAGCACCAGTCTTTGGGTTACGACCTTTTCTTGCCGGATGTGTGCTTGCTGAGAATGTTCCAAATCCTATCAATGAAATACGTTCTCCATTTTTCAAAGCCTCTGCTGATGCATCCATGAATGCTTCAAGAGCTTTTTTTGCCTCTACTTTTGTCATACCAGCTTTCTCTGCCATTATGCCTACTAATTCTGCTTTATTCATATTAATTTGTTTTTAATAGGTTATTAAACAATTACTTAATCATTTCGCATACAAATCTAAATAATTATTAATGAAAAAACAAACATTTTTCTTTATTTTTTTAATAATTTTATTTATAATGACTTACGTGTTTTTTGACAATTTTCGAAAACACTAATATTTATTAAAACTTTTGAATAATTTTCGTCTGCCTTCAAAAGGATTTCTATATCAAAAAAAAACATTTACGACAATGAAAAAGAGGTTGCAGAGAGTAAAAAGAGTACTTTTTTTCGATATAAATTCACATCTTTTATAAAAAAAAGACGCCATAAATGACGTCTTTTCAATATTTTTCAATTAATAGATTGTAATTTAGTCCGCTAAATAACGATTACTGCACTCTTAATTTTCCGTTCAATCTCGCACCTCTCAAGAAATCAGTCACCGGCATTGCTTTTTTGCCTGCTTGCTGCAAAACATTTATAGAGATACAGAAATCTTTTAACACTACTTTCAAATATGACTTTCCGTCGGTCTTGACCTGATACAATTCATCATCAGAAGATGTTTTTTCACACAAACTAACGTCAAAGATTTTCAAGTCGAGCACGTCACCGCTTTCAGCAACAAATTGTGTGTGTGCGGCAGGATAAGGCGACAAACCGCGTATGAAGTCATACACAGACTTAGCATCTTTGGTCCAGTCGATTTTGCAGTCTTCCTTGAAAATCTTAGGAGCTGGTTTCAACCGCAAATTATCTCTCTTTATTATAATTTCTTGAGACTGAGATTTAACGGTTCCATCCTCCAACATTTTTATTGTCTCCACAACAACACTGTTACCCAGTAACATAAGTTTATCGTGGAGCGAACCAGCAGTCTCATTTTCTTCGATCGGCACCACAACTTGCTTTATAATCTCACCAGTATCTATTTCTTTATCGAGAAGGAATGTTGTAAGGCCTGTTTCTTTTTCACCATTAATAATTACATGGTTTATAGGAGCTGCACCTCTGTACTGAGGCAACAGTGATGCGTGAAGATTGAAAGTTCCCATCGAAGGCATACTCCACACGACTTCAGGCAACATTCTAAATGCCACAACCACAAATAAATCAGCATTATACGAAGATAGTTCGTCAAGAAATTCCTGCGATTTCAAGCTGACCGGCTGCATTATTGGCAATCCGTGTTTCATCGCAGTTTCTTTAACATCAGAACACTGTATCTTCTTTCCTCTTCCTGCAGGTTTGTCTGGAACTGTAACCACAGCAGCCACTTCATAACCAGCAGCAATTATCGCATCCAATTGCGACGACGCAAATTCAGGTGTACCAAAATATACTATTTTCATATTGATATTTCTTTTTTGCAAATATAGAAAAACTAAACTTAACTACAAGTCTTACATCTCAAATATTCATTTTTAGCGTATAGAATGAAAAATATAAATGAGACGATACTTACCAAAGCAGCCATCATAAACGCGGTTCTGTACCCACCAATATGTTCAGCGACATAACCGCCGCCGATAATTCCCACACCAATGCCTAAGTCCCAGCTTGTCAATATTGTAGAATTTGCCGTTCCTCTTTGGTCGTTCGATGCCATATTCAAAAACATCGTTTGTACAGCAGGGTACGTACTTCCCTGACCGAAGCCAATGACTATCGCGGAGATATAATATCCGTACAAGTTCTGCCACAAAGCAAACATCGTATATCCAATAGCGACGACGATAACGCCGTATGTTGCATTTCGCACGACATGACCTTTGCTCAAAGAACGAACACCGACGAAACGCGACAATATCAATCCAAATGCAAAAAGCATGAAAAAAGTACCCGTTCCTGTCGTGATATGTAAAACATCTTGACTATAAATCGCTATATATGTAGAGAGTATGCCGTATGCCAAAGCTATCAACGCGATGCATATACCTTGACTCCAACCTTTTAAGAGAAGAAATCTATCAAGCGACATTTTCTTCTTATCCATGATTGGCGGACGATATTTACATTCCACTTTAGTATTAATGAGAAGTCCGATTAAAGCAAAAGCCAACGAGACAGCGAACAAAATATTGTAATTATTGAAACGTGTGAAAATCCACAGACTCATAACAGGACTTAAAGCCATTGCGAAATTATTGCTAAGTCCCCAATAGCCAATTCCTTCACCTCTTCTTTGAGACGGAAGCACATCGATAGCGACGGTGCTACTCGACACAGATGTCAGTCCGAAAGGCGCGCCATGCAACGTTCTTATCACAGCGAACAGAATCAGCGAACCAGTAATATAATATCCCAAGAAAAAAAGAGCGAAGGCAGCATAGCCTATCAGCAGTATTTTTTTTCTTGGAAATCTATCGACAATATAACCGCTAAAGATTCTTATAGCGAGAGCAGCGACGCTGTAACCGCTTAACACTAAGCCAATTGTTGCCTTGTCGGCATTAAAGATATCTCTCAGGTAAAGCGGCAGAATCGGTGTCACAAAATAAAATGAAAAATAAAGCATAAAATTAGCTATCCACACTCTCAAATAATTTCCGGCGAATAACTTAGGTTTTTCTTCCAATTCTGTTGTCTGTTCCATAAGTAAAATACTCCAAAAAAAACACCCGACTCTTTCGAATCGGGCGTTAATATTTTTTAACGTTAAAAATTACATTTCTGCTTGAGCTCTAGCGATATATTTTTCGATGCTGAAAGCTTCGTTGCTTGTTGGATATTCTGATTTAATTTTTTTGTATAACTCAACAGCTTTTTGGTAGTTACCTGCCATTTCGTAAGTCATACCAGATCTGAGTAAATACATTGGAGATGTGAAAGTATTTTCTGACTTAGCAGCTGCGCTTTCATAGTATTTAGCAGCTTCTGCTGTATTGCCAAGTTCTAAATTTGCATCGCCTAAAGCACCCAATGCCATTGATGAAATAATTACATCCTTACCTTTATATTCTTTAAGATATGAAATAGCGTTGTTGAAATCACCAGTGTTAAGATAACAAATACCAGCATAATATTTTGCCAAGTTTGCTGTCTTTGTTCCACCAAATTCATTTATAACATCAATGAAACCTAAGTAGTTGCCATCGCCGTTAAGTGCTGAGTTGAAATTGTCTTTTTCAAAATATTGTTCTGCACGGAAAATTGCATCTTGAGCATTTGCCTCACGTGGATCAACATAAAATTTCTTTACTCCAAAGAAAGCAAAAACTGCTACTGCCACAACAGCGAGCAAAATGATGATAACTTTCTGATTCTTTTCTATGAAAAGTTCTGCGTTGCTTAATGATGTTTCAATCGATTCGAGGCGTTCATCACCTTCATTCTTTACGTTTTGTTTTGCCATATCAATAGAATTTTTTTCAGACTGCAAATTTAGTTTTTTTATCTGAAAAATCAACAAAAAAAATAAATATATTTGCTCAAATATTTTTTAAATGAAAAGGTTATGAAAAAGAACAATTTAACATTACTTATCTTATTGTTAATTACATCTTTCATTGGAATTAATGCCCAAGAAAACGAAAATATTTCATACAATTACGCACTCAATTGGCTTTGTATAGACACTCAATTCATCAATGAACCGATACTAAACGCTGGAGCTAATGTCGCTGGAAAAACTTTCAAGGCAACAGATTTCTTCGAAACAATCAAAATGCCAAATAACTCGAGACCATCAAAAGGAAGAAAAGCATACGACAACACCAACTCCCCTACCTGGAAATTCGTCTCGACTTCAAAATCCGGTTTCTTCGTTTCAACATCCAACGATAACAATTCTCAATATTCATACAATATCCTCGCAGGTTATTTAGAAAATACATTATATCAGGAAGTTACTTTAAAAGCAACATCCAATTCGCCTTATGAACTGTTTTTAGACGGTGAAAAAATCATTTCCTACAACGAGTTTTGCAATGAAGAAAACAACACCAAAGACAAGAAAATAAAACTTGAAATAGGCAAGCACGACATTCTCGTAAAGACATTATATCAAAAGAAAGAAGATTGCAGTTGGGAATTCAAATTGGAATTTGGCAGCGAAGACATCAACACGCTTTCTTGGGACTTGAATCCTCGTAAAGAGATGGATCTCAACACTGTCATGCATGGAATCAGGACGACTGGTGTCAGCATTTCTCCAAATGGGAAATACGCAAAATACTCTTATAAAGAAACCGTTGCTCCGGAAGGAAACACATCATATTGGTCGGAAGTCATTGATTTGAAAAATAATTCCACAATTTTAAGCACCAAGCATAACAATTTAGGCAGCATTTATTTTCATCCTACACAAAATGCCATCTATTACAGAAAGAATAACAACGGCAAGTCGCAGGTTTATATGCAATCTTTAGAAAACGGCGAAATCACTTTCGTGATGGAAACAGCAAAAGAGATGAATCATTATAGTTTTTCAAACGACGGCAACGTTATTATTTATGGTGTAAATATAGAAGGTGAGAAAAACAAAGACGGTGTGAAACGCTTTGACGGAATGGAAGATCGCTGGCCATGGTGGCGCAATCAAACGAATCTTTATCATTATGACGTAGTTACAGGCATTCATACACAACTCACTGCTGGCAATTTAAGCACTTCTCTACAAGACATCAACAACGACGGAAGTAAGATAATCGTAAGTCATTCTGTCAGAGACTATACAACTCGTCCATATTCAAAACAAATTATGATGGAAATCGACCTGAAAAACTTCAGTGTTGACACCCTATGGCAAGATTATTTCGGAGGTTCAGCACAATATTCACCAGACGGCAAACAACTTATCGTTACAGGTTCAGCAGCGATGTTTGACGGCACTGGAAGAAATATTCCTAAAAACATGATTGCAAACGACTATGACACAGAGGCTTATATTTTTGACATTGAAAGTAAAAACGTAAAATGTATCAGCAAATACTTCGATCCAAACATCTCAAGCGTAGACTGGTGCGCCGACGATAACAAAATTTATTTGTTAGTTGAAGAAAAATCATATAACAACATTTACGTTTATGATATTAATAAAGGTGTTTTTGATGAAATCGAGACAGAACTCGACAATGTATTTAGTATCAGCAAATCACAAAACAGCAAACATTTAGCATATTGCGGAAGCGGAATCCAGTCACCAGAAAGAGCGTTTGTGATAAATTTGGAAAATAATGAAACAGTAAGCAAACGGAATCCTGAAGAAGATTTGTTCAAAGACTTAGAATTCGGTGAATATCACGACTATACATTCAAAACAAAGAAAGGCGTTGTCGTTGACGGCTACTATTATCTTCCAGCAGACTTCGACAGCAGCAAGAAATACCCTATGATTGTTTATTATTATGGAGGCACCAGTCCGACAGGCAGACATTTAAGAGGTCTTTATCCCAAGAATTATTTTGCAGCTAACGGATACGTTGTTTATGTCATCATCCCTTCCGGTTCAACAGGTTACGGTCAGGAGTTTGCAGCACGTCACGTCAACAATTGGGGAATTACTGTCGCTGACGAGATTATCGATGCCACAAAGAATTTCATCAAAAACCACGACTTCGTCGATGCAGATAATGTCGGTTGTATGGGAGCTTCATACGGAGGTTTTATGACAGAATTATTGACGACACGCACCGATATTTTCGCAGCCGCTATCTCTCATGCAGGCATCAGTTCAATCTCATCATATTGGGGCGAAGGCTATTGGGGATGGGGTTATAACACTGTTGCAGCAGCTGGCACATTCCCATGGAACAATCAAAAAATGTATGTGGGACAGAGCGCTTTGTTCAACGCTGACAAAATAAATACTCCACTCCTGCTCCTTCACGGAAGCGCAGATACCAATGTCCCTGTTGGAGAAAGCATCCAGCTTTACACAGCTTTGAAACTTTTAGGAAAAGAATGCGAACTCGTTCAAATTGAAGGTCAAGACCATCATATCGTAGATTATAAAAAACGCATAAAATGGCACAAGACCATTATGGCATGGTGGGAGAAACATCTGAAAGACAATGATGAATGGTGGAAGGAACTTTATTGAATCTGAGAAATTGCAGTGACGTATCGCATTCGTTTTCCTTAATAATAGAACGTATTTTGCTTCGTCTCAAACATACAAAAAAACATTATCTTTGTACCACAAAAAAAACAGAAAAATATGTCACCGAAAGACAGAGAATTATACAATTTTTTAAGTCAATACACGACAGAGGAAAGAAAAAAACGCTTTGAGGAAGTTCTTGATTTCAGAACACGACACGTCACTGTAGTTTTGGAGGATATATATCAGTCGCACAATGCGAGCGCGGTTTTGAGAAGCTGCGACATCAACGGAGTTCAAGACATCCACGTCATTGAAAACAGATGGGTTTATAACGTAAATCCAGATATTGTTGTTGGCAGTGTCAAATGGTTAGACCTTAAAAAATATAACGAACAAGAATTCAACACGCCAGAAGCCTTTGACGTTCTGCATAAAAAGGGATATAAAATCGTCGCCACTTGTCCACACCAAGACGACTACACTCCTGAAGAATTGCCTTTAGACGAGCCTGTCGCTATAGTTTTCGGAACAGAAAAAACAGGTCTGAGCGACTATGCATTAGAACATGCCGATATGTACGTCAAGATTCCAATGTTCGGATTTACAGAAAGTTACAACATAAGTGTTTCAGCAGCTTTAATGATGTACACTTTAACCCAACGACTTCATAACAGCGACATCGATTGGCATCTTACGGAAGAAGAAAAAGACATGCTCCGCTTAGATTGGACAAAGAAAAGCATCAAACGCTTTTGGGATTTCGAAAAGAAATTCAGAGAGTTACACCCGGAGTTTTATTAATTCATAATTCACAATTCATAATGCATAATCAGCGATTAAAAAAAATAATTATGAATTATGAATTATGCATTATGAATTCTTAATTACTCTATACACAAGTTCCTCTCCCAGTCGAGCGAGACGCATTCTTTCTCGTTGAGAATCTGAGAGTTCATAATATAATCTGTCAGCATCCACTTCAAATCCCGCATTACCTAAGATTTCAGCATAGTCGCGTCCGAATTGTCTGACATGGTCATATTGTCCGAAGAGACGTTCTCTTTCCTTTGGATCTGTTATCGACGGATCTTCAAAAGTATCGACATTAGGATTTATAGGAACCATCAATATTGCCCAACCTCCTGGTTTCAATATTCTTTTTATTTCCGAAAATGCTTTGTCAACATTATCAACGTGTTCCAAAACATGATTACAAATCACGACATCGTAGGTGTTGTCGGGAAGATTAATATTTGTCACATCAAGATGCAGATCAGCAATTGGAGAATCCAAGTCGGCAGTTGTGTAATCAAGGTTTTTCAAAGACTTAAATTTCTTTAAGAAAGGCTGCTCTGGAGCAAAATGCAACACCTTTAAATTATCAGTAAAGAATCTGGTTTTCTCTTTAAGATACAGCCATAGCAAACGATGTCTCTCTAACGACAAACAATTAGGACACAATCTGTTATCCATAGCATTACCATATCCGTATGGCAAAAACTTACGAAAATGCTTTCCACAAACAGGACATTCGACATTGTTGCCCCAATAAAACGGTCTTATAAAAATACTGAACAGATAGCTAAATTTTATTAAGATTTGCCTTGGGAATATTTTTGTCAGAAGTGAAATTATTTTTTTCATAATAAGATTCATTTTGAAACATCAGAATACAATTCCTTTATCGTAGCGGTCATTTTCGACCATTCATATTTCTTCTTTTCCTCTACAATATTATTTTCAAAGAAATCCAATCTGTCATTATCATAGAAATCACAAATAGCGTCAGCTATTTTAGTCGATTGAGGTTCAACAACATAACCCACTTTTCCATCTGGCACTATTTCTCTCAGTCCGCCAACATCTGTCACGAGCATTGGTTTCTCAAAATGATAAGCCACCTGAGTCACACCACTTTGTGTCGCTGACTTATACGGTTGAACCACCATATCAGCAAGATTAAAGAAATTCCTCACCTCTTCATCAGGAATATATTTGTCACAAATGATTATCTTATCGTTAATCTTATAATCATCAATCATTTGCATATAAGGCTCCTTCTTATCGTAAAACTCTCCCGCGATGATAAGTTTCAAAGGATAATTGTCGATGCGCTCATCAGCCATAGCTTTTAAAAGAAGATCAAGACCTTTATATTCGCGTATCAATCCGAAGAAAAGCAGATAATTATAATTTGTATCAAGATATAAACTATTCATTGCCATTATTTTATCTTCCTTATCGCCATAATGGTCATAGAGAGGATGGGGCGAGAATTTCTTAGGTTTATCCTTCTTATCAAGTTTGTCGATGTCGTGCAAAACAGACTTTGAAAGAGCGACAAAAGCGTCCATTGATTTTACAAAACGAGGTGAAAACAATATGTCAAGAACAGACTTTTCGTGAGGCATCATATTGTGAACCAATCCAATACAGCGAGAAACCTTATTCTTCTTAATTATTTTCGCCATTTTTGCATAACAAGGAGCAAAAAACGACATCCAATATGCAAATATCACAATATCAGGCTTTTGGAATCTTATTTTTTTCGCTGCTTTAATCCAGGTAAATGGATTTATGGAATTTATCTTCCTAAATATTTTAATATTTTCGGGAGCAGGAGCATCTGAATATTGAGTTTTACCAGGAAAGAGGAATGATGGATACTGCAGTGTAAAGGTATATACTTCAACATCAACGTCTTCAGCAACGAATTCAGTTGCCAAGCGATCGGTGAACGCCGCAATTCCTCCTCTATACGGATGGGCCGGTCCCACTATTATTATTTTCATATTTTCATATCAATTTTAAGAATGACAGAATTTTATCAATTATATCATTTACCTGTTTAGAAATCCTAAATTTATATATGGTCACGATTCCTAAAAACGACAAGATCAAAGTTCTTATCACGGAATCCAACAACTGTCCTAACAAATTAATATCAAATAAGGAGACCACATAGTCTGAAATATATTTTCTTAACAACCAATCGATTACAAACAAAGAAACGATAATAACCAATGTATATAATTCGTTTAAAGAAAACGGAGTGACTTTAATTCTTAATTTCACAAATGTTAAAAGAAACATGTAATAAACTATGTAAGAGAGCAACGATGCCATAGCAGCTCCTTCCATACCCCAAATAGGTATAAACTTGATATTCATAAATATTGCTGTCGCTGTAAGTATTACCGTAAATACGAGAGAATAATAGTAATATTTCGAATAACTTAAAACTGTTGCGCCAACATTAAATGAAGTGTTAACAATTTTCACCAATGCCAATATAAAAACAACAAATTTTGCATCGACATACACATTTCCATTTGGAATCAAAGCGTACAACAAATCAACATTTATCCATATTATAAAGAAAATGAAAGCAGAAGCCATAAATTGATGCAGAGACACATTCTTAACCAAACTATTGACTTCCAATATATTATCATCTTTCATACTTTGAGATATCTGCGGTCGAGAAATCGCCGCCAAAGATCTATAAGGAATTTCAACCATACTCGCGATATAAACTGCTATCGTGTTTACACCAGCCACTGCCAATCCTAATTTTCCAGATACAAAAAAAGTATTTAAAAATGGTATTATATTGCTAGCCAATGACGTAGCTATCAGAAATAGCGTGTAGAAAACGAAATCTTTCCGCAGCCACTTTGACACGTAAGCTGGCTGTATTTTAAACGAGACTTTTTTCAGCGTAAAAAGATAGATTATATTTAGAACCGTGGCAATTCCGTAGGTTAGGCAAAGAGCTATCACCATTCCGTCTAGGTCAATCACGTCGAATGCGTAGAGCAGATATACCACCAATGTCATTATTCTAATCCCGACTTCTCGTATAAACTTTGGTATCACGATACGCATAAGAAGATTAGAATTTGTCTCAAAGACAAGCAGATACATCATAAAGAATGCCATCGGAATGACAAAATAGATGTAATCTACAAACAATGCCGAATTTTGTGAAAAATAATTTACAATTTGTTGTTTGAACAAGAGAAACAATATTGTAAAAATAATAAAACCGATAAAAGGAATTATCACCGACCATCCAAAGAAACCGTGGTCTTTTTCTTTTTCATCTTTAAAATACGGGTAATATCGCATTGCGGAAGTACCGGTACCGAGTTGAGCCAATCCCGAAAGCAAGATTGAAGCGTCAACGAGGACACGCGTCAAGCCAACTTCTTCAGTCGTAAGATATTTAGTTACAATAAAGAAAGTGGTGATGAATCCCACCAACACTCCCAAATAGTTCATTATCGTACCCTTAATGCTCTGACGAACGACGACACCCATTTAATGTTAATAGTTATTTAAAGTTATAGTTTAAAGTTACAATTTACTTTTTTGAGATTTTAAATTTCAGAGTTTTATATTTTAGTCAAACATTATTTATCTTATTCAAAATATTTTTAACAAACTTCTTTGTTTGATAATCGTTATCATTGAAGACATGATAAAGTTCCGACATAAGAGGGAATGCATTTATATCTATGTGACTATCTTGCACTTTCTGATAAAACACATCGACAGCGATACGACCTTCGAGCACCACTTTCTCAGATATTCCGCTGTTAAAGAAACCTTTACCTATGAGAAGTCCAAGTGTACGATTTCGGCTCATATCGTTGAGAGCTGTCAAAGAGAAATCGCCGAATCCGCAGTAGTTGAACATTGTGATGTCCTTGCCTCCGAAGTTTATAAGCAGGCTACGCATCTCATTGATAGCCTTTGTAATAATAAGAGATCTCATATTAGCAGAGTCGTAATTGGCATCCAACATTCCTATGATAATTGCATAGATATTCTTCAAGATACTTGCATACTCGACGCCATTCATGTCATTTGAATAATCGAAACAGATATTGGTATTTTCGAACAAATCCGCCACTTCATTAAAATACTCGTTAGTGTAAGCTGCGAGGGTAAAACCAGTTTCCTGACGATTGATTATTTCACGGGCGAAAGAAGGTCCCTTCATCGTAAGTATTGGATTAACAAGGAAATTCTTCACACAATCAGGAATGAGTCTGTCTTCCTTACCAAAACCTTTTGCAAGGTTGACAATGATTGCCCTAGGATTCAAATATTTCTTATTTTCAAACAAATAATCCACCACGGCAGTAGACGGTATCGCCATAAAAATAATATCAGCATCACTCAAAATCTCAATATTTGTTGAAGCCTTAAGATTTCTTGACAATTTAACATTAGGGAAATATGTTACATTCAGTCTATTCTCGTTAATAGACTGAACCACTTCTTCTTCAATAGAAAGCAAAGTAACTTCATACATTCCTTTTCTTGCCAACACATTACCTATTGCTGTCGCAATGGCACCACTTCCTACAAAAACTATTTTCTTCATAGCGTTATTTTTTTATAACATAAAATATTATTTCTTAACAAATCTTCTGACAACAACATTAGAATCCTCATCTAATAACTTCACAAGATATAATCCTTCTTTCAAGAAACTAACGTTAAATTTATTATCAGTAATTGTCTCATTACAAATTTCTTGTCCTAATGCATTATAAATCACTATATTTTTAATTTCATGTCCATAGAAAGAGATATTGTCTCCAACAGGATTCGGATATATAACGATCTTATTATCAGGGTTATTCTCTGCAACATTAATATGTTCGCAATCAACATAATAATTAAAGAACTCACCAACTTGAGGTTTACCTTCCGACTGATATATCATTATATCTTTATCATAAATTTCAAAAGAACATTCATCATCTTCGTCAGAATATGCAGCATTGACATAATTCCAGAAGAACGTAAGCGTATCATTATCAGGAACAGATACCGTAATGGTATCAAAAGAACCATGTTCCAAACCTATTCTTTTCACGACAATACCTCGAGAATCTAATACTGAAATAGAAGGCGAAAGCCAGCCATCATCATCTGAGTCGTATAGATTGAATCTCAGTTCACAAACAGGACCTGTCATAATAGTATCTATGACAGCCTTACCTTTCAAGCCATTAAACATAGGATAAATGCAATAATAATTCACTCCATTCTTATCCAATTGATCTTCATACGATAGAGTTTCGCCCGGAGTAGGATTATCGAATGTAAACAAATGTTCGGTATTACGTAGCACTATTATAGAATCAATCTTTGAAAGTGCGTCATCATTAAGCTTTTGTGTTGGTGCATCGAAAGAAATTGTATTCAACAGAGTTTCATCATTAACTTCAATCACAACATTCTCAATTGGTTTTGGTTGCTGGTAATATTCATCATTCGGACGAATATTAAATATCGCCTCATGACCGTATGGAAAATCATAATAAGTCAGATAGAAGTTATCTATCGCATAATATCCGTTATCGAATCCTTGCCAACCCCAGTTGAAATAAAACAACATATTTTCATCGTATCCACAACATACGAAAGCGTGTCCTCCATCAGGTCCATAGGCCGAATAATATAAAGGCTCACCATTATAAAGACTCCATGATAAATCACCTTCCCACAGATCTCCCATATAATAACGCATCTCTATATCAGAAGAATAACGGAAGAAAGCGTTTAACGAATATTGGACATAGTCGGAGTATGCGCCACTGGCTGTCGGGCCATACATCATATTCACACTAACACCAGCATGATATTGCAATAAAGCGACTGCGTCAATCTCTACTTGATGACTTGTATAATCAAGAAATTCAGGCATAAATTCATATTGGTATTGAGTCTCTTCAAAATCAACTTGCAACAATCCATAATCACTATGATAATAATGACTTTCTTGCCCGACCTGCGGCCATTCCCAGTAATTCATTATCTGAGCCATTGCGTTTGCGACACAACCCGACTTTACATGTCCGCCATATCCAGCAGGATCTTCCGGACACATCGAGTTATATAGATCAGACTGATTCCATGTTGTTGTGACTAAAGGTTTAACGAAGTTATCTGTTCTGTTGAAAGAAAGTTTTCCTGTATTTTTCAAACATTCCCAATCTTTTTTAGCAGCATCGCTTCTTTCCAAATCATTGTCGACGACATATTCGTAAGTCGACACATAATTGCAGAAGAATGTATTAAGACCTGGATTTATGTTTTTACTATTGAATATATTATCATCAGAATATCCTAATATCGGACGCATTCTATCATCAGCGGAGACTATCACAAACCCCTTGCCTTTGTTAGTAAACACATAAAAAGCCGTCTCGCCTTTATGCGTTGACGACGTATACTCCAACTCTAAATCTATGTTTCTTAAATTCGTATTATTCTTCAAGAACAATGTTCCCAACGACTTTGCTGTTTGAACATCAACACTTTGAGATAAGAGATTGACATTCATCAAAAACAACACTATAGAAATAAAAAAGACTTTCTTCATCGTTACAATATTTAATCGACAAAGATAAGTCTTTTAGATATATTTATCAAGATAATTTCTGTTTATTTCGAAAAAAAATACCGTTATATCATCGAGCATTTTATTTTTCTGCTTGTATCCGTGTCTCCTAAAGTAATTTCAACTTTTACATAATGTTCAGGCATCAGAGGATCAATGAGTTCTGGCCATTCTAAAAGACAAAGACTTCCTCCGTAGAAATAATCTTCATATCCTATGTCAAAAACTTCTTCGAGACTTTTAATTCTATAGAAGTCGAAATGAAAAATAGAATCGAGCGTATCTGTCTGATATTCATTAACTAAAGCAAAAGTAGGACTATTGACTTCATCGCTGACTCCAAGTTTGTTACAAAGATTTTTTATAAGCGTCGTCTTCCCTGCGCCCATCGTACCATAAAGAGCTACGATATTGGAATAGTCGCGCCATTTTATCAGCAATTCAGATACTTGTGATAAATCGTCTATATTGTTAATTTCAAATGTTATATCTTGCATTGTTAAAAATTATTTACTTGTGAGGAAGGCAACAGGAATCAACATCTCATTCATAGAGATACCGCCATGTTGGAATGTGTTTTTATAATAACTTACGTAATAATTGAAATTGTTTGGATAAGCGAAGAAATCGTTGGAACGGCAGAAGACATACGATGTGCTCACATTCACTTTCGGCAAGAAAATCTTTTCTGGATCACGGACTTCAAAGACTTCTTTAGCATTATATTTCAAGCTCTTGCCATATTTATAACGTAAGTTCGTATTGACAGCCTTATCGCCAAGAATCTTGACAGCGTCTTTCACCCACACCGAACCATGGTCGGTCGTAACGATGACATCACATTTTTTATGCGAGATGAATTTCATGATGTCGAAGAGCGAAGAATGTTCGAACCACGAAAGCATCAGCGAACGGTAAGCTTCCTCGTCAGCCGCAAGTTCCCTGATGATTTCCATTTCCGTACGAGCGTGCGACAGCATATCAACGAAATTATACACGATCACGTTGAGTTTGTTTTGCATAAGATTCGACATCTGCTCAGCAAGTTTCTTTCCTGCCGCGAGATTAAGAACTTTGTTATACGAATATCTTATGTTCTTTCCAAAACGACGCAACTGTTCTCCAAGTAATTCTCCTTCATACTGATTCTTAGTACCTTCATCTTCCTCATCGACCCAATATTTAGAGAAGCGACGTTTTATTTCCAAAGGCATCAATCCTGCAAAAATTGAGTTACGCGCATACTGGGTTGTTGTAGGCAAGATACTATAATAGATGTCATCGTTTTCTGTTCTAAAATAAGGTTCCAATAAAGTCTGTATCGACTTCCATTGGTCATAACGAAGGTTATCTATAAGTATGACGAACAATGGTTTATCATTATCATCAAGATGCGGAATCACCTTATCGCGAATCAAGGTATGAGAAAGAGTCGGCTTGTCGTCAGTGTTTGGGTGAACCCAATTTACGTAATTACGTTCAACATAACGAGAGAAAAGATTGTCAGCCTCCAACTTTTGCATAGAAAGGATTTCCTTGATACCATCGTCGTTGGATTTCTGAAGTTCCAACTCCCAACGAGTCAGGTTTTTATAAACATCAATCCATTCGTTATAATTCAGATTGTTGTTAATTTCCATTCCTATCTTACGGAATTCCTGCTGATATTTTGAAGTCGATTTCTCATCAACAAGCTGTTTTTGTTCAAGATTTCTTTTAAGAGAAAGTAAAATTTGGTTGGGATTTACAGGCTTTATCAGATAATCGGCTATCTTGCTTCCGATGGCATCTTCCATGATACTCTCTTCTTCACTCTTGGTAATCATCACGATAGGAAGATTAGGATATTCGACTTTTATCCTTTCCAAAGTCTCGACACCTGAAATGCCAGGCATCTGCTCGTCTAAAAAAACTATATCGAAATGACGCTCACGAACCAAGTCTATTGCTTCGCTGCCGTTATTAGTCGTAATGACCTCATAACCTTTCTTTTCCAGAAACATTATATGCGGTCTGAGAAGTTCTATCTCATCGTCAGCCCAAAGAATTGTTGTTTTTACCATAGTCATTTTTTATTAGAGTCAACGGACAAAAGTCAACAGACTTCATCCATAGCCATTTTACTAAATCTAACGAGAATATTTTAAAATTGTTTTACAAAAGAAATAATTTTTAATGTCAACAGACAACGTACAACAGACAACAGACTTCATCCACATTTTTTCACATCGTGATGTTCAACTCAGCTGACAGCCAAATTTCATTTTTTCTCTTTTGACTTCAATACTAAGTTCTTAGCTTCTTCCTGCAATCTTGCTTCTTCCTCTGTTGTAGGAACGATGACAATTCCGTGAGGTTGAGGCACAGTATCGTCATTGACGTGAACAAAAGTAGCGAATCCGTCGCAGAATATTCTGTCAGGTGTTTTGTTACAAGTTATTTTCGTGTAAACCGTCAAAGTACTTTTTCCGTTAGAAATGACTGTACTCTCGATAGAAAGAGCGTCGCCTGCATATATAGGATGAAGGAATTCCAAACCATGAACTTTCAGACAAACAATATGTTGTGGATTAATATATTCCGCAACAGCGATGAATGAAGTCTCGACAAACCATTCAGCGCATCTACCTGCAAAAAAAGTCTTATGATGATTAAGATCCTCACTTTTTACTAACCTTTGTGATATCGATTTCGGTAACATAGTTATTATTTTTTAAGATTAAAATTATTGTCAATATATTTTTAACGTGTCAACAACATATTGTTTATTTTTATTGGTGTCGTCGACGCATCTTTACAAATTTTCAACTTTCAGTTTTCAATTTTAAATTTCCAATTATGTCTCTCGCAATCATAGCGTTCTCCCCTATTTCCTTTGCAGCTTTGTCGCCGGCTTTTCCGTGAAGATAGACGCCGAGCAAGGCAGATTCTTCAGGAGAATAACGTTGTGCGAGAAGCGATAATATCATTCCTGTGAGAACATCTCCGCTGCCAGCCGTCGCCATTCCAGGATTTCCCGTAGAGTTGAAGAAACACGTTCCATTAGGAAATGTAATGGCTGTATGCGCGCCTTTCAACACAATGATGATATTATGCGTAACAGACATATTTCTCTGAAGTTCAAGACGCTCGTATGAATTGTAAGTCCTTCCGAACAAACGCTCGAACTCCTTTGGATGCGGCGTAAGAATAGTGTTGTTCGGCAAGAATGAAATCCAGGTCGGATTATCAGCGATTATATTCAGAGCATCGGCGTCCAACACCAAAGGCTGCGTCGTCTCTTGAATTATCTTCTTCAGAAGAATTGCCGTCTCAGGATTTTTTCCTAAACCAGGACCGACACCGATTGCTGTATAAGGAAGAATATCTTCAATTTCAGTACAATGCGTTTCAGACTTATCGATACTCGTCATCGCTTCGGGGAGATAGATCTGCATCGGGAGCAAAGCATCTTTCGGAAGATGAGCCGTAAGAAGTCCGACACCTGTCCTGAGACACGCCTCCGCTGAGAGAAGAGCGGCACCTGTCTTGCCCGAAGAACCCACCACCAACAAAGCGTGACCGTAAGTGCCTTTATGCGAGAACTTTGTACGTTTGCGCAATATCGGCATCGCCATATCTTCCGTAGTGTAGAAATTCAAAGTCTCAACATTATCGATATAATCTTTATGTAATCCAATATCTAAAATTTCCCACTGTCCTACATAGACATCATTTTCCAGAAACATGAAAGCGAGCTTTGGAAATTGGAAACTCAATGTGTAATCGGCTTTGAAGATTGACGGTTGACTGTTGTATTTTTTAGACGTGTCAATTACATATTGCTTATTTTCATGGTGTAATTGACGCGTCTCTACTTGTTGACTCGTTGTCTCGTTGTCTCGTTGTCTTTCCCAAAGTCCCGATGGAATATCGATTGCGATTCTGATTGCGTTGTTATTATTCAGATGTGAAATAAGTTCTGCGGCGAAGCCATCGACATTTCTGTTCAATCCCGAACCGAAGATAGCGTCAACGACAATATCCTTATCATTTATCAAAGGGAAGTCGTCCTCGGAGAAAATATCGTACATTGGAGTCTCGGTTTCTTCTTTCAAACGATTGAAATTCACCTCACAGTCGCGGCTCATTTTATCAGAAAAACGCACGACGAAAACCTGCGGTATTATTCCCGTGAAGAAAAGCATACGAGCGAGAGCGAGACCGTCGCCTCCATTATTACCGATACCACAAAAAATTTTAACGGAAACTTCCTTTGTCTTACAGCGTTTCATAAACCATTCGTAAACCTTAGAAGCCGCACGTTCCATCAAATCGACAGAATCAACAGGTTCATTTTCAATTGTAAAAGCATCAGCTTCTCTAATCTTTTCAACAGGAAGAATCTTCATTTTATCAGATATTTTGTTTCTACAAAGATAACGAAAGTCAACAGACAACTGACAACAGTCAACAGACTTTTTTTTGTTTAAAACTTTTGGGTTAAAATCTAAAGCAGTTTTATGTTTAGAGTTTCAAGTTCAAGATTTATTTTGTAAATATTTCTCACTGCCTCAAACCATTTTTCAACTTTCAATTGTACATTGTTAATTGTCAATTCTGAATTATGCATTATGAATTATGCATTAATTGGGGCGTTCCGGCAAGCCGTCGGGCTTTCCGCTATATCTTTGCTCGCTCCGTAAACTGCGCTCGTAAAGGATGCCGCTTCAATCCCTAACGCATTTTGAGTCAATAAGTCTATGAGACAATGAGACAAAAAGCGCAAAAGTTAAAAAATGTTAATTTTGTAAAACATATAATTCTAATTTATATCTTTGCAAAGAATCAGAATTTTATTATGAAACTTATTAAACATGAATAAATCTATTAATATCTTTGACAACGACTATCTGCAATGGATTCAGGATTTATGCAAGCGCTATCGTCAGAGTCAAATCAAAGCTTCTATGCAGATAAACAAAGGCATTCTTGCTTTTTATTGGGAATTGGGGAAAGACATTGAAGAACGGAAATACGATAACAAATATGGTTCTCGTTTCTATGAAAATCTAAGTCGCGACTTATCAAAGGTATTAAACAACAAGAAAGGTTTGGCTCCAACAAGTTTAAGATACACAAAGTATTTTTATTGCTTGTATGCTCCATTATTTGAGAATTGTCGGCAAGATGCCGATAATTTTAATCTATTGTTTTCAATACCTTGGAGTCATCATCAGAAAATAATTGATAAAGTAAAAGGCGACTCCAACAAAGCTTTATTCTTTGTACGCAAGACATTGGAAAACAATTGGGGACGTGGTGTATTAGTAAATTTCTTAGAAACAGATCTTTATGAAAGACAAGGCTCAGCGTTATCAAATTTCAAGACCACTATGCCATCTATTGAAGGAGACCTCGCTCAGCAGATGTTGAAAGACCCTTACAATTTTAACTTTATTCCATTACATGAACAATATACCGAAAAAGAATTAAAAGACGAATTGATGGATAAACTTTCAAATTTTCTCTTGGAATTAGGTAAAGGATTCTCTTTTGTCGGTCGTGAATACAGAATATCAGCTGGAGGAAAAGACAAATATATTGACCTATTGTTTTATATCATACCACTCCACTGTTATTGTATTGTTGAAGTTAAAACTACAGAATTTGATTTTCAAGATGTCGGACAACTCGCAGGATATACAGCAATGGTTGACGAACTATTAAACTCCAAACTCGACAATCCAGCCATTGGCTTATTGATTTGTAAAGAAAAGAACAGCGTTTTAGCGCATTACGCCCTTTCAAGAATCAACTCCCCTATAGGCATATCTGAATTTATAATTCCTAAACAACAACTACCAGATGAACTTAAAGACAAACTTCCAAGCATTGAAGAAATAGAAAAATGTATGAATATCTAGGGGACTTCTATAAATTCCCCGTTTAAATAAATTTTGACAATCATGATGCGTCTCTACCTTTATTCTGAAATTCCAAAGATGAATTATTCAATTAAACATTATTCCCATTTCTCCCCTCTGATTACCGGCATAAGATTCTGTTGGATGAAGTCGGAATAATTAGAGATATTTCTTTCCTTTTTATTCCAGATTTCGCTTGCGTCCATCAATTTGGAAACGCTTATGATTTTTGTCGAGAACAATCGTTTCTTTATAATGTAGACTTCATAATCATTACCTCCACAACCCAAATCAGAACCGCTGATATTGACAGTAAGCCCTAATTGATGATTTTTGAAAACTATAGAAGGATATGCTCTCAATCCTATTGTCATATCCTTCACCGAATAATGTTCGTATATTAAAAAATAAAAATGATTTAAAATAGAACTGACATTTTCTATTTGTAATTCTTTCATGACTTTCTGATGATATAGATTCGTAATTATTTCCTTAAACCACTTCATTCATAAAGTTCAAATTCATAAGCTTCAAAATCTCCAAAAGACTTCTTGATCATTAATGTCATGCCGTTTATGATTATTTCATGCCGATATGATAAATCCAAATCATAAAGATACAATATATTATCTTCTATTTCCCATTCTCCTTTCGACAAAAGCAAATCTTTATATATAAATTGATATGTCCCATCTTCATTGATTTTGATAGAACTTCTACCGCCATTGTGATTATAAGTACCACATTTAAAAGTGCCACCTATGGATGAATTTTCAAAGTCATTGATAATTTGTGTTTTTCTTTCAAGATGTGCAGAATCATATCTATACAGATACGCTTCATCTGGATGTATATAGCGAGATTCCATCTCATTACCTTTCATGAATGCAAAAGATTCTTTAGGCGAGAGTCTGTTTTCCTTAATCTTAAATGACATCTCAAAACCTTCGTCGTCATATAAAAATAAATTATTATTATGACGCTCATATTTTCCGTAAGACAAAAACATTACAAAAACATATCCTGACTTTCTTGTCCCTCTACACTTATGGTGTAATTTTTATCTTTATCTAGATATATTTTACATTCCTTGTCATGAAATTCAATGCCATAATTGCTAAGTTTATGTTCCTTGCAACTGCTGACAAACATGATGCATAATAATATGTATAATATTTTTCTCATAAGGTTAAAATTAAAGATAAGATATTCCATTTCATTACAAACTTAGCAAATATCATTGCTGTTACAAACATGACTATAGGGAAATATGGTTTTGTTTTATTTTTATAATAACAGATTAACATCGGAAAAAACAATATCATATTCATTATCAGGTATCCATCCATTCCCCAGTCTTTATAATTACGATCGAACCATTTATGAACTTTGTATAATCTTTTCGGGATATAATCCGTGTATTCCCATTCCGCTACACCGTTTGTTATTTCATTTGTATGGATATCGTATTGAGGACATTCCAAATCGTCAGGGACCAATGACCATACCATATCCGCATAACCCAAATCATGGTAATAGAATGACACCACTTGCTTGACGAACCCCCAAACCAAAATGATTGAATATGCTATAATTAAAATTTTATAGACGTTTATTTTCATAGATATAATTATTTATTTGGTAATAAACGTATAACGAGGGATGTATAATCTTGCGGCATCAAACAAATTTCTGAAATCTGACCGCTTACAATCATATTTGCAAACAACAGGAATATCAATGTTATCTTTTTCATAATGTTAAAACTCAAGAGGTTTCGCATGTTATTTCTCGTTTTCGTATTTTAAGAGGCATCCGTATTCTGTAGGAATTCTTTTGCTCATAAGGCAGTCTTCCCCGATAAGCAATTCATATTCACAATTTAAATCTTCATCTTTTAATATCAATATATTATCTTTAACCTCATATTCTCCCCTTGAGATAACGAAATCCATACATCTCAACAAATATGACTTTTCCCTTCTCAAATATAATTCTGTTGTGCCCTTCCAATCTTCTGTTGAATATTTACCATATTTTAATTGATATTTTTCTTTGTTATATTTTGAGGCAAATCGTTCAATTCTTTCTTTGCCCTCCGACTCTGTAGCATTTCTAAACTCTATATATTGCTTATTATCTTTCACTTTTTCCGTACGACAAAAGTGCATAGGCTTTTCTTTCATAAAATAATAGACTTCTATTGGGTATAAATCATCGCCTCTTTTTATGAATTTCATATTAGCCTTCCCGTATGAATCATTTAGGATTAAGATACTATCATTAAAAACATATTCTCCATCCGATATAACAAATCCCGTAACCATATCATCAGAAGTGTTATAACTTGCCTCTATATAATAATATCCGTCTTGATACAGATTGAGATAACAACTGATAGGTATGGCAGAGAAGCACTCTGGTGAAATGCCTATTTCCATCTCGTATGTTGTTATTTCAATTAGATTATAACCTAAATAATCAACAAGCCATTCCTCATCTGTGACTTGAGAAGAACCCGTTATTGATAAAAGTAATAATATTGTTAAAACTATGTGTTTCATTTTATAAAAACTTTTTAGGTTTCATTCCTGACAATTCAATTATATCTCTGCACACTTCATAAAACTCTTCAAGACCTCGTTCTTTGGTGTCTTCTGATGGTGAATATATATTATATTCAATCTTCTGACCAATTATGTTTATCTCCAAGTTAACTCCAGCACACGGGAGCAATGGATTAGTAGGATTCGTTCCAAGTATGATTTCCTTAGATGGAAGATTGATACATTTTTCAACAATATTGATAAAGCTACTTTCGTCTATATCTAAAATCGTGTCATGATCTCGTTTAAGCCATGTTTCTGGGGCTGTATTGTCAAGAACAGGATTGTGTTTAATTCCAACAAAGCAAGAATCAAGATTTTTATACATACTGATCCTGTACTTTCCGAATTGAGTTTTGTTGTCAGCGAACTCTAAATTGATTTGTACATAATCATATTGAGCAAATAAAATCTGAACTTTTAAGGTGATGATAATAAATAATAATATCTTTCTCATAAGGTTAAAATTTTCAATTAAACATTATTCCCATTTCTCTCCTCTGATCACTGGCATAAGATTCTGTTGAATGAAGGAAGAATAATTAGAGATATTTCTTTCCTTTTTACTCCAGATTTCGCTTGCGTCCATCAATTTGGAAACGCTTATGATTTTTGTCGAGAACAATCGTTTCTTTATAATGTAGACTTCATAATCATCACCTCCACAACCCAAATCAGAACCACAAATATTGACAGTAAGCCCCAATTGATGATTTTTGAAAACCACAGAAGGATATGCTCTCAATCCTATTGTCATATCCTTCACCGAATAATGTTCGTATATTAAAAAATAAAAATGATTTAAAATAGAACTGACATTTTCTATTTGCAATTCTTTCATGACTTTCTAATGATATAAATTCTTATTGTTTGTTTTCATTTCTCCAAATACCAGATCTTCTTCACTTCCGAGCGAATGGTGTCGTTAAATTCAGTAACGAAGACTCCTTGTATTTCGTATTCTCCGAAATCTTCGTTTTTCGTTATTCCTTGTAATTTCTGCTCTGTCGAAATAAAACGATTCATGTAGAAATCATGTCGGAATTTAATTTTACGCCACAACCAAAGTATTCGTTTTCGTGGCAAATCATGTTTATTTAAAATCACAGATTCATAGTATCTATATTCCTTTCCATTTTTCTTAACAACGATATACATTTCTCCATCATTGACACTTTGATTTTTCACATTTTCAGATATACATCCATTCGTATATAATTTTTTGGGGAAGAAACCTATATTTTTAATTTGTGCTGATATTGTAAAAATATCATTTGAAGCATAGATGGTATCTGTTGATAATCTCATATCCAAGAATAAATTCTTGTTTGTTTGAGAGAAACAAACTGATAATGAGAAGATAAATGCTAATGTTAAAAATGTTTGCTTCATTTTTGCAAACAACAGGAATATCAATGTTATCTTTTTCATAATGTTAAAACTAAAGAGGTTTCGCATGTTATTTCTCGTTTTCGTATTTAACCATTATCTTCTTTTTAAATCTCTCTTTTTCTTTTTTGAAATTCAATGTTTTATCCTTTAATTCTTCGTCAACATCGGTATTCTGTTCCGAGTATTCAGTTCCATTCATATAAATTGGTAGTTTTGTTGATATGTGAAATTCGACTTCAGAAATGCAATCATCTTCTGTTTGCTTCGGATAAAACATGCAATCCCAAATATTCAAATCTTTATTTTTTAATTTAAGAGAAATTATTTCATTTTTAGATATTGGCAATCCATTGATATAATATGATTTCCGACAATCATCACAAAATTCCATAATATGCTCACATCCTTCTTCAGGACAGCAATAATATTCCGAACGGAATGAGATTCCGAGTTCGTTTGTGGCATGGTATCCACAGCCGTCCCTATGATTCTGAGACTGACAGACGAACATCGAGAATAGGAATAATATTGTTAAAACTATGTGTTTCATTTTATAAAAATTAAAGACAACATGAATTCGACATAAAATTATTCATTAAAAATTAATAACATAACGATATTTTTTTGTATCTTTAAAGTGCTAACAACAAGAACAAAACCTTATGTTATCCGACAACAAAGTTATTGATTTTTTTATATGGCAGACGACTATTGCAAATATTTTTTGGCACGTCATAATACTTGAACACTCTCCAGAAAATAATAATCGTTGAGGTCGCATGTGTCAATTAATTCATAAAAGATTTTAACATTTTAACAACGTAATCTTTCATCAAAAATAATCTGTTGTCTGTTTACCGCCGCAGGCATTAAAGAGTATATTTTCTTAGATTCATTGAAAAAAATGTAATCACACCAAATTATTCGTTGGAAAAAGTGTAAAATATCTTGTTTATTCATTGAAAAAAGTGTAAATTTGCCAACAAATAAGATATACAAACAATGCTTAGAAGAAAAATCGAGTCCATTTTGGCTGAATGGAAAAAATCCGAACATAAGAAGCCAATAGTTATAAAAGGAATCCGTCAATGTGGGAAGACATATATTGTCCAAAAATTCACAAAAGAGAATTATGAGAGTGTGATTTATATGAATTTCATCCTCGAGCCTGATAAAAAGTCTGCCTTTACGGGTAATATCGATGTCGATACAATAATACTGAACTTATCCGCCCTGATTCCAGGTAGCCGTTTCATCAGCGGAAAAACCTGTATAATCCTTGATGAGATTCAAGAATGCAGAGAAGCAAGAACGGCTTTGAAATCATTTCAAATAGATGGTCGCTTTGATGTCATTGCAACAGGTTCTCTCTTGGGAGTGAAAGGATATGGAAAGAAAGCGGAAGACGGACAAGACTCTGTTCCTGTAGGATACGAAACTGTGGTTGAAATGTATCCATTAGATTTTGAGGAGTTTTTGTGGGCAAATGGAATAAATGATAAGGTTATTGACACGGTAAAATCATGCTTTGAAAAGGAAACAACAGTCCCAGAAGGCATCCATAAAGTCATGATGGAACTTTTGTACAGATATGTCATTGTTGGAGGTCTTCCTGAAGTTGTAAATAAATTCTTAGAAACCAGAAACATTGAACTCACATATCAAACTCAGCGAAATCTTATATCTGAATATGAAGAAGACATGATCAAGTATGCTGACGATGTCGACAAAGTTCGTATCCGCGAATGTTTTGAATCCATACCAAAACAATTGTCTAAAGAAAATAAAAAATTCCAATATTCTGCAATACGTAAAGGTGGACGGGCGTCTCAATACACGGGCAGTATCCAATGGCTTGAGGACGCAGGATTGGTTAAGAGATGTTACAATACGCAGATTACGGAGTTGCCATTAGAGGGAAATTCCATGAAAGAATGTTTTAAGCTATACACCGCTGATATTGGGATACTTGTTGCCATGCTTGATTATGGTACTCAGGCAGACATCTTAAAGGGCAATCTTCTGGGATATAAAGGCGCAATATTTGAAAATCTCATGGCTGATTTTCTTTGTAAGTCAGGACAGAAGTTGTACTATTTCCATAAAGATAGTGGTTTGGAGTTGGATTTTCTTGTGCGATACAAGGGCGAATGCGTAGTGCTTGAAGTCAAGGCAAAATCAGGCAAAACAAAAAGTCTAAGAACAATTTTAAAAAACAAGAATGTTTATCATATCAACAATGCCATTAAACTTGGAAATTATAATGTCGGTCGTGAAGAAGAAGTGCTAACAATACCTCTTTATATGGGATTTCTAATAAAAGACAGTATGGCAGATGTTATAGTTCCTGATATTGATTTGAGTTTGCTGACATAAAATGTCATATTCATAAAAGATTTTAACATTTTAACGTCTTAATCTTTCATCAAAAAAAATCCGTTGTCTGTTGTCCGTTGTCTGTTGTCTTTTATTATCTTTGCGCTATGAAGAAAAAAATTAGACAAGCTGAATTTTTAGAAGACGTCAGCATCATCGACGCTGGCGCTGAAGGCATGAGCGTTGCCAAACCTGATGAGAAAGTAGTGTTTATCCCTTTCGGAGCTCCAGGCGATATTGTGGATATTCAAGTGTTCAAGAAAAAGAAAAACTGCTTCGAAGGCAAGATTATCAATATTAAACAAGCCTCCGACAAACGCGTCGAGCCTGTGTGTCAGCACTTCGGACTGTGCGGCGGCTGCAAATGGCAGCACATTGATTATCAGTGGCAGCTTTATTATAAGCAGAAACAAGTCAAAGATAATTTAGACAGAATAGCGAAAGTGGAATATCCTGAGATCTCCCCTATCTTAGGTTCCGAGAAACAATATTTCTACCGTAACAAATTGGAATACAGCTTCTCTAATCGCAAGTGGCTCATCGACGGCGCACCGGCAGGAACTCACGACGAGGAAGCTGTGAAAGGTTTCGGCTATCATCTCCCAGGATTGTTCGACAGAGTCATCGACATAGAGAAATGTTATCTGCAACAAGAGCCTTCCAACGCAATTCGTTTGTTTATCAAAGATTTCACCTTAGAACATAAATTATCTTATTATAACGTCCGCGCTCACGAAGGTCTGATGCGTAACGTAGTGATTCGTTGCAACGGCAAAGGCGAGTTCATGGTAATAGTCGTCATCAACGAAGAAAACGACTTGGTGAGAAACGTGATGATTCCTGAACTACAGAAACGTTTCCCTGAAATCATCTCGATAATGTTAGTCATCAACAACAAGTTCAACGACATCATCACTGACCTTCCTTTTGAAAACGTCTATGGCGAAGAATGTCTCATCGAGACGATGAAAGCACCGCGTGAAGGTCACGACGACTTGAAGTTCAGAGTCGGACCTGTGTCGTTCTTCCAGACTAACGTCTATCAAGGCGAGCGACTCTACAAAGCAGCCTTCGACCTCGCCGATGTTCAAGGCGACGAGCTGATGTATGACCTCTACACTGGAACGGGAACGATAGCATTATATTTCGCGAGATTCGTAAAAAACGTCGTTGGCGTCGAATATGTCGAGGAAGCCATCGCTGACGCTAAGATCAACAGCGAGTTTAACAATATTAATAATGTGAAGTTCTACGCCGGCGATATGGCGAAAGTCTTTACCGATGAATTTATTGAAAGCAACGGACGTCCTGACTTAGTCGTCACCGACCCGCCACGCGCAGGTATGCACGAGAAAGTCGTGGAACAGCTTCTCAAGATACAACCTAAGAAAATTGTCTATATCAGCTGCAACCCAGCCACACAAGCCCGCGACCTTCAACTCCTCGATGCAAAATACGAAGTGAAAGCCGTACAGCCAGTCGACATGTTCCCGCATACACACCATGTAGAAAATATTGTGTTGTTGGAATTGAAAGTTGAAAATTGATAATTGAAAATTAATGTAGAGACGCGTCAATGTTTCCTGCAACAAAACACATTGACACGTCTCTTATAATTATGAATTATGAATTATGAATTATGAATTAAAAAGAATCTATCTCGTCGGTTATATGGGTTCGGGGAAGTCGTCGGCTCTGAAGCAGTTAGGCAAGTTGCTTTCATGGGAGACGTATGACCTCGACCGTCTTTTCGAAGAGAAGTACAAGATTTCGGTTCAGGATTTTTTTCATAAATACGACGAAGCCGCTTTCCGTAAGTTAGAGTCGCAGCTGTTGAAAGAGACGGTAAAATATGAAAACGCCGTTATCGCCACGGGCGGAGGCACGCCTTGTTTTTACGATAATATGGAATGGATGAACGCCAATGGCACGACTGTATTTTTAAAGGTATCGACAAAGACCGCCGTCGTCAGGCTGCTCAATTCCAAGAAGAAACGACCGCTCATCGAAGGCAAAAGCGAGGAGCAATTGTTAGAATATGTGGAGCGACATTATGGCGAGCGCATGCCGTTTTACGAAAAAGCACAAATTACCGTAAAGGGAGAGGATTTAGATGCGAAAGAAATACTGAGTCTGATGACTTTAAGCATAATGCATGATTCATAATTCACAATCCGTGCAATCTGTACAATATGTGTAATCTGTGTAAAACGTACTGGATTTGACGCTTCTCAACCTTAAAATTGTTAATTGTTAATTGTCAATTCTTTAACTTTCTCTACAAAAGCCTCTATATCTTCTTCCGTTGTATCGAAAGAGCAGAGCCATCTCACCACGTCATTGTCATAATCCCAGTCGTAGAAGAAATAATGTTTCTGCAACTCTGTCCATATCTCGCGAGGCAGCTGCACGAAAACGCCGTTAGCCTGTACGGGATACATCACCTTCAGTTGTGGAAGATCTTTCACTTTGTTATATAAAAGTTGTGCCATTCTATTAGAATGCTCAGCGTTCTTTTTCCAAAGTTCATTTTTGAAATAAGCCTCGAACTGAACCGCCAAGAAACGCATCTTACTGCAAAGCTGCAACGCTTGTTTTCTGCGATATTTGAAATCTCTAGCAAGTTCCGGATTTAAGAACACTATCGCCTCCCCTATCATCAAACCGTTTTTCGTTCCGCCGAAGGAGATAACATCTACACCTAAATCGGTGGTCATCTCTTTGAAGGAGCAGCCAAGAGAGACAGCTGCATTTGCGAGGCGAGCTCCGTCGATATGAAGATACATATTATATTCGTGAGCGAGATCGACAAGTGCCTTAATCTCTTCCAAAGTATATAAAGTACCAAGCTCTGTTGACTGTGTTATCGTTATCGCCTTAGGCTGAGAATGATGTTCAAAGCCGAATCCATGAAGCTGCGTCTTAACAAGTTGAGGCGTAAGTTTTCCGTCTGGTGTCGCTACCGTGAGGAGACGGCAGCCCACCACGCGCTGCACTGAGCCACATTCATCTACATTGACATGAGCGGACTCCGCGCACACCACAGCCTCATGCGAACGACACATAGCGTCGATACATAAAGTGTTGGCACCTGTGCCGTTGAAGACGAAAAACACAGAAGCCTGCTCTCCAAAATTCTCCTTGAATATATTTTCCACCCTCGCGCAATATTCGTCGTCGCCATACGCAAGAGCGTGATTTACATTAGCATCAGAAATTGCCTTTAAAACCTCCGGACAAATACCAGAATGATTGTCACTGCCGAAACCTCTTTTCATGATTGTAATAATTTAGGTTGTAAAGATAATAAAAGTCTAAAGTCTAAAGATAAAAGTCTAAAGATTTTTTTGCATGATGAAATCCTGTACGGACGTGGCTTGCCTGACACGAACTTGGTTGAATGAAATTTACAATTAACAATTTATAGTTGACAATAAGAGGTTCTCAGATTCTGAGGTTTTCAGGTTCTCAGATTCTAATAATCTTGGGCGTTCCGGCTGCGCCGTCGGGCTTTCCGCTATATCTTTTTCCGCTACGCTCCAAAAGGATGCCGCTCCAATCCCTAACGCTTAGAGACTGCTATTTACAGATGTATCTATGATACCTTGAATATTAAACAAATGTTTATGCTGTTTTGGGAGTCTAAAGTCTAAAGACGAAAGACTAAAGATAGAGGCTGCTGTTAAAAACGGCGACTCCTTTTTTTGTCTTCTCATTTTTATTTTCATCATTATTCAATACCAACACTAATTATATTTATATTTGCAGTTGAAGAAAGTTTGTATCATATTTAATGGTTTCGATGATTATGAAGAAAAGTTTGTTGCTATTGATGTTGCTGCTGCCTTTGTTGTCGTTCGCTCAGAATGACTTCAAGCTTGCAGAACAAAATCCTAAAGAGAAACCTAATTGGGTTACAGAGAGTAATGTCAGAGATGTATTAATGGTGCAAGCCAACAGAATGCCGACCTTAAAAGAAGCTGAAAATGCAGCAATGACATCGCTTCGTGAGAATATCGCCTCGTCTATAGCCGTGAAAGTGACAGGTAAGACTGATACGACGAAAGAAGAGGAAATCAAAGACGGCAAAAGCGTGTACTCGGAGAATATTCAAAGCACTACCTCTGTCGAAATAGCGGAGATGCCGGCTATACAAGGCATCAGCCTGTCGAAGGCTCAAATATATTGGGAACGCTACTATAATAAGAAAACCAAAGAATCTTATTACGACTATTATATCCTTTATCCTCTCACTTCGCAGGATTTAGCAAAGATGATTGACGATTATAATAATACGAAGGCTTTGGATAAATATCCCGACGAATGGAAAAACTTCACCTCCCATAATTTTATCTACGACATACAAAGCGAGAGAAAAAATGCTGATAGGTCGGATACTGAACTCGTGAACACTCTCCTCGAAGTGGCAAGAACCAATATAGCAAAACAAATTCAGATTAAGGTTGAAGGCAATTCTTCCGTAAAAGGAAAAACGACTTATGCAACAGATATTGATGTGAATCTCGTGCTTACAAAGTCGCATTTTAATCCTCATTCAAATAAGATGTATGTGATGGCATATATAAACAAAGAGGATGCCGTCCGTTTCTATAAGAGACAGATTGACGTGGTCTTCTCTGCGGTGGAGAAACATATTGCCATTGCAGATGATTATATCGAGACGGGCTTTATTGCCAAAGCTGAAGAAGAGATAGCAAAAACTGACAATGAATTTAAGAAACTTGAAAAGCCGATATTCTTCCTCACTGTCTTCGACTGTCCTGAATACGAGCTTCAAAGCGTGTTGCAAAGACATAACGAACTGGAACAGACAACGAAGAGAAAGATTACCGACATGAAATACGGAACCGACATCTACGTGCAATGCGCAGCCGATATGTTCGGACAGAATTACATGAATCTTTCAAAGGAACTGAAAGCCGCATTGTCTAACACAATGGAATGTAACTTTGTGGATGACAAGAGTGCAGCCGACTGGGCGATAACCGTCAATGCTAACAGCCGCGAATATAATAAGGTGGATTATGGTAGCACTTCAAGCTATTTCTCATACGTCGATGCTGAGATAACGCTTGAAAAAGTTATGACGGCACAGAGAGTCTATGAGGATATGATTACAGAAAAAGGCGCCCACACACGCGACTTCAAGGAAGCTGCAAGAGACGCCTATAAAAAGATAACACCTAAGATTATTAATTTAGTTACTGAAAATATAAAATGATGAAAAAGTGTTTTTTGACCATGCTTCTTTTCTTTGCAGCCTTCTCCATGATGGCGCAGAACGTAAAGAAAGTGGCTATCTTAGAGACCGTCGACAAGGAGAACAAGGTGGATTATGTGCACGAGCTGATGTTGAGAGCAAACCTTACGAAAGCCATTACCAATACACCAGGATATGAAGCCTACGACAGAACCGATATTGACCAGATTATGTCGGAACACGATTTCCAGCGTACAGGTATGGTTAGCGAGGATCAGATTAAACGTATCGGCGTGATGACAGGAGCGTCGTACGTGCTGATAGCAGAGGCTGCAAAAGCTGATGCCAACAATCTCTTCATTACAGCGAAGATTGTTGATGTTGAGACTGCCAAGACAGAGCGCACAGATAACAAATTGATTTCTATAAATGCAGATGCCATACAGAGAGGCTGCAATGAGTTAGCGTTTAGTCTTTTGGGTGGTGTAAGACAACAGGCTTCGGGGAATAGTCAACAGACAACTGTCAACAGACAACAGGCATCTGGGAATGCCTCACAAGATATAAGTGGAACAATCAACGGCCACGAATACGTTGACTTGGGCTTAAGTGTTAAATGGGCGACTTGCAATGTTGGCGCAAGCAAACCTGAAGACTACGGCAACTACTACGCATGGGGAGAGACAAGCACTAAGTCTTCATATACAGAAAGTAATAGTAAGACATACGGTAAGCGAATGAATGATATAAGAGGCAACTCACAATACGATGCGGCACGAGCCAACTGGGGCGGCACATGGAGACTGCCAACGAAAGCGGAATTAGAAGAATTAACGAATAAATGCACTTGGAAATGGACTACACAGAACGGCGTTAAAGGCTACAAGGTTACGGGACCTAACGGTAACAGCATCTTTCTTCCTGCTGCGGGCTACCGTTACGGGTCATCGCTCTGCCGCGCCGGAGAGTACGGAGACTATTGGAGTTCTTCGCCGGACGGGGGCGATGGCAATGGCGCGTACGGCCTTCGCTTCGGTAGTGGTACTCAGCGCGTGGGTTGGAACGGTCGCAGCCTCGGTCGGTCCGTTCGCCCCGTCTCAGAATAAAGCGAAGCGATTTTTAAATCTGAGAAACTGAAAACCTGAAAACCTGAAAATTGAGGAATCCGTGAACATCAGTGGAATTTGTGGGAGAAGAAATTATGTCCCACGAATTGGCACAGATTAACACAGAAAGAATCAGTGAACATCTGTGGAATTTGTGGGACTTTGACTTAGCTCCTGACTTCGTCATTGCGTCACCCAAAAATTTTCATTGAATAATCTTTCGATTACCTTGTGACGTTTCATGATCATGACTTTGGAGATGACTTCGTTGTTAAGAGGAAGTCTTATCTGCAAAGTCGTGATTGTTTTTGC
>JAZNSO010000008.1:0-29487 GCA_045591245.1 Bacteroidales bacterium
TCGAGATTTATGTTTCTCTTTGGAATCTTTTCGTCTTTCTTTCAATCACATAGCTCGCTATGCTCTTTCAAGAAATACAAAAATCTTCTCAAAGATAAATTCATAAATCTTTCGAAAAGTAATTTATAGAAGTCCCCTTAATTTATATTCACTCATAATATTATTTATTTCTCAATAATTGTCAATTGTTAACTATCAATTGTTAACTGTTAATTGTCAATTGTTAATTACATAATAGTAACTCCGATTCCAATCTTGAAATAATGGCTGTCGATTCCTTTGCCATGTTTCCAAACTCCGTGACGCATATCATATCCGAAGTTGATTGAAAATCTCGATATGTCTAAACCCACTGCCGGATTTACATGGATTCCCACGCCAACATTGCTGACATCAATATCGACACCTGCTTGAAGGCTGACAAAAGGACTTACCAAAGTGTTACAGAAATTATATTTAACATCAGCGAATGCTGGAGTATAGAGTGTTGGTGTTGCTTTATAATCAGGCACATATTCTGCATAGAATCCTGCTCCGCCACCAACATAAAGTCCGTTACCGAAACTATATCCGTGCGACGTACTAAACTCCCAAAGCGTTGGAAGCGAACATGAAAGCTCGACATCAAATGTATAACCTCTGTCGTAATTGAGATTCTTGACATCATTTTTTGATTGAGCATTTAATTGATTTCCCAAAGCTATCATAATAGCTGCGATGATTAATACTTTTACTTTTTTTCATGATTAGTTAAATTTTATTAAGTTAATTACTTCTTGATTTTTCACGCTGCAAAATTACTTCTTAAAACATCGCCGCATTTTTCCATTTTTCCGCATTATTGGTATATTTTTCCTAAAATATATTATCATACGCTCTATCATGATTATTTTTGAGTATTTTTGCGAAACAAAACAGAGATTATGACAAATTATTACGACTGGCAATCTAAGATACGCGACATCGTTCCCGACGACATGAGAATCGGAGATGATTTGCTGATACTTAAAAATGCCTCTTATAAAGATTCCATCAACGAGCCTCGCAAAGTCGATGTCACCACTTTCATCTTGATGGACAAAGGAGAAAGTCGCGCCATCGTGGAAGGAAAGGAATATCAACTGCAAGCTCCATGCCTCGCAGTTGTGATGCCCAACCAAACCTACTGTCTCTTAGAAGCATCTGATGATTTGGAAGTTAGAGCCATCATCATGTCGAACAACTTCACACTCAATCTTATGTCGAGCAACCTAAACAATATGATATTGGAAAATCCTGTCATCGACATCAGTTCCAACATAATTTCTTTTAACACATATTATGATGTGTTGCTTCACACCGTAAGGTCTTCGTTCAAAAGCTCACATTTAGAATCGGCGAAACATCTGACAATGTCGATGTTATATTTCTACGCAAGGAAATTGGAGCATCTCGAAAAAGATAAGAAAAAGAGAGAAATAGTCTTCGACAGATTCTGCGACGACGTAAGAAAATTCTATAAGATAAATAGAAGCATTCCATTCTATTCGGGACGACTTGCCGTAAGTTCCAAATATCTCAACGACATTGTCAAGGAGAAGACCGGAATTACCGCCAACGAATATATCGACCGACAAACCATCATTGAATGTAAAGCTCTGTTATCATCAACCGACATGAGTATCTTGAAGATAAGTCTTATGATGCATTTTCCTTCATACTCGGTGTTCGGCAAGTTTTTTAAAAGAATGACAGGCATGACGCCGACAGAATATAGGGAGAAGACAAAATGAGCAGGAAGATTTCATATATCAAATGGCGCAGCAGCATCGAAGACATAACGCCTGCCGACCACAGAATTGGCGACGACATCCTGCTAATCGACAACAGCCATACGATGCGCGCAGAACTGTCGTCAGACAATGAGCCTTTCAGAATCGACATGACGATGGCTATCATTTACGAACAAGGTTCAGCCGACCTTAAAATAAATATGCGCGACTATCACATTGAAGCACCGGCGGTTCTGTTAGTTCTTAACGACCAGATATACCAGTCGGCAGGACACTCCGAAGATCTTAGAAGCAAAGTCATCTTAATGTCGAGATCATTCTCCGACAGTCTCTTCGCCAACTCCGGCGAGATACTTCCGCTAAAATCCTCCATCATGAAAAATCCGGTAATGAAGATTGAAAACGAAGAGAACGTTTTTGGACAATTCTTTCAGTTATTACAAAACATCGCAGCCTCACCGCGACAGGAATTTAAGATTGAGTCGGCACGACATCTCACCTTGTCGATGTTTTACGGATATTCACATCTGAAACATGAAGTCAATGAGGTCAAAGGCACGAACTCGCGTCAGGAAGAGATATTTACGCAGTTCACTGAACTTTTGGAAAGACATCACAAGAAAGAACGCGAGATTGCATTTTACGCCGACAAAATGTGTATGACGTCGAAGCATCTCTCGCAGGTGATTAAAGATTCTACGGGCAAGACGGCACTCGGGCTCATCGAGGAATATGTCATTTCTGAGGCAAAATCGATGCTGCTTTCAACAACAATGTCGATACAACAAATCAGCGACGAACTGAATTTCCCTTCGCAGTCGGTCTTCGGAAAATACTTCAAGCGAGTCGCTGGCATTTCGCCTTCAGAATATAGAAACAGACATTGAATCATAAAGCATCTTAAAAGCAAGCATCAAAACTTTAGGTTTATTTTCCATATTGTGATTTATTTAATTACATAGCCAAAGCACGTTATTTACATATATAAAGCATACAAAACTATTGCGTTACAAAAACTTTCCAACTTCCATTTTCTCCACGTTCAACATATTTCTTTACAATCAGTTGATCGAGTAGTTTTTGTATCGCAGCTACACTGACGCCTGTTATTTCTCTCATATCTGCGAGTGTCAATGTCGGTTGAGTACGCATTGCATTTAATATCCTCGTATAATTCGGTGTTCTGAATGCAATACGCTCTCCATCATACCACCAGACATTTTCATTTTTTTCAGTAACAAAGAGCACATTGTTGTATATTTCTGTTGCCACAAGGTTATTAAAATACTTCACAAAGGGACGAATATCCTTGATTTCCGCATGAGCGCCATCACTTGGAATTTGTCCTACATCAATATCAGCTTGATGTAAAGCTTCTAAATACTCACTCTTTTTACGACTACGTACCACGACCATCGGATAATAATGACGAGTTAAAATATAATTCATCATCAATCTGGCGATGCGCCCATTACCGTCCTCAAATGGATGAATGCGTATATATCTGTAATGGAACAACGCAGCCAATTCCACAGGCGAAAGTTTACCTTCTTGTTCCGCTTTATTATACCAATCTACCAGGTCTGACATCAGTCCAGGCGTTTCTTCGGGCGAGGCATATTCAAATCGTTCTCCATATCGCGTGATAACACTATTTGGTCGTGTTTTATATTGCCCTGCATGTATCACATAGCTCGTCTGCACACCTGTCGGAAGATTACTGTACACCATGTAATCTTCTCGCAGCAAGGTTTTGTGCAATGTTCTGATAAAGTTCTGTGTCAAAGGAGTTTCCTTTAAATTAGCCTCCTCCGTCATCATTCGCAGACCGACGTTGCTCGCCGTCATCTCCTGTACATCATGAATATCAGCCTCTCCAATAACTTTACCAAAGAGAAGCAGAATCTCCGTCTGACCATACGTCAGTGTATTACCTTCAATATGATTACTATTGTAGTTAAAATCAACGGTAAAGCGCCGACTAAGTCTTTCCCTATCCTTTTCAGACAACGGCTGTATATCACGCCACGCTGACAACGCTTTTTTGACATTCAGATATTTCATACAGACTGATTAACAAACGATGCAAATATACAAAAAAGTAACACAAATGGTTGTAAGATTACAACCTTTATTTATACAATCAAAAAAATATCATTCCTCAGATTATATTCTCAGATTTTCAATTTTTCAGATTCTCAGATTTTAACATCCTCAATTTCTAATCTTGACAACGATTTTATTCATCGGTATCTTACGTTGCGACTTCTCCATCGCCATCTCTACCAATCTTATCAAGCCGCCGCAACAAGGCACCTCCATGATAGCGACCGTCAGAGAATTGATTTTAGAATCATCAATCATCTGTATCAATTTATTAACGTATGATTCCTTATTGACATCCAACTTAGGACAAGCTATCGCCAACTTCTTCCCTACCAACAATTCAGAATACAATTTCGGATTAGCGTACGCCACGCAGTCAGCCACCAACAAGAGGTCGGCATTATTAAACACACCCGACTGCGGATTGATGAGATGCAACTGCACAGGCCAATTTATTGACACCGACATAGGTTTAAACGCCGACATCTGAGATACGGGAATTACATTTTGAGGCTGAGGTTGAGTCAAAGCAGGCACAGGAATGTCATTATCCTTAAGATATTGTATTCCTTGTTGAAGCAGATTCATCTCACCGTGATTTTTAAGATGTTGAAGATGAGCTTCCAACACTTTATCACCTTTAGGAATTATCCTTTTTATCACTGCAATCTCATCATAAGCCTCCACTTCTTTCTCCTCGACAGAGATAGCGTTCATCGGGCAGTCGCCAATACAAGCGCCGAGACCATCGCAATATAACTCACTGATAAGACGCGCCTTACCGTCTATAATCTGTAATGCGCCCTCGTGACAACCCTTAGCACACAAGCCACAGCCATTACATAATTCCTCATTAATTTTGATAATGTTTCTCTTAACTTTCATACTATGAATATTTTCTCTTACAAAGATAAATTAAGTTTTGGTAATGAGAAGTGAGATTTTAAAAAAAATGTTGTGGTGAAGAGTTTGAATTGTATCTTTGACAGATTGAATACAACGAAATAACTAATTGCCTGCCTTATCAGCTTGTTGTGAATCGCTTTAAATTTATTATCTTTGACAGATTGAATACAAACACAACATTTCCATTACCACAAAAACACAGTGTAAACTACAGCAAATGCAAAGTGTAACCAACCACAAATTAAAAGTATAAAACACCACAAAAACACAGGATACGTTGCATGGTAAAAAAATAATTGCTATCTTTGCGCTACTTAAAAATTAATTCTGATATGGATTATTTAAAAAGAATAGCAGACGAGGAACTATCCTTAAGATTAGAGGCTTTTGGAGCAGTACAAATCAAAGGACCGAAATGGTGCGGAAAGACTACAACAGCAGAACGACAAGCCAAGAGTGTGATTAAGTTGCAGGATCCAGATAAGCGAGCTGGCTATATGGCTACAATCAGAACAAAACCATCTATTATTTTGAAAGGCGAAACACCAAGACTTATTGATGAATGGCAAGATGCGCCAATATTATGGGATGCTGTAAGAACCCTTGTTGACCAGAGGAAACTTAAAGGTCAGTTTATTCTTACTGGTTCTACAGTTATAAAGAAAAAGAACGAACAGGATATTCCAGAAGAGGAAAGAAGGATGCATACTGGAACTGGCAGAATCTCCACAATGACAATGTATCCAATGAGTTTGTATGAGTCGACAGAATCTTCAGGTGAGATATCTTTTCTCGAGTTGTTTGATAATAAAGATATAGACATTGACGGCATTACATCCAAACTATCTATTGAAGAACTGATTATGGTAGCTTGTAGGGGCGGTTGGCCTGATTCATTAAGTGTAACAAGTGAAAAAGCAAAACTGCTTATAGCAAAAGACTATTTAAACAAGGTTTGCAATGAAGACATCTCGAATATTGACAATGTGCAACGCAACCCGGAGTTAACCAGACTTATATTACGTTCTTATGCTCGAAATCTATGCACTTTGGCAAAGAAGTCCGCAATGTTAGAAGATGTAAAAGCAGAAATGGAAACAACAGCGCAGACAACTTTCGATGAGTATGTTGACGCATTAAAACGTTTATTCGTATTAGAAGATATTGATGCATGGTGTCCAGCCATTCGTTCTGCATCTGCAATAAGATCAGGTAAAAAAAGATGCTTTATAGACCCATCCATTGCTGTAGCAGCTATAGGCGCATCTCCTAAAACTCTCGAATTAGACTTGAAGACATTTGGATTCGTCTTTGAGTGCATGTGTATTCGCGACTTAAAGGTCTATTCTCAATCTATGGGAGGTAAAGTCTCTTATTACCACGACAGGTATGGACTTGAAGCTGACATAGTTCTACATCTTGACGACCAGCGATATGCACTGATTGAATGTAAACTTGGTAGCAGAGACATTGATGAAGGTGCAAAGCATTTGCTTGAGATACAAAAATTAATCCGTGAGAAAAATAAAACCGAGAGACAAATACCTCTTCGAGAACCGGATCTTCTCATTGTATTGACAGGCGGTGAATTTGCCTATACCCGTGAAGATGGTGTCAAGATAATTCCTCTTGGCTGCCTTAAGAATTAACAGTTTACAATGTACAATTAACAATGATTGTTGTCCATTGTCTGTAGACTTTTTAACTATTTATCCAAGGCGGCAGGGAAAAACCAGAGACTAAGGTTTCTGCCATTAAATCTTTAATTACAGTTTTCCGAACTTGTCTCGAATGTGTCTCGAATGAGACACGAAGAAACCTCGCCTAAAGTAGAAATCTACAATAGTAGAAATTAAATCGTCTTTATAGACCACGCCGTCGTGCCGTTACCTGCTGAGATCTACAATAGTAGAAATTCATTCGTCTTTATAGACATGATGTCGTCTTTTATAAAGTAGGTTCATCTACAATAGTAGAAATTCATTCGTCTTTATAGACACTTCGGGTCTCGTCTTGCCTTCAGAGATCTACAATAGTAGAAATTCATTCGTCTTTATAGACAGATCAGTAGAGGTGTCGAATCCGATATCTACAATAGTAGAAATTCATTCGTCTTTATAGACCACGCTTGGGATTCTTTCATAACATCTATCTACAATAGTAGAAATTCATTCGTCTTTATAGACAAGTTTTCTCACTCAGCAACCAAGCACATCTACAATAGTAGAAATTCATTCGTCTTTATAGACTCAACTTCAGGCAGTTCAGATATGTATTTAATCTACAATAGTAGAAATTCATTCGTCTTTATAGACCAGAAGTATTTCCCGGAAACGGGTTACAAATCTACAATAGTAGAAATTCATTCGTCTTTATAGACTTCCTGACCAATCAACCGTAATAGCATATCTACAATAGTAGAAATTAAATCGTCTTTATAGACTAAAAAAGCTCACTCTCAGAATCAAAGAAATCTACAATAGTAGAAATTAAATCGTCTTTATAGACTTAAACATTGATTTTTCTTTTTGTTTTATCTACAATAGTAGAAATTAAATCGTCTTTATAGACCGGGGCTTCACTCGACGGGGCTTCACTATCTACAATAGTAGAAATTAAATCGTCTTTATAGACTTACTCAGTCACCGACCGACAGCTGACATCTACAATAGTAGAAATTAAATCGTCTTTATGGACATTTTAATTTACAATGCAAAAATAAGATCTACAATAGTAGAAATTAAATCGTCTTTATAGACGTCTATACACGACGGAAGGTTGTCTGTATCTACAATAGTAGAAATTAAATCGTCTTTATAGACTTTATGATATAGGGGGTAATAGTATGATCTACAATAGTAGAAATTAAATCGTCTTTATAGACTTTACATAATCTTCTAAAGACCTTGCAAAGATATAAATTATTCTTTATTAAAGAATTAAAACAAAAGAAAATAATTCCCTAAAAAAACATATTTACCCCACCCATTATTTCAAAGAACCAACAACAAACTATGAATCATAAACTTACGACATAAAAGCAAAAATATCAAGGCCATGATCTGCATGTCAGAAATATACGACATCCTCGTCTCTATGAATGGCATTACCGAATTTCTTCAAATTCACATTGGCAACATCAAAGACAATAACGCTATCAGCTCCACTAAACATCTTGGCATAATAATCAATCTTAACCATCAGATTATCCATAACACGCTTGGTATTATTCAGTTCATATACCGAATACTGCAACCTAATAGCACCATTCTTTGTTAACATCCTTGAAAACCTGTTTCTAAGTTTGTCGTCTGCAATATCATAACTTACAACTATCATCAGATTTTAAATTTAGGATACAAATCAATATTCTTATTTTGCATAAAACATCTATAATACGCCTGCACATATTTAAAAACTTCCGTCTTATATGGGATCAGCGCATCGAAAAACAATTTGCTATAATCCTTGTTCTTTTCGAATTTCAGACGCCACTCTCCTTTCTCATTTCTAAAATCTTTCTCCGAGCATTGTTTTCTATTAAATGCAGTTCTAACAGTATTGTCAATAATACATCTAAATGGCTCCATCAAATCACATATCAATGACTTACGTTTAAACCACAAGCGATGATATACGCCTACATAAACATCAAAACCGAACATCCTTACGAAACATTCAATATAATTGAACAGAATCGTGTATCCGATATCCAAAGTCGAATTTATCGCATCACATTTCACTCTCGGACGACGTGTAACCCAACCATTTTTCTGATAATAAGCGGAAAAGAAAATCTTAGAAGCATTTCCTTCCAAACCCATCAAAGAATTATAATCAGTCTGAAAATCAATTTTACTTAAAATATCTTCACATATCAGTTTGGCATTTTGAGTCAGTTCATCCTTCATCCGTGTCTTTTTCAATAACTCCAGCTGATTTTCTATTTTATTCCTAACCAGACACTTCGCTATCGATATATCGTTTTTGTCCAAAACGAATTGCTTCTGACGAAGCAGATAATTCGCCTCAGCCGAATTGGACCAATAGAAAACCGGACGAAGGTTCAAATTGACTACAACGACTGAGACATTGAATTTCTTGCATTTATCAATCAAAGGTGTAGTTATGGTTGTATGACCGACTATAAAAAGCATCAATATCTTTTGGAATGGCATTTTAGTTAATGTTCTATTACCATCTTCACATACTTCCTCTAAAAGAAGTTCCCCATTACTGACTCTCAGTTTCCTTTCTTCAAGGCAGTTTATAACAAAAATCGACCTATGTTCTATATCCTTATGAGTAAACATTTTCCAAACTTGTTTTATCGCAAAGATTACAATACACGCAATGACGACATTTATTTTCATTTACCTGAAACGAAGAACTCAGATCATATTTTTTGAATTTATCGATGAAAGAAACAAGTTCTTCCTTTTCCGTTTCTGTCGGCAAATCAATAGTAATCATTTTGTTGGTTGAGATTTCGTAGAATGCCAATTTTTTCACTTCATAACCCATTTCAGTCATGCAAAAATATTGAGCCCAAATCTGATACAACTGTCCTCTATAAATATGTTTCAAATTATTTTTCCTTTCAATGAGAAGTTTCTCCTTTTGACGATATATATCTATTTTTCCCATCACACCTAATTCATCGGAAGATATCGGCAATGATTGAATCTCATTTTTCAAAGAACTTGAAGATTTCTTGTCTATGGTTTCATGAGCCATTTTACCACTTGTCTGCGGAGTAGCATGAAATATCTCTTCGTCCGTATCCATATAAACATTATGCAGATATATGGAATACGGACAAAAGATAAAATCATTTAATGTTGATATGGAGATATAATCATCCATAAATCAATCTTTTAGATATGGTTTATTCTGCGCAAAACTCAGCCATTCCTTATTAGAAATTTTCAAATCAATTTTCTTAAGATCTTCAGACTTCTTAATCTTATCAATTATCATAAGACCTTTTCTGGCGATATTATACGCACCGTTGGCATCTGCATTTTCCGGCAAAGATTCACCACATTCATCACTATTATAAAACGCTCCATTTTCATCTGCCACAGGCGACTGCATATAATCTATATCAGTGCCTGTCTTACTATTACGTAGCTGCAATGTCAATCTCAACAAATGCAAGAGACCTTCAAAGAACTCCTTCTTATCTTGTTTAACTATCTCTGATTGCAAATCAGAATTAATATTGATTCCAAATTTCTCAAAGAATAACTTGAATTCTTCAGTAAGATTTATATCTTTTCCATCCCACTGCATATTATTATCAGGATTACGGAATGATATTATTCTATTTCCAAAAGTACATAATGTCCATTTTGTTTTTGTGCCTTCTGCTTTAGTTGTAAAATTATTATAATCAAAAGAAAATTCGAACCAGTCTTTATCAGAATTATACTTTATCAAATCAAACTTAGAGAAGAAATTTTTCGACTTTAAGATATTCTCATAATGTGTGTCAAAAAGATTGACAAAACCTGTAACAGGATCTATCTTACTTGTATTCCACGCTTGTGTATAGAACAAGAAGCCAGATTGTTTTATCACTTTATATTTAGGGTTATTCGACAACTGATATGCCTTCAAAACACCGCCTAATTCTTCCGGATCTTTCTTTTTATCAGCGAGATAATTAAGTTTGTCTATCAACATCTTTTCAAATTTTTGATAAACCGACTTCTCAACCTTTTGACGTCCACGCATAAAACCGAGATTAAGATCTTCAAGCACAATGATTGCATTATATTCAACCATCAGTTCGGTTATCTTGTGAATAACCTGACTAAGATAACCTTCTTTTAATTCTTTGATAGTCTCAATAGTATGCCATCTTTTCCTTTCTTCATCACGTTTTTTTTCACGCTTATCCAACAAATCATGATAATTAGTGCTATATATATTACCTTTATATTCATTAACAATTTCGTTCAAGGAAAACTGTTTTTTAATGTTACCTTTCATATCTATAACAGTAAGATATAAAAGATGACGTTCGCCCCTATCGATACCAATTATGTGTAAATCTTCTGATTGCTTGATATATTCATTGACGAGAGGATTGATATTATTATTTCCATCACTTTTAAAATTGATAGTTATCGGGACATGAAATTGAAATTTATCTATCGAATATCTTTTATCTTTAATCAGATCATAATCAAATACACTTTGTTTCTTATGATTTAATACGTTTTTATTATTGATAGGCACCTTCGCAGGATGTGTAGGTTTATCATATCTTATACTAGATTTTCTAAAAAACACTTCTGCCTGACCATTTAATTTATACACCACATCTTTTAGATTATCTTTATCAAAAAGCATCTTCCAATACAAAGTATGCATATTTGGAGTCCCTTTACTAAATGGAGAGAAATCTTTACTATAGATTTGAAATAGATATATCTTTCCATCTTCAACCAAACTATTTACATAATCTACAGAAACATTGACAAAAGAAAGTTTATACAAATACAAATTGATATCTGAATAAAAATCATCTACCGAAGAATATGAGTTCACTTTATCTTCTGACGTAAAAACAGAAATATCATATATCTTTGTACTTTTATATGCAGACAAAAACCTAAGACAAAAACGAATCCATTTTGAAACCGCATCTCTATATCCATTCTCATCACCCGTCTGTTTCAAATAATCTTTTTGAAATTTCTTCTTGCCATTATAAGTTAAATTATTCAACTCATACTCTTCTTTTGTAACTACAAATTCTGAATCAAAAACGGGTTTATTTATAATATATGGCTCATTACTTTTTTCAAAATGCTCTTTCACTTCTTTCAGTTGAGTTGTACATTTTGGAACCATCGTTGTTAAATCTTTGAATAATTTATACTCCATTTTTTCAAAGCATTCTACGTCTGACTGTAATTTATTTTTCGCAAAGACTTTATTATGCTTCTTATTCATAATAGCTAGATAATACAATCCGTCTTTACGCAATATAACACTCGTATTATCACTTTCTTTATTCAAATCCCAGCCATCTAATAATGTAGAATTATCAAAATTCAACTTTATCTTTTCCGTAGAATATGGTTTACGAGTAAGATAGTTCCTAACCATATTATACAATGGTGTAATCTTATCAAGTTCTTCATACAATACTGTAAATTCTCCATAGAAACGCTCGTCTTTATCAGACTCATCACCTTTTCCACAAAGTGGCTTCACAAATTTCTGAAGTTCCTTTATTGACTCCAAAAGATTTTTGATTTTATCAACATCTAAAACCTCTTGTGCAAGATTCTTATCTGCCTGATACGGAGTATTCAACAATTCTTTTACCTCTGAATACGCTTTCTCAATCCTATCAAAAATATCATTTCCATCGTCATCAATAGATAAGCCTGCAAAATAATCGCAAAGAGATTTCTTGTAATCCTCAACATCTGTCTTTTGCAGTGACGAATCAATTTCAGCAATTGAAAAACTATCTCGTTTCTTAATAATATCTCTCAGTCTTTCTTCATAACTTTCATCAGTTTCTTTCTTAGATTTACGAGGCGTATTACTTTTAAGATCTTCATACAAAGCTTTTGAAATCACATTGTAATTACCAAACATCTTTTGTGAAATATCAGTCAGCTGCAAATCATTACGAATAAATATTTTATCTATTTCATATTCAGATATAGTCAACAACAATTCTTTAAATCTTGCAAATATTGAATTCTTATCAGCAGATGTTTCGTTGTAAGACTGAATACATTTTTCAAGATTTTCCAACAAATCATTATCATTTTCAAATGAGTCAGGCAACCATGATATTGCATTTCTATCACTCAATATCTGTTTGAATAAAGGTTTCAGTTTTGGCAATCGCTGCGATTTGTCTTTCTGCTGTTGATTATACAGATTGATATATTCGTTCAAACCTTTTATCTTAACATCTCCCTCAGAACGTCCTCCAATTATCAAGTTGTAAACATCAATCTGTGTCTGTGTCAGTATCTCTGTATAATAGTCTAATCTAAAAATCTCAGATATATTATTAACATTCAGATATTCTTCAAAATCAGAATAGATTTGTGCGAAACAATCAGCTATATCAGTAGCAGCGACTCTTTCAAAAACAGAAATGTTATCTATGAATTTAGGAAGATTTTCATGTATCAGTCTATATGCTATAGCAGTGGATTTTGCTTCATCAGAATACATATTCTGTCTGTTTTCATGAAAACCTGTAAAATATGTTGTAAAATCTTTAAATTCATCAATTAGATTTCTTTCATTAACATCATCAACAAACTCCAAAAGGTCTTCCTTTATAAGTTCCTTTTTATCAATTCTTTTAAAACGCTCATGCTTCTTCAATTGACTTGCAATCTGCTTTCTAAGATTCTTTTGAATTTCATCAAAATCTTTCTTCTGCTTTTCATCTCTATTTCTTAATTTATAATAATAAAAATATTCTTCCAACGAATCTTTCTTTCCTTCGTTTTCATATATAAGTTTAAAGTTTCTTAACGAATCTTCAATAAATTGTTTATGATATCTGTCAATTATTTTCTTGACTTTAACATAACTATTTGCTCTATGCTTATCCCTATCGAGAAGACCATTCTTCTCAATATATTCCAATGTCCTTCCAATCGGTTTAAGCTCAAATCTCAATGTCTTTGAAAGAGGATACAATCCTGTAAAATTCTCAAACGCTTTCATATTTAGTTATTTATTTGGTTTTGTATAATACTTACTTAATAAAATTCTAACCATACAAAGTTCTAATAAAAAAAAGAGATTATCAATGGTCTTAATAATAATTTTATCAACAATTATCGATTCTGCAGTTCAATCACTACAATAACACCTCCCCTCACATAACAAACAAAAACATCCGAGAAAAATTACTTCTTCCCGGATGTTTTTTTTCAGTCAACAGACAACATTTTTTAGTTTAAAGTTTAAGGTTGAAAGATTCTAATAAACTTTTCAGGTCAACAGTCATATTTTATCGAGCTCCCATGGAAACAAATGTTCCACACCATTATTGTTCGGAAATCTAACCTCATCTAAACTTATAATAACTTTACGATACTGATCTTTGATATTCAAAAGAGGAGCGTACTCTCGCATGGCAGTATTCTCATCACCAGCCATTTGCCAACACACTTGTACATACAATTTTCTGTCACCACGTATCGCAACAAAATCTACTTCCAAATGTCCTTGTACCCCAACATATACCTGCCATCCCTGACGTCGCAAATCTAAATAAACAGCATTTTCCAAAAGATTTCCAAATCCGTATGAAAAACCACGATATAAATAATTGTAATACGCAAGGTCATTACTATAATACTTACAATTACCAGATATAAGTTCCTTGCCTGCAATATTATAACGTTCAGCACGATGTATAAGAAAAGCTTTACACAGATAGGATATGTATGATGACAGCGTTTCGTAATTTGTTTTTCGTCCTAAAGATTTGAAATAATTAACAATATTTGACACCGAAAACATTCTGCCCGCATTGTTTACAATATAACGGAACAATTCGTCGAGCAACAATGAATCTTTCACCTTATATCTGTGTACGATGTCTCTCAACATAACCGTATCCTTTATTGCAGATACATAATGTCTCCTCACTTCTTCAGTCTGCAAATGAAACAATTCTGGCAACATACCCATCTGCAAAAAACGAATATAATTCTCTCTATTTGCCTCAAGATGCTGCATATCCACATATTCTTTAAAACTATATGGCAGTATCTCAAATTCCACATAACGTCCCGAAAGCAAAGAAGCCAATTCTCCCGATAACAGATCCGAATTAGAACCGCTAATAAAAATTTCCTTCGATTCCACAAAATCCTGTGAATGAGAATTAACAAATCGTTCCCAGTCTTTCACCTGCTGTATTTCATCCAAAAACAAATATATTCTTCCATCTGGTTGTAATTTGTCACGATACTCCTGATACAAGGATTGTAAATCTGAAACTGTTTTCAAACCACCAAATTCAAGATATTCTGTGTTTATGTACAAGATATTCTGAGCAGGAACACCACTATCGAGCAAACGTTTAGCCAATTGTCTTAGCACAAAACTTTTGCCTGCACGACGTTGTCCCACCAATACCTTTACAAGGTTATTCCCTATTGAAGAATAAATCTTATTCGTATATTCAGTACGTAAAAAACCTAATTCAGGAATATTACCATTCCAAAAATTATATTTGCTTATTTCTTCTATCATATCTTTCCAACATTTGAACAGCAAAGATAACGAACAAATTTCAAATAAAAAAAGAAAATTACGGTATTTTTATGTTTTTTTCAAATACACTTGAAAAAAAATAACATCAACAAATCAAATCTACATAATAAAAACATCCGAGAAAAATTTCTTCCTCCCGGATGTTTTCATTGTTAATTGTTAATTGTTCCTCTTAACTTAATCCTTCGATGTTGCCGTTGACGATGTCGATATTACGTGCATGCGGGTCCTTAGGCAAGCCTGGCATTCGCATGATGTCGCCCATGATGACGACAATCATCTCAGCTCCATTGTTGATGACGATATCTCGGACGTTAAGGTCGAAGTCTTTCGCAACGCCGTAGGCTTTAGGATCTGCCGAGAACGAATATTGCGTCTTGGCAATACAGATTGGATAGTGTGAGATTCCCAACGACTCAATCTGCTTGATCTTCTTGAGTGCAATAATAGAATATGCAACGTCTTTAGCACCGTATATTTGCTTTGTCACCTTATCGATCTTTGTGCGTATGGAGTCTTCGTTGTCATAGATAAACTTGAGTGGTTCTGATGGTGAATTTTCTATTGTATCTACAACGAGTCTTGCAAGTTCTTCAGTTCCTTTGCCTCCTTCTGCAAAGACGTTGTTCATACAGAATCCCACTCCTATCTCGCGACAATGTTCCGCTACCAATGCAATCTCTTCGTCGGTGTCGCTCGCAAACCTGTTGAATGTCACGATGACATTCTGACCGAAACGTCTTATGTTCTCGATGTGTTTGTCCAAATTCTGGAGGCCGTTCTTCAAGCCCTCAATGTTCTGTTCCTTGATTTTGTCTTCCGGAACACCGCCGTGAAGTTTCAAGCTCTGCGCTGTAGCGATAATGACTGTGAGTTTTGGAGAAAGTCCTGCCTTACGACATTTGATATCATAGAATTTCTCCGCTCCAAGGTCGGCACCGAAACCGGCTTCTGTGATTACATAGTCGCCATAGCTGAGTGCCATTTTCGTAGCGAGGAGAGAGTTACATCCGTGCGCGATGTTAGCGAAAGGTCCGCCATGGACGATAGCCGCCGTGTTTTCTGTCGTCTGTACGAGGTTAGGCTGTATGGCATCTTTCAAAAGCACAGTGATTGCACCTGCTATACCGAGGTCGTTAACTGTCAGTGGTTTGTCTTCGTATGTATATCCTAAAAGAATATTACCAATGCGACGTTTGAGGTCGTCAAGGTCTGTAGCGAGACATAGGATCGCCATTATCTCTGATGCCGGAGTGATGTCGAAGCCGCTTTCCGTTGGAAGTCCGTTGGCGGAACCGCCGAGACCTGTGACAATGTTACGCAGACTTCTGTCATTGACGTCGAGCACACGTTTCCATTTAACTTCTTTGAGGGCAAGGCCTGTCTTTCTGTTATGATAGATGTAGTTGTCTAACAACGCTGTAATCATGTTATGCGCTGATGTTATTGCGTGGAAGTCGCCTGTGAAGTGGAGGTTGATGTTCTCCATTGGCAGAACCTGCGAGTAACCGCCACCAGCCGCACCGCCTTTCATACCGAAACATGGACCGAGCGACGGCTCACGAAGCGCGACGATTGCTTTCTTACCTATTTTGTTAAGACCTAATGAAAGTCCGATAGAAACCGTTGTCTTACCGATACCAGCCTTAGTAGGCGTGATAGCCGTAACAAGGATAAGGTTGCTTTTCTTTATCTTCTCTTCATCGATGAGAGAGAGCGGAAGTTTGGCAATATATTTACCATAATTATTAATTTCATCCGAAGGTATACCTATGTTATTAGCAATATCCTCGATTTTTTTAAGAGAGGTTTCTCTTGCTATTTCAATGTCTGTTTTCATATTCAAAATGTTATAAGTTGTTTTTAAATATAATTTATTTAATATGTTGGTTTAGCAAAGATACGAAAAAATTAGGAATCAGGAGTTAGGAATGAGGGATTATTTTAGAGTCAGCAGAATATCCCGTAGAGTCACACGGACGTGTGTCTTAAAATTGAAAGTTGAAAGTTGAAAATTATGCATTATGAATTATGGATGATGTCGCCGCAAAAATTATTACTCTATGCTAAGTTACCAAATGCCGTATCCGTTACAGCGTGGAATAACTTGTTTAGATTGGTGGGCGTGGAAACCCGAGAGTCAGGCAAGGGGAAAGTGGTTGGTGGCAATTAATTCCATGTTTATGGACTATGGATGGCATTCCAAGACAGTAACTCTAGAACGAATAAATAAGGAGCTAATCCTAAAGGAGAATAAAAAAAAATGAAGCTCTGTAATTTTATTTATTACTATCACCTCCTTAATCACATAATACAAAAACGTAATAATTCTATTACAACTACTGAAAATTCAAATATTTTCTCATTAAAAATAATCCTTCAATAATATAATATTATCAAATAAAATATGTACCTTTGTAAATGATTTAGAAACCTTAAAGATAATAGCGTGATATGAGTGACATTATTAACAACACAAATGAACTCAGCAATGCGGTTCAAACCATAAAAGGTGCTATCCTACAAAGTCAGCAAAAAGCTTTAGCTGCGATAAACCAAGAACAACTCGCCCTTTATTATGGTATCGGACGTTTCGTCTCAGTTAATACACGTAACAAAAATTGGGGTAAAGGCTTCATTGAAGCAATCAGCGAACAACTTCGTAAGGAATTGCCAGGATTAAGAGGATTTTCTGCCCCAAGTATAAGAAAAATGCGAGCTTTCTATGAGGAGTGGAAAATGCTTTCCGACAATTCGTTCGTTGAAACGAACAAATTTACAATCGATGAACATAATTCGTTCGTTGAAACGAATGAATTACCAGCCGTGCAGTTCAAAATAGATTCAAACTTTCCTATTGTCGCATTTATGAACCTTGGCTTTACACACCATTATGCAATTATCAGCAAAGTAAAAGATACAGAGCAACGGAAGTTCTACATTCAACTTGCATCTGACACAAAAGCTAAAGTAGAAGATTTGGAACAGATGATAAATGATGACCTCTACAGCCATCATGGCGAACTTCCCAACAATTTCAAAAAAACAATCTCTGACCAATTGCAAGCGTATCGTGCAATCATGATGTTTAAAGACGAATATCTACTTGATTTCATCAACACAGAAGAATTATTCGTTAGAGACAAAGATAGGAATGAACGAGTTGTGGAACAAGGTATTGTGCAGAACGTGAAAGATTTTATAATGACATTCGGCAAAGACTTTACATTTGTGGGAAATCAATATCATCTTGAAAAATTTGGCGTGGAAGAATTTCCCGACTTGTTATTTTTCAACAGAGAATTAGCGGCTCTTGTTTGCGTGGAACTAAAAGACGGACCATTTAAGACTTCGTATCTCGGTCAGTTGGCAGCATATCTTCGTATCCTTGACGACGAAGTTCGTAAACCCAACGAGAATCCATCAATAGGGATAATTCTCTGTAAAAGTGCAAATAAAAAGTTCGTAGAATACGTCATTCAAGACTACGACAAACCGATGGGCGTCGCTACATATAAAACCACAGCCGATATGGATGAACGTCTTAAGAAACTGCTTCCGCCCGTTGAAGAATTAGAGAAATTGCTTTATTTATTCGATACTAACAAATAAATTTATTCGACATCAACAAACATAAATAAAAATCCCGAGAAATTCATCATCTCCCGGAATTGTTAACTGTAAATTGTTAATTGTTAATTCAAAAGTTGTCGACGCGTCTCTACATTATTATTGCTCAATTCACTCTCTGTCCCGTTGTTTCATTGTCTTGTTGACTCAAGAAACCTGCCACGCGTTTGTGAGAGATTCTCTTCTTAACTTTAGGTCTACTGATTACCATTTAGGTGTTATTCCGACAAATATCTCAAAGTTGATACCTGGCATCGGTCGCGACAATACCGAAAGATATTCTTCGTTAAAAAGATTGTTGACTGCTCCTTTGAACGATACATCAGCCCATTTGAACGAGATTTCTTTTTCCAAAGCTATGTTGCTCATAAAATATTGCGGCAACTTTCCTGTGAGTGTGATATCGTTCGACGACATTGTATATCTCTCTGAATAATAACACCATTTATAGAGAAACGACCAAGTGCGCCACGATAATCGTCCTGTCACCGATGAAGAATATTCTGGTACGTAAGGAAGTTGTTTTCCCATCGACTGATCGGCTGGAGAACGTGGCTCGCCTTCGTTGATTGAAGGTGTCCATGAGAGAGTGCCGTCAAGTTGCATCTGCCAATCTTTCGACAAAACTATATCCAAATCGCCTTTCAATTCAATGCCATACGCATGAACGTCTTTGATATTGTCGGGAGAGAAAAATCCTTTGGTTGTTGGCAGCCATATTATCCAGTCGCTGATATACGACTCGAACCAAGTAGCCGAGCCGCTGAGAGAATATATTTCATTTTTTCCTATAGCAAAAGAAAGTCCCGCATCGTATGTCCAGCCGCTTTCCGACTTCAAATCTGGATTTCCTCCAGGCATGAAATACAGGTCGTTGAGAGAAGGGAAACGATAGTTGCGTGAGACGGAAGCCTTTGCCACCACATCGCCCTTTTCAGATACCACGCCATCAATAAAAAAAGCAGGAATGATAGGAGTCCATTCATTGCCGAACATCTCTTCACGAAACACGAGCGACAAACCCAATCTATCAATAGGTCGCCATTTCGCTGATATAGAATTAGTCAGTTCTATGCGAGCCTTATGATATCCAACAGTAGCCTCGTTGCCATCAATCTGCATAATGCTCTTGTCTCGACTCTCCACAAAATGCTGATGAGCAGTGACGTTAGCTGTAAACAACCATTTGTCACCGATATAATATTCGCCATCAAGCTGTCCGAAGAAAGTATTAATCTTACTGCGTGAATGCGTCATGTGAGCCATGATTCCGTTTCCAAGGTCGCGTTTGTAGTCGTATGCCATCCAAGTGTAGATATATCCCGCTTTTGTTCCTAATTTCCAACTCTCTTTGATATGGTCCCACGACATCACCGAACGGAAGGTGTTTTCTCGTTGACGGTTATCAAAATCTGTATCATCACCATAATCGACGGTGAGCATCGCGAGTTCTCTGTTGGAATTTATATACCAAGCGTTAAAGCCTAACTTATCACCTTTCTTTGTGTTATAATATGCTTCCTGCAAAAAGTGAAAATCCTTGAAAGCACCGCTACGATTTCTTTCGATAGGATAATATTGACCGATGATATTCATATTCTCATCATAGATATTTTCCTTCTTATCATGATTACGATATTTATAATCATTAGGCGAAGAAGAATATACCACGCGTGTCGATGTCTGCCAATGTTCATTGCCGTATGTTATCCTAAGAAATTCGTCAAATGTCTTGAATGAGCCAATGCCTTGAATATATTGCAATCCGAAGCCGTCGGCTTGTGCTGGTTTTGTTGACAATTTCACAGAACCGCCGAGACCACCTCCAGTCTCGTTCACCGACGAAGTGCCGTGCAACAACATCGCATCATCAACAAAATATGAAGGAATCATCGAGAAATCGGTCATGCCGAGCATAGGGTTGTTAATCTTCATTCCGTTCCACGACACCTGCGTATGCGATGCTGAAGTTCCTCGGAATGCCACCGTCGATAACGTGGCACGTCCGTAGTTTTTCACATAGATGGAAGAATTGAAAGTAAGTATGTCGGCAACAGAAAGAGCTATGTTTTCTTTAAGAACAACAGAGTCCATTTTGGTTTGTTGCACGCCGATTTCCTTTATATGACGCTCAGCATAAATGGATACTTCTGGTAAGTTGAGATACCATTTTATATCATCATCAACTTCCTGAGCCATCGTGACAAACGGCAATAAAATCAATAAAAAAAGATATAAGTTCTTCATTTTAATCATTTCTATTTCCAACAAAAAGCACCTGGAATAATACCTACATAAAATTCATCGATTAGTTCGCCGTCTTTTGAATAACGATAAATCATTCCCTGTTGAACATAGTCGATGGCATCAGCGACATATACATCACCGGAGCGAGGGCATACGGTAAGTCCGTAATATATTGTTCCGCTGTACGGAATGGAAGGGCGCACAGGAACACGATCAGCAGTCACGTCCATTTCCCAGATGTCGTCATTAATCCAATAAAGCTTGTCTTTAGTTCCGTTGAGCTGTACCTCGGAAGGAGCGTCGCCAAACTTAAACTCAAATTGTTTCTCTATCGAAAACGTCTCTGCGTCTATACGATAAAGAGAAGGAGCCTCGTGACCGTAAGGAGAGCCTTCGTAGCCTCCGTCTGTCACCGTCCATAATTTATTATTACAGTCCATCACGATAGATGTAGGCTGTATGCCTACGACAAGTTCATCAACGACTTCATCAGTCTCGCTGTCAATCTTCAAGATTCTGTTTTGATACGACCAGCAGTTCACATAGACGTATTTTCCATACTGCACCATCTGTTCCGTCGAGCCGCTTTCCATTGTCATATTCGGGACATCAATATAACCTGTAATTTCGTAACGTTTAGGATTGACAATAAAGATACGATTGTCCCAAATCTGCGTGACGTACGCCTTTTCGTCAGAGACGAAATGTATGTAACGCGGCGAGGTGAGATTTGTAATACGACCGACTTCTTTGAAAGTATTGATGTCTATTGCAAAAATCACATGTGAGTTATTGACGACAACCCAACCGATACTATCTCTGATTATCATCGACTGCGCCACATCGCCAAGTTTCATCGCATTAGCTCGATAAAACACCTCATTCTCCACGACTTTCGTCTCCGGATTATAATAAGACAAGGTAGCGTTACCATATTGGAAGTTACCTTCGTTACATATAAACAAACCGTCACCTGATGCTGAAGTATCGAATGTCTCTTCAAGACCGTAATCCCATTTCATGCAGGAAACCAATGCCAACAGACAACAGACAACAGACAACAGTCTTTGGGTAAAAGACATTGATTGTTGGCAATTAGCTATTGTCTGTTGTCTGTTGGCATTAGTGGTCGAAATCTGTTGACCGTTGACCGTTGACTGTTGACTTATATTCATATATTATCTTTTTAAACTGTAATCATAAAAACCGCATACTTCGGTGGAGAGTTCTCCGAGCCAGCCGCTCTTGCTGTTGACAGCGCATTGTACCTTCACGAAATCGATGTGCGATAAGTTGATAGGATTTCCTTCAAAATCAATGGCGTTAGATATTCTGAAAAGGTTTGCCTTGTTTTCAGAATTAAAATCAGAAGGACTGAAGTTGTCGGCATAACCCCAATCGTAATGAGGCTGTATCCAATAAGAGCCGTTGCCAGATTGGTCGTAATTACGAGCCTCGAGGCGAGTTCCCGTCAAGGTGTAAGAATCCGTTCCAATCCAAAGCGGATAATAATAATCCTGATTATGGAATTGTTGCAGATAGTCAATCTCGCCATTGTTACCGTAGTTATCGGTCCACTGCACCGGCATCTTAGGAGCTGACGGACGATAATATGTCACGGCATAATCTCTGTAAGTCTCGAATTTTCCCGTCTCAGAGCCTGCCAGTTCATACCATGTGTCGTCAGGATAACCATTGCCGTTTTCATCCTGCATCACCCAAACGACGCCGGGTTCAGAAGAGCCGTCGAAAGCATTACTGATAATACCGAAATCGTATGTTCGTGAGTTGTCGATGCTATGGTCGAATCCGACAATAACATATCCGCCGAAGCCACCTAAAGAGACCCAGTTATCTTCCATCAAACGAGATTCTGCGTAAGAGACAGCAGCCTCAGGCGTGACATGAGAAGCATCAAAACCGCCTGTCTTCAATTCGTTGATAAACTGTCCCGGAGCCGGAGTATATTCAATCACTTTGTTCCAGTCAGCCTGCGATGCTCCGTTTTTAGGACGATAGAAATCTTTCTCTCCATAAACCGTAACGACAAAAGTACGCGTCATGCTTATCTGATTGTCATCGTCTGAAGTCGTAGCAACAGCATTTATATGATATGATCCAGCTTCATCAACAAGAAAAACAAAGTATGAATCGGAACCTGTAAGTTCGTCTATTTCTTCGACATTCCAAGAATAATCTACGTTATGTTCGTAGGAAGGCAATGGTTTTATGACAAGTTTTCTTCCCACCACAGTGTGATAAGCGTACTTCTCAAACTCCCATGTAAAAGGAATATCATCAGCGTTAAGCACCTCCACTTCAACCATATCGCTGTGAGAGCCGTCAGCGTTACTTGCAGTAGCTTTTATCACATAGTTTCCTGTTTCTTTGGCCACGAAAGTGTAATCGTAATCAGCGCTCACGTCATTATCATTGACGCTCCACACCAAAGTCGTTGGCAGCGAAGTCTCACGCACCGAAGCATTGAGTCGCACTTCTGTACCTACAGCGACAGTCATCTTTTTGTTTCCCGCGATGCTGACTGTAGGTATTTCCAATTCAACAACATCTACACGCAGTTCCTCTTCATCAGTGCCATAATCCGTGCTGACTGTAAGAGTGATGTAATATTCGCCCACCTCATCTTTTGAAAACGACAATGTTGGTGAGGTAGCAAGTACCTCACCGTCCATTGTCCAACAAAATGTCGCATTCTCAATATGCTCATAAGTAGGCGTAATAACAAGCTCTCGTCCGTATTTCACCGTATAGATACCTGTCCCGTTATCGAGAGTGATTTTAGGAGGAAAGAACTCTTCGCTTATATTACAAGCCACGAGAATAGCAGTCGATATGAGTAACAATAATTTTTCAACAAAACGTTTCATCATTGATTATCTGAAGATTGTTTCACCTGGGAATTGAACTGCCACATCATCGTATGCGAAATAGGCAGGTTGTGAAAAACCATATCCATTGTCGTTTGTACCTATGATATTAAAGTTAACCTTGACAACCTCTCCAAGAGCTGTCAAATCCCATTTTGTCCAATCGTCGATGACTCCATCGTGATAGTCTGCCACTCTTATAGATAATTTGTTTGTCGTGCCGTCTTCTTTATGACCTATTGCCTCGAGTATCACATAGTCGCCCTCGCCCATCGGAGCCGTGAGACCGTTGCCTTCATACAAGCAATAATATTCGTATGTCGTCAGACACACATAGAGATGGTCTATCACGCGAGCTTCACCGTCTTTAAAATATATCGCTGGAAGATCGTCTTCTGTTGTCTGATTCCATGAAGATCCGTCGTAATATCCATAATGAACTGCGAAATTATCTGAGCCATTATGACCACCTCCGCTTGTAACGAGACCATTAGCATCCTTATCATAGGCTGTCAGTTGATACATGTAATTGCCATGTTCAGCATAGTTGCTGCTAACGTAATTTGAGATAGCGTGACCGCCACCTGCGAAGCAGTATGAATCGTAATTTAATGGGAAGTCATGTGCAAGAAAAGTGTTATTTTCATCATACCAAGAGTAATGAGAATCTTCTGTAGGAATACATTCTCCCATCCAAGTTCCATAGCCGAGGATGTAATCGCCATATTGATCTTCAGCAATCAAGTCGCTCCAATTGTTAATTTGCTTATTGTTGAAATATTCTAATTCGTATGGAGTAAATTGAGCATTAGCATCTTCAAAAGTAAGGGTTCTAAGTTCCACAGAAGCAACCCATTCGCCTGCCATGACGTTCTTCTTCACGATTGACATCTTGCCTGAATCTGAGACGACGGTAATAGCGATAAAACCTTCTTTATCGTAATGACACAAGTCTTTGGCAGGAGCTGTTATCGAAAGTACATTATTAATATACGAGGCGTGCCAACCTTCTGGAACATTGATGAGATATTCAACGACATTTGTTGCTTCTACTTCAAATTCCACTGTTGCACCATATTCCATTTGAATAAGTTCAGGAGCATCGACGATGATAAACATAGGAGCCGACTCGTCGTAGCGCGCCACTTTAAGCACAGTGCCATCTGCCAATGTGAAAATCACATAATCTTCGTTGGTATAATCTATAGACTGGAATAATGTTTCACCTTCAACTATGACAGAACCATTTTCACCGTCTTGACCTTCAGCTATCACACCTGTCGATACCCATGTCACGCCACCGTCGGTAGAAATCTCCCATTCTTTGGTATCTTCATTAATGCGGACCTGAGGTGCAACAGCATCTTGTCCGTCTTGACCGTTTTGTCCGTCTTGACCGTCTTGTCCATCTTGACCGTTTTGACCATCATGGCCATTAGCGCGGACTCTCTCGCCGTCAACGATTAGCCATTCGCCATTGATTGTCCAATAGTAATTTCCGTCGGTATCTTGTTTAATTGAAATGACAGGAGCGTTTGAACCGTCTGTTCCGTTAGAAATCACTGCGCTTGTTCCATCAGAGAATTGAATGGTGTAACCTTCAGGTGTTTTAATCACGTCAGTTACAAAGACATTATTCTGAATTGCGTTCAAGATAGTCTGAATTGCCGCTATGTCAGAATTCATTTTTTGGGCAATCTCTTCGAGTGCTGTCACCCGATTGTCGAGTTCGTCTAATTCTTCCCAAATACGTTGTCGACAGCCCGTAAGCGCAAAGCCTACCATTGCTATCATCAAAAGAGTAAAAATCTTTTTCATGACTGTTAATTTTAATGTTTATTAATAAATTGTTTAGGTTCATATCTAATAATAGCATCAGCAATAACACTCTTGACATTTTCAATGGAGAGTTCGTTGATGTATATTATTTCTTTAGCAAGTATGTTCAGTTGATAGTATTTACTCATTGACGGCATTTTTTTCAGAGAGCCGACGAATTTTGAGATAGGGATACGCTTGGAATTCGTAGGATTGGATTTGTCAATAATTGTAATCCAAGCGAAATTAATAGGACATGATTCAAGCATGCCATATATAGGATTTGCTTGAGTGCGCAGGATTTTGAAGAATTTCCACAAATTTCTCTTGAGAATACGATTCTCCTGAGTGTGGCTATAATTCTGGATTGCATCCATTGTCATAAGGGTTATATCACGATTAACGAATACGACTTTAACTGCTTAACTATAAGCGACTAAGACACGACATTAGCATATAGCGCAAAGCGCACGCTGAACGTCATAATGTTGGCTAATAATGTTAGCAATTAAAAAATCAGTTGATTTCGACCCGTATTCCAGCAGGCGGAGATCCTTTGAAGCAAAAGGCAGGTCTTCTGACTTATCCAATTTGCCGCGCCTTCCCGAACTTAATCAGTGGCAAAGAATGCGGCAAACGAACTCATAAAGAGTTGGACTTACAGCAACTGGAATTGTCCCGGATTCACACCGGATTCCCTTTTCACCCCTCGTAACGAAACGGTTCGTAAGGGCTCCTTTTGCGCTTGCAAAGATAGGAAAAAAATTGAAAGTTGAGAATTGAAAATAAAAAAATCCGAGAAATTCATCATCTCCCGGAATTGTTAACTGTAAATTATTAATTGTTAATTCAAAAGTTGTCGACGCGTCTCTACATTATTATTGCTCAATTCACTCGTTGTCTTGTTGTTTCATTGTCTTGCTGACTTATGAAACCTGCAACGCGTTTGTGCGAGTTATTCAAGTATTGGTTATAATCTAAGTCGTTGACGTCTTGTTCTTTCTCCAATGCGAGTTCCAAGACTTCCATCATGGAGTTCACGAAGTGGAAATTAAGACCTTTTACGTAATCTTCTTTAATGTCGGAGAAATCACGTTTGTTCTCGACTGACAAGATGACATCTGTAACGTCGTTACGTTTTGCTGCGAGCATCTTCTCTTGTATTCCGCCTACTGGCAACACTCTGCCTCTCAACGTAATCTCACCTGTCATGGCGAGTTGGTCTTTGACTTTTCTCTGTGTAAATGCCGATGTCAGTGCTGTCAGCATCGTGATGCCAGCCGAAGGTCCGTCTTTCGGTGTGGCACCCTCTGGCACGTGAATATGAACGTTCCATTCGTCAAAGACAGCAGGATCTATCTCAAGTTGCGAAGAATGTGACTTGATATATTCGTATGCTATCGTAGCTGATTCTTTCATCACCTCGCCGAGATTTCCTGTGAGATGCAAGGCTCCATGTCCGCGACTCAAACTCACTTCTATCGACAAAACCTCTCCGCCCACAGGAGTCCATGCCAAGCCGATAGCGACACCTGGAGTAGTGTGTTTAACCTCATCGCCGTCGTGGAACATGCCGACGCCGAGAGTGTCTTTCAAGTCTTTCTCAGTGACTTTCTTGTCGTATTCATCACCCATCACGATGTTCTTTGCCTTACGGCGAATGACGCTGGCAATCTGACGTTCAAGGTTACGAACACCTGCTTCACGAGTGTAATCATCGATGACTCTCATCACCATATCCTTAGAGAATGTCACGTCTTTGGATGTAAGTCCGTGTTCTTTCAGCTGCTTAGGAATGAGGTGACGTTTTGCAATCTCGAACTTCTCTTCACGGAGATAACCGCTCAAGTCGATGATTTCCATTCTGTCGCGCAAGGCAGGATGAATTGTAGCGAGATTATTAGCTGTCGCGATGAACAAGACCTTAGAAAGATCGTAATCCATTTCCAAGAAGTTGTCGGAGAACGCCATATTTTGTTCCGGATCGAGAACCTCTAACAAAGCTGCCTGAGGATCGCCATTGACATTATTTCCGCTCACCTTATCAATCTCATCTAAAACGAATACCGGATTCGACGACTTAGCTTTTCTTAGACTTTGTATGATACGTCCTGGCATCGCGCCTATATAAGTCTTACGATGACCGCGCAACTCTGATTCGTCGCGCACGCCGCCGAGCGACATCCTTATATATTTACGACCCAATGCCTTTGCTATAGATTTTCCGAGAGATGTCTTACCAACACCAGGAGGGCCGACGAGACATAAAATCGGTGATTTCATATCATTCTTCAGTTTAAGAACTGCGAGATATTCAATGATGCGGTCTTTTATCTTTTCAAGTCCGAAATGGTCTTTATCGAGAACCTTCTGAGCATGTTTAAGGTCGAAGTTGTCTTTGGTATATTCGTTCCAAGGAAGTTCTACGATATATTCGAGGTAGTTGTGTTGAATACCATATTCAGCCACCTGAGGATTCATGCGTTGCAGTTTCTGGAGTTCCTTCTCGAAAGTCTCTTCAACATCCTTAGGCCATTTTTTCTTGGCAGCTTTTTCTCTGAGAACCTTGATGTCGACTTCGTTAGGAGTTCCTCCGAGTTCTTCTTGGATAGTACGAAGCTGTTGGTTGAGAAGATATTCGCGTTGCTGCTTATCCATATCCATCTTCACCTTGCTCTGGATCTGATGTTTCAGTTCTATCATCTGAACTTCGTTCGACAGTATAGAAAGCAGTTCCGTCGCGAATTTAGTGATGTCGTTTATCTCAAGAAGTCGTTGTTTCTCTTCCATCGACTGAACTAAGTTACTTGCTATGAAGTTGACCATAAACCAAGGACTGTCGATGTTTTTCAGAGCGAAAGAAGCCTCGAAAGGAAGAGTCCCAGATTTTTGTGTAATCTGCATCGCGAGGTCTTTTATCGACTGTATCAAAGCCTTGAACTGGCGGTCGCGAGGAATGACGAGACCTTCACCGTATGGAGCGACCTTACCTTTTAAATAAGGTTCAGTCTGTGTTATCTCTTGAAGTTGGAAGCGGCGTTTGCCTTGGATGATGACTGTGGTGTTACCGTCGGGCATCTGTAAGGTTTTCATCACCATTGCTATGGTTCCTATTTCATGGAGGTCATTTTGGTTCGGGTCTTCCACTGCGGCGTCTTTTTGAGCGACAACGCCGATAGCCTGATGTTTCTTATAAGCCTCTTTAATAAGTCTTATGGACTTGTCACGACCTACTGTAATAGGTATCACCACGCCGGGGAAAAGCACAGCGTTACGCAGTGTCATGATTGGCACTTCTTGCGGAATCTCCTCTTCACTAATGCGTTTCTCGTCTTCCGGTGTCAGAAGTGGAATGTATTCAGTGTCAGTTTCAACTATATCTGTCAGAAATAAATCGTGATTTCTTGGGTTGTCCATTACTTTAATGATTATAATTACATTCGTCCGTTCGTCAATAATCATGCCAAAGATAATTAATTAGGAATTAGGAATTAGGAATGATTGTTTTATTTGAAGAATCTTTTCGTCTTTCTTTCAATCATATAGCTCGCATTACTCTTTCAGGAAATACTAAATATTCTAAATAAAAATACATAAATCATTCGCAAAGCAATTTATAGAAGTCCACCTAAATAAAAAATGGCGACAATATTTAATTGCCGCCATCTTTTATTTAGAGCTACAAACAGATTATTTGTTAGCGTTTCTGCTTTCTTGGAATTTTTTGTACTTGTTGTTGAATTTATCAACGCGACCTGCTGTGTCAACAAGTTTCATCTTACCTGTGTAGAATGGGTGTGATGTGTTGGAGATTTCGAGTTTTACTAATGGATACT
>JAZNSO010000009.1:0-35129 GCA_045591245.1 Bacteroidales bacterium
GATTTTCTTCATGGCTTATATATAAAAAAGGTCGCCTGAACGACGACCTGCGTTAATCTTTATTTACTTTGTTTCTTCTGAATTTTCTTCAGATTTCTCTTCCTCGACGGTAAAGTCCAAGAGACCTTTGTCGTTAAGAAGTTGATACCATTGGAACACCTTCTTCATATCAGACTGATATACAGAATCTTCATCATATTCTGGGAGTACCAACATAAATTTCTCTTTAAGTTCCAATGGAGAAGCCTTTTTAGGGTCGAAACCGATATTATCGCCGAGTTTCTCATGAATGTTCATGAAGACTTCTTTGAGAGGCTTGTCGTCGCCTGTTGTATAAATACTGATTTCTTCCAAAGAGCTTATTTTATCGTTTGCGAAAGCAGGAGTGCGTTTTCCATCGAGCAATGACTCAACAACCAATTTTCCTGTTCCTTGACCTGAAACCAAGAATAATCCTGGTTTGCCAGAGATAGCTACTACTTTACTTAAATCCATTTCTATTTTGTTAGATAATTAATTTTTGATTATAATTACTCCGCAAAGATAAGAAAAAGTCTAAAGTCGGAAGACGAAAGGTGAAAGATTTTTTCAATTCATTATTTGGTTTTAGGTTTAAAGTATTCCACAGGGGTCCTATTCCATGTTCTTCGCAAATCCCATTGCATTGATGTCTATTGAAGGATGTGATGACAATTCTTTCTTCAATTGGCATTAAATTGATGCGTGATTTTATCATTCTCCATAGGACGCAGGTATGCGGCGAAACGAAAGTAACTTATTTCGCCTAATATCTTTTCCGCGAATAAGATGTCGTCTATGATAAGACCTCGTTTTTTTAATGTACAAATCTGTTCCGAGATAGAAATCGAGGTTTCGTATAATTTTTTTTTGCATATTGGTATAACTATAAAATAAAAGTTCTGCTCTGGTTCGCTGTTCATCGGGAAGCGTGGCGGATTCTGTTGGTGCAAAGAGACAACTTTTTGAATCTGAGAATTATAAAATCTGAAAATCTGAGAAGTTTGGACAGTGACCGAAGACTAAAGTTGTTATGAGATGTGGCTATGGGCTGTGAGTTTTTAGTCTCCACGTATATCAGCATCTCACAGAATATAAAGTCTTATCCTATAAATTTCTCAGATTCTCAATTTCTTAGATCCTAAGGTTTAATAAAATTCTGAAAAAAATACGTGTTCAGAATTATCTACAATTTTAATACCTTAAGCCTTAAGCCATTCGTATTTTGCTACGCTGTAGATAGGTAGGAATGGGATAAGGATAGGAGTCTTTTTGATGTATTTCTGGAACTCAGGGTCGTTGCCATAAGTGACTGCTTGTCTTATCTCGAGACGACGAGCGCCGCTGAACATCACATAGACGATGCCGATATAACCGATGGCGGCTACTATCCATTGCCATGCAGAACAAGAAGCTCCGATGCATACCACAAATGAGCCTGTCCAGATTACCAACTCACCTAAGTAGTTGGGGCAGCGCACGATTCTATACAATCCAGTATCGACATATCTCTTAGGATTCTTTTTCTTGGCAGCTTTCTTCTGTGCGTCGGACACTGATTCCAAAAGAACGCCTATTGCCATGAGAGCTGCACCTATCCAAGCCCATACCTCGTTGACAGCGACATCATCGGCGGCGTTAGCTAGGTAAAATGCCACCGGACTTACCTGACCTACATAGAGAAGAGCGCAGAAAATCCATACTGTGATAACGACGAAGAGAGGTTTTTTCTTGGCTGCATCAGGACCGTAGAGAATCTTCTTGTACTCGGCAGATCTCTTCTCGCGGGTGGCTAAGTAAAGACCGAGACGCATTCCAAAGATAAACATGACAACGCACAACAATGCTGTCGGGATTGTTAGTACGTTATGGAAGATAATGGCGATTGCGATGGCCAAAGCTGATACGCCAAAGCCATAGCCGAGGCTGAAGAAATAGATGAAATAAACCCATCCGAGAGCCGAGACGGCTAATGACACTAAAAGTAAAATTAAAAGATAATGCATAATGTTATTTGTTTAAAGTTTATAGTTAATTGTAGAGTTTATAGCAGTTTACAAGTTTAGAGTTTATAATTTGTAAGTTTATTTTTAAGAAGTTCACGGCTCACAGCTCATAACCCAAAACTTTAAACAACCAATCTACATTTTTGATTGCAAATATTGTAATTATTCTGAAATGTTGTTAAGTTTTTTTGAAAAAAATTATTGCTTTATTTTGCGTGGTTCTCTACGTATTGCAAGTATCTCACGAAGTTATTTTAAAACTGAGAACTATGGAATCTGAGAGCCTGAAAAGTTGGATAATGACTAAAGTCGTTCGGCACACAGCTCATAACTCATAGTTCGTAGCAAAAAATGTTTGCATTATTCCCAACCTCCGCCTAAAGCTTTGTATAATTTGACCATTGTAACTTGTTTGTCGTGGTATGCATTGCTGAGACTAATCTGTGCATTAAAGTAGTTTCTCTGCGCATCCAAAACGTCAAGATAACCGATAACACCGTTGATATATTGCAGTTGTGCAAGTTCCATAGTCACCTTAGCAGATTGCTCAACCATGAGACGCGTCTGGTAGATCTCCTTTATCTTATTAAACTCAATCATAGCATTCATCACGTCATAGAAAGCAGAGACGACCACCTTTTCATATCTGTAACATTCTTGTTCGTAAACATATTGCTCCGCCTTATATTTATTACGGTTTTTATTCATATTAAAAAGAGGTGACATAAGATTTGCGCCGATAAAAAACATCGGTGACGAGAGAATTGTCGCAAACTCGTCTGTCTCAAAACCGACAACAGGATTCAAGACTATTCTCGGGAACATATTAGTATAACTCAATCCGACGGAAGCGTTGGCTGCGATAAGTTTCTGCTCTGCCATCCTAACATCAGGGCGACGTTCCAACAAATCAGAAGGTAATCCCAAAGGAATTGAATCTGGCAATGACAGGTTGTTTTGTATAGCAGATCTTTGAACTTTAAGAGGATAAGTGCCAGCAAGGTTAAGTATTTTGTTTTCTTTTATAGCAATCTTCTTTTCCAAATCAGGAATCATGGCAGCAGTAATAGCATATTCCAATTGTGCCTGCTGATATGATGTCTCGCTTGTCAATCCTCCTTCAAAACGAATCTTCGCCAGTCTTACGCCTTCTTCACGAGCTATCAAAGTCTGTTTTACTATACGCAATTCATTATCTAAAGCCACCAAATCAAAATAATTCTCAGCGACTTCTGCCACTAAACTCATCATAAGGGCTCGCTGTCCCTCAAGAGTAGATAGATATTCAGCTATGCTTTTCTCATTTGCCCATCTGATATTTCCCCACAAGTCGAGTTCCCATGCGATGTTAGCTTTAACTCCGAATTCGAAATCGTTATTATAACTGCCACCTCCATAGTTAAGTCCCTCATTTTGTGCGTATGCCGAACCGTTTATCTGAGGAAAATAATTAGCGAAGTCAATCTGTTTTTTTGTCGCCATCTCTTTAACCTTACTGATGGCGATCTTCATGTCTTTGTTATTTTCCAAAGTGGAATTGATGAGATTCTGCAAGTTAGTATCCGCATAGACATCCCACCATTTCATGTCAGCGATACATGTTGTGTCACCAAGATATTCCGAATAATTATCAGGCATATCGAGTTTTATCCTTGTATATTCTTTTCCTATCTTACATGAAGAAAAGAATAACAAAACACCTATTGCAATTATATATTTTCTCATAATTGATTTCTTTTAAATTTATTCTTAATTTTATAAACTATAACGAAGAAGAACGGCACGAGTATCACTCCGAATATGACTGCGAATATCATTCCGAAGAAGACTCCCGTTCCAATAGATTGACGGCTGGCTGAGCCGGGTCCTGATGACAGCACTAATGGTATCAATCCCAAGATGAACGCCAGCGATGTCATCAAGATAGGACGGAATCTCTTGCGTGTGGCTGTAACGGCAGCTTTCACGATGCCTTCACCTTCATCAACCATCACTTTGGCAAACTCCACGATGAGAATCGCATTCTTAGCGGCAAGACCTATAAGCATGACGAGACCTATCTGGAAATATATGTCGTTTTCCAAGCCGCACATCCATACTCCGAGATATGAACCGAGAGCCGCTACTGGTAACGACAACAACACTGCGACAGGTACCATCCAGCTTTCGTAAAGAGCAGCAAGGAACAAGAATACAAAAACGAACACCAAACCCAAGACGACAGCGGTCTTTCCTCCTGCCTGTTTTTCTTGATATGCCAATCCGCTCCATTCCACTCCAATATTCTTCGGCAGATGTTTCTCAACCAACTCCTCCATAATCTCAGTAGCTTCTCCAGAGCTATAACCTTGAGCCGCCTGACCTCTGACAACAGCACTGTTGAACATATTGAAACGAGTTATGCTTCCTGGCCCAGTAGTATATGATGTCGTTCCTAATGAAGTCAACGGAATCATAGAATTTTTACTTCCTTTCACGAAGAAAAGGTTTATATTGTTCTGCGACTGACGATAATCCGCTTCTGCTTGTATATAGACACGATATACCCTGTTGAAAAGATTGAAGTCGTTAACGTAAACACTACCAGTATAAGCTTTCATCGTGGAAAAAATGTCAGACATCGGAACACCCGCGAGTCTCGCCTTATCTCTGTCAACATCGAAGTATAGTTGTGGTATATCAGCTTTCAACGAAGAAGAAAGTCCTGACAATTCTTTACGTTTTGAAGCGTAATACATCAAGGTATCTGTCGCCGCGACTAAGTTTTCGAAAGTGGCATCAGAACGAGCCTCAAGTTGCATCTCGAAACCTCCAGATGAACCAAGACCAGGGATGACAGGAGGTAATGACAAATAAACTTTAGCTTCCGGGTAACGATAGAATTCCTTTCTCACCTTATCCATGATTTCTTGTATTGTTGTATCATCACGGTCTTTCCATGGTTTGAGGATAACCGTCAATGATGTCGCCGACTGACTTGTTCCCACGCGAGGACTTGAACCAACGACGCTTTGCACATATTCCACTTCGTCTAATGTCATGAGATAATCGATTGCTCTGTCTGCCACAACACGAGAACGTTCTAAAGTTGCGTTTTCTGGAAGTTCTAACTCAACGGTGAAATATCCTTGGTCTTCAACAGGCAAGAAACTCGAAGGTATTATCTTATGAAGCATCACGATAGAGATAAGGACGAGACCGAACCAGAAGAAGACTCGCTTAGGATTTCTAACAATTCGCGAGATGATGTTTCCGTATTTGTTTTCTCCACTAGCAAGAAGATTATTTATCGTTCTGAACACTACATTAGGACTTTTGTTGTCTTTTGGTTTCAATATCAGAGAACACATCACTGGACTTAAGGTGAGAGCCACGACTGTTGAAATCAAAACTGAAACCACGATGGTTATTGTGAATTGCTTGTACAAAATACCTGTTATTCCCGCGAGGAAACTTACAGGCACGAACACGGCTGCCAAAACCAATGACGTAGCTATGAGCGGACTCACCAAAGACTCCATAGCCTGCTTCGTCGCCTGATATGCGGATATATGCTGTTCTTCCATGATGCGTTCCACATTCTCAACCACAACGATGGCATCATCGACTACAATACCGATAGCGAGTACTAATCCTAATAATGTTAAAATATTTAAAGAAAAACCGAATAACAACATGAAGCCGAATGTTCCTATCAAGGAAATAGGCACTGCTATCAGAGGAATCAACGTAGCTCTCCAGCTTTGCAAAGAAAGAAACACCACGAGGATGACGAGAAGCAAAGCCTCGAACAAAGTCTTATAGACTTCAGTGATGGATTCTGAGATGTACGTCGTCATATCGAAAGGAATCTCGTAAGTCATTCCTTCCGGGAAGTTACGGCTTATCACCTCCATCGTCTCTTTTACTTTGTTTGCCACTTCCACAGCGTTTGCTCCCGGAAGCATATATATACCAAGCACAGCGGCATTCTCTCCGTTGATACCACTCTCTGTGTTATACGATTGTGCTTCAAGCGAGATTCTAGCCACATCGCGCAATCTGATCAAAGAACCATCAGGGTTCGCTCTAACAACAATCTCTTCAAACTGTGTCACTGTCGAGAGACGACCTTGTGCTGTGATTGGTGTAGTAACATCAACATCGAACATAGGAGCCTTACCGAGTTCGCCGGCAGCTGATTCCCTATTCTGGTCTTTGAGGCTCTTCTGAAGATCGGCTATAGTAAGACCATAACTCGCTAATTTATCTGGTTGTACCCAGATCTGCATCGCATAATAACGACTTCCTATGTTAGAAACACGACCCACTCCTGGGATACGTCTTATCAAATCTACGACGTTAAGAGTCGCGAAGTTACTTAAATATATTTCATCGAATTTTGGGTCGGATGATGTAAGACATATCGTCATCAACTGACTTGGCGACTGACGTTCGACGTTGATACCGTTTTGTACGACCTCGGAAGGCAGTCGCGACTCTGCGAGTTTGATACGATTCTGAATATCGACAGCTGCAAGTTCAGGATTCGTCTTGATGTCGAAAGTAACCGTTGCAGAAAAACTTCCCGAGTTAGAACTCGTGGATTCCATATATAACATTCCTGGCGTACCGTTAAGCTGTTGCTCTATAGGCGTTGCAACCGCCTGTGCTACTGTCAAGGCACTTGCTCCAGGATATGACGCGCTTATCTTAACGACTGGAGGCGTAATCTGCGGATATTGGTCGATAGGAAGCATAGTCAAACCGATAAAACCGACAATAACGATTAATATCGAAACCACTACGGAAAATACAGGTCTATCTATAAAAAATGAAACTTTCATCTTGAAATTTATTTAGTGAATAATTAGTCAGTATCTATATCAGCGTCTTTGTTCAAAGTTCATTGTTCATTGCTCATAGTTATTAAAATAGAAATCGACTTTATCACCCGGATTCAATTTATGATATCCCTCTGTCACTATCAGTTCACCTGCGCTCAAACCTCTTTCAACTACTACATTATTTCCAATTTCAGGACCTATTTCTATAAAACGTCTTTCTACAGTAGAATCAGTTCTTAGAACATAAATATAAGCTCCGCCCTTTTCAATATCAACAGATTTAAGCGGGACTACATTTGCATTTTCTCTTACATCGAGAAGAAGTTTTACCTTTGTAAATTGTCCTGGCAACAAAGCTCTGTCGGGATTCGTCATCTCAGCGCGCACTGAGAAAGTACCTGTCAGAGCATCAACTTCAGGAGCAGCGAAATCGACCAAACCTTGATATGGATATATTGTATTGTCGGCTAATGTAATCGTGACATGAGGTTGCCATGAACGAGTGGTGTCTTTTTGTCCTAACTCAACATTCCTCTCTTTCGATTTAAGATAATCCAATGCTGTCATACTGAAGTCTATCATGACTGTATCCATCTTGATTATCGTTGCGAGATGCGACTTCGAACCTGGACCGACCAAAGTTCCAAGGTCAACCTGGCTCTCGCTGATATAGCCTGAAATGGGAGAATTCACTGTAGTATAACTCAGTTCTAATTCTGCCTGATATAAATCAGCCTCACTCATCGATACCGAGGCTGTCGCTATTTCGTATGCTGCCGTCGCATTGTCCAAGTCAAGTTGACTGGCTGCATTTTGCGAATATAAAGGACGTATTCTTTCAAGGTCGCGTTCCGTTTTTTTTGCCTGAGCCTGATCTTTCTTCAACTGAGCCTTAGCTTTATCAACTCTCGCTTTATATCTGTCCTGACTTATAACGAATAACAGTTGATCTTTTGATATGTAAGTGCCTTCTTCGAAAAGCATTTTCTCAAGATAACCTTCAACTCGAGCTCTTATCTCAACAAATTGATGCGCTCTAACTCTCCCAACATATTCTCCGTAAATCTCAACATCTTCTTGATGTACTTTCTCCACTACAACAACAGGATTCACTTCCTCTTCTTCATCTTTTTTAAGTAATTGTATCACAACCACTACAACAATAGCTAATAATAAGATAGTAATAATAGCTTTTTGACCTTTAACGATTAGTTTTTTTAACAGATATAATTTTTCCATATTATTTAATGATTATCAAATAAAAAAAGGCAACAATTATACCAGCGTGAATATTATTATAAATACAACAATATCAAATTAAATGAAATGATATTCTTCTAAATAAATGTAGAAAAATGTGGAATAGTGTGGAAAATGTAATTTTCAGTTATTAGTTTTCAGTTTTAGTTGCGCCTCTTTCCACAGCCATTCTCTTATCGCCTCATCATAATATTTCTGAGGAACGATTTTACTCTTATTTCCTGAAAATAATTTGACATTACTTTGAAGCAAGTCTGTTGACTGTTGTCCGTTGTCAGTTGACTTATAAAGAAGAGCGTTTACTGCCGGAATCGCGCCTTTCTCTGGCGACTTGCAAAATGGTCGGAACAAGACATCGGCTAGCGGATCAAACCACCGATGCATGGAAATCATATTGCTGTCAACAACACCAGGATCGGTGAGATTGACACTTCCGTTTTTAATCTTTTCTGATAATGTTAACGACGATAAAAACAAGGCGTACTTCGCTTTTCCATAAGTTCCTAATTGAGAAAAACGTTTCTTATCTAAATCAAAAAAGTGTTCGTCGAGTTTTGAAACTCCGCGTGTTACGGAAACGGTATTCACAATATTAAAACCATCGTCCATCAAAGGAATCATCAGTTTTGAGAGATATAAAGGTCCAAGATAATTGACAGCGAGCGTCGTCTCAAAACCATCATCGTTGACAGTAAAATCACGGCATATAATTCCTGCGTTATTCAGTAACTTATCAACCTTAAAACCTTGATTCTTAATTTCTTCAACAAAGGCTCTTATCGAAGCAAGTGAATTTAGATCCAACTCTAAAACATCAATCTCGGAATGTGGAAATTCCTTTATCAAACTATCTCTTTGACTATCAGCTTTCCTTATATTACGGCACGCCATTATCACAGGCAAATCCTTGCTTAACAAAGATTTCACTGCAGCGAGACCGATACTTCCCGTAGCTCCTGTAACAATTATTTTACTTTTCTCCATATAAAATTCACTAATCTTTTAGGCAATATTGCGAGCAATGGCGGAAGATACACATTCATAAATCCAGGGGCAACTACCATCTTTTTTCGGAACATTCCTTTAAGTGCTTTTCTCACAAGCCATTGCGGAGTTCCAATAAGTCCAATTTTCACACCAAGTTTTAACAACTTAGGATTTAATTTATATAAAGGTGTCGCTATGGCTCCGGGACATACTGTCGTCACTCCGACTCCATAATCGCGCAGCTCATAATACAATGACTTGCTGAAACTTTTAAGATAAGCTTTTGTAGCAGAATATGTTGTAATACCAGGAAATGGAAGTCTTGCCGCCATAGAAGATACCAACACAATATGACCGCATCCTCTTTTCTTCATCTCATCACCGAAAAGACGGATCATCTTAGACGGAGTCATCACATGAAGATTAAGCATCAGTTCCATCTTCTTATGATATTCATCGTCAAGTTCATGAAAGAAAAACATACCAGCATTATTGATCAAAATATCAATAATAATATTTTCTTTTTTACAATAATCGAATAGATGTTTAGCCGCATCATCTCGTGATAAATCCTGATAACGAGCAATCACATTAACGCCAAATTCATTACGAATATCATCAGCGACAGCTTCCAGTTCTTTCTCCTGATTACTCACAATCAAAATATTACAATCTGCTTCCGCGAGATATTTTGCATAAAGAAGTCCCATACCAGAACTCGCGCCAGTAATCAAAGCCGTTATTTCACGTCCCTGTGATTGTTTTAATCTGTCGATATACTTTTCAAAAGAAGTCATAAATCATTGATTTTCCAACTTCTCAATTTCTTTCTTAAGACGTTCAGGCATCTCATCAACGCAATGATGACATCTCATATCTTCGCTGTACATTCTTCCGATACAATAGTTAGAATGTTTGCAAGGACTTTTCGTCAGCTCACCGTTTTTCAGTTTATTAACAAAGTCAGTATCATTGATAAGAGCACGAGCCATTTGGAAAGCCACGAAACCAGAGTTGAGGACTTCTTCCATCTTAGTTTTAGAGATCATACCTCCGACATAAATAAGAGGAAGTTTAAGGTTCGCACGGAATCTTTTAGCAGTCTCAAGAAAATAAGCCTCTTCAAAAGGGACTGACGGGATAATGAACCTTCCAACGAGATGCAATCCAGCTTTAAGCCACCAGAACTTCCACATATTCATGTAGTAAGCCATTGTCTTTATTGGCATTGCGCCACGCATCACCTCCATAGGAGCCTTGCTGACGAAACCTGCGGAAAGCACGAGAGCATGAACACCGAGTTTCTCCAACTCCTTAGCTATCAATATAGCTTCATCTTCATGAATACCTTTCTTCATTCCATCGAACATATTGATTTTCACGACGACAGCCATATCATCTAAAGCAGCGTCCATCACTTCTCTTATCACGAACTTCATGAAACGCATTCTGTTTTCAAGATTACCGCCCCAAATATCGTGACGATGATTTGTATAAGGCGACAAAAACTGACTAATGAGATAACCATGACCAGCGTGAATTTCAACGCAATCGAAGCCAGCCTCACGAGCAAGGTTGACAGCCTTACCAAAATCTCTCACAGTATCAAGTATTTCGTATTCAGACATTTCTCTTACGAATGTCGGAGAATAAAGATTAAATCCAGATGACGCGCCCATCGGTTTGCAGCCACAGGTACTTCTGTGAGTCATATTACCGCAATGGCCTAATTGTATTGAAGCCTTAGCTCCTTCTTTATGAACCGCATCGGTAAGCTTCTTAAGTTCAGGGACAATCTCCTCGCGCATCCAGAGCTGACCGTCGAAAGAAACTCCGCTACGATTTACAGAGGCGTATGCTACTGTTGTCATGCCGACGCCGCCACGAGCCACAGCAGTGTGATAATCAAAAAGTTGTTGAGAAGGACGATTATCTTTACACATATTCTCAAAAGCCGCAGAACGTATTGTCCTGTTTCTTAATTCTATCGGACCTATCTTGCAAGGTGTAAAAATAATTGAATCAATTGGTTGCATCTTATTTTTAAGAACGTTGAGTTAATTAAAGTGTATCTGTATATAATTCATTAAATATGGATAACACACCATTCTTTGCATTTTGCATGATAATAGCATAATACAAAACGCCATGTTATCCGACAACAAAGTTATTGAAACTTTTTATATGGCAGACAAGTTTCGAAAAATTTCATTTCAGACTTATGGCATTCTGATAATCCTCTTCTGTAATGGTGTAAACTGCATGATGTTGCTTGTTGTATCGTTTGTCTATTTCTCTAAATACATTCCAGTTACGAGTTAGACATGGATTATTTGAAAAAGTGGAACTTTTATCATAAGAGATTGAAACTTCATCGTCAAATATAAAGATGATCTTAAAGTTAACATTAGAATTATCCCCAAATATAAAATTACTATTATAGTCAAAGCAAGACGATGTAGATACAATATCCATAGAAAAGAACTCTTCTTTCTCTGTTCCAACACTAATTGCATTGCTGTTACATGTCACTCCTGATGCTACATTATACTCAAGTCTACAAACCACATTACGACCTGACAAATTTTCTATATAAAATGTATCTTGATAAATAGGTTCGCACGATGCTACTGTCAGCAAAACTAACAATAATGATATTAGATACTTTATTTTCATAATTACTATATTTATCGTGAATAATCTTGATCCCAATATAAAGCCATTAACAAATCAATATTTTCATTAGTTACTCCGTTAATTTTATTGTTTTTAAGTGTTGTATAGAAAGAGCTTAAACCACGACTACTATGTATAATATTATCCTGAATATACGATATACTATATCCATGTATCACATCTACAGGGTATATTAAACTATCAACACTCTGATTATAATCATCCATTAGATCTATGAATAGAGGTGTATAACAATGTGTCTTTCCATTAGGTAAATTATATGGATGCCATTCTTGATAAGAATCTGAGTGTGAATATGATTTGCCAAGTTCCGTATTATAGTGATGGTTGGTTAATTTCCACTCAATAGCAGCAGCCCAGCTTTCATGAATTTCTTTGGCGAGACCGGCATATAAACTCTTCCCTAAGGTGCGAAGATGCGACAGATGTCCTAATTCATGAATGGCAGTGCTGAATACACTACTTGTATTAGTATGATTCAGATAAGCTATCATTATGTTTGGAACAACTCCGCTCATATCCCATGTACCCCAACAACAGCCTGTCCCCCACCAGGCATCTTTATCGTGATAAGCTATCTTTGTCTTACCGTAGCTCAATATAGGTCTTTTTACACCTAAACAATCTCCGTAATAGAATTTAAAAGCAGCTCTATGTATCGTGGCAAACATCAATGATTTTCCGCCCTTGCCAATTTCCAAATTCCACCGTCCCTCTTTATATGGTCCATTGTAATAAGCTTGTCCGATGGCTCCGTTTCTAATATCCCAATAGGCTCTTTCCCATTTGATGGAATAATTGACAGAATTTTTAAATGTTCCATCTACGGCACAATATCCATTAGCATCTGTTATTCCCGTTTTAACTTTAGTAAAACGCCGTGCTGTTACTTTCACGCCTTGCAAAGGAATGTATCCTCCAACGAAATCATCGTAAGCTTTTATCACTGCCGATGGAGTCCAACTGCTTGCTCTCATATCTTCACCATCAGCCAAATTGCCGGTTATATGATATGCTCTCTCTTCCAAATCATCATAAAAAGTATCGTTACTATCTTCATCAGGGAAATACAATGTATAAATTAGTTCGCATTTTGACGACAAGGTCGGAAGTTGATAATCATTTGGAACCACAAAATATTGCCATGTGGGAAGGCTGTCGGTAATGGAAGGGTCGTGATAATATGTTCCAGCGACAGCTATCTCATAATGAAGTGGATAATCCCACAATAAGAGATTTGTGTCAGCTTTAAGTAAATCAAATTCTTCATCGTTTTGCGGTTTATATTTCATGTATTTGTGAGTTGCACTTATTGTTGGTGTACTGATACCGCTTCTTTCATTTGCCAACTGGTTTCTTGCTTCGAGCATGTTCTCAAATTTATAAGGATCGTTTAGTATGCCCCCAAAACGATTATGCCTTCGTTAGAAGATCTATTGCCATTGTAGTTGTTTTCTCTGATTGCATCGTTATTGTCAGAAATTTCTTCATCTTTTTTACATGAATACAACAATAGGAGAAACATGGTTAATGATAATAATAAGATTTTTTTGTTCATTTTGTTGTTGCATGGTTATATGCCATTATGCTCTTCGGCAAAAGTTTATAAATCTGTACAAATATATGTAAAATATTCTTATGCATTGAATATGAAATGAAATTATCGGCATAAACTATATCACACAATTCCGTAAACTTATAGGGGACTTCTATAATCTTAATGCTTTAATAAGTTATAACTCTATTTGTTGTCTCAATCAGTCATATCAATATATGAAAGGTAAAATTCTTTTAACTTTTTTCGTATCTAATTCGTTGCCAAATTCTTTTTTGTAGTTATCATAAATCTTGGCGGCGCGGGGAGCGAGATTCGCAAAGGTCCACAATGCGAAAACCGCACCAGCGAGCGACCATGTAAGTATCGCAAAACCAAGCCATTCAACAAACTCTCCGAAATAATTGGCAGAAGTAACATATCTGAACATGCCTTTCTTTGGAAGATAATGATTTGTGTCACCAGGCTTACGCAAATGTCTGATAATGTGATCGGAATGAATATTGACAATCATTCCGGTAAAGAAGATTATAGTACCGATAATAAACTGTGGTGTCGTGAGCCATGAAATCTCATACATATTTACCGGCGAGACATAAAAAATCCATCCACCTTGCATCAAAGCATTTAAAGTATTGAAAACCATACCCATTAAAATAACAGATAAGGGCATCACACTTTTTCCTCTTATCAAGAAAGGAAATATAAAAGATCGATGGAAATAATGTATCTCAAATAAAATCAAGAAGATAAGACATACGAGATTTGTATCTCTCTCTGATAATACGCACAGCAAAATCATAGCAATGAAAACCGGCGATTCCATAAGAATCCAGCCAATTTTATTAGGAATGGCAAATCCCCATTTCTTATTATAAAAAACGCCATAACCTGCTGTCACGAAATATAATGCTACAAAAACTATTACAGCAATTATAGTCATTATCAATAAAAATATGTCAAAATATTCTAACATAATCAATTAAAAGATTGCAAGTCAGTTAATCTCTTATAAACTCCATTTTTAGCGATGAGTTCGTCGTGCTTACCTTGTTCGACAATATTACCTTTTGCCAATACCACAATATCATCAGCATTTTGAATCGTCGAGAGTCGGTGAGCGATAACTACAGACGTTCTGTTACTCATCACTTTAGCGAGTGCATCTTGTACAAGTTTTTCTGATTCAGTATCTAAAGACGATGTAGCTTCATCGAGAATTAAAATTGGAGGATTTTTCAACACGGCGCGAGCGATACTCAAGCGTTGACGCTGACCTCCAGAGAGATTCATGCCTCGGTCGCCTATATAAGTGTCGTAACCGTTTTCAAGATTCATGATAAATTCATGAGCGTTAGCTACTTTAGCTGCTTCTATAACATCTTCTTTACTAGCGTTTTTCATACCAAAAGCGATATTGTTATGAACAGTATCATTAAACAAAATACTCTCCTGACTAACAATTCCCATCAAACTGCGTAAGTCATTGATTTTACAGTCTCTAATATCAACACCATCAACTGTTATCGAGCCATCGCAAACATCGTAAAAACGAGGCAACAAATCCACCATGGTAGATTTACCGCCACCGCTTTCTCCTACCAAAGCTATCATCTTGCCTTTTTCAATAGTAAGGTTAATATTTTTTAAGACATCGTCTTTGCCATAACGGAAAGTAACATCGTTATATTTGATAGAATCTTTAAATTCATTTATAGACAAAGCGTTTTCTTTCTGCATGATAACTTCATCAGCGTCAAGTATTTCAAACACGCGTTCCGCCGATGCCATACCTTTTTGCAAGTTATAGAATCCGTGTGAGAACGATTTTGCCGGAGGGATTATTTGTGAGAATACAACAATATATGCGATAAAGTTAGCCGCTGTGATTGTAGTATCGCCTGACAAAATCAAAGTCGAGCCGAACCAAAGTACAACGGAAATGACTATAGCAGAGAGCAATTCGCTCATAGGAGAACTGAGATCTCTTTTTCGGTGAACGAATCTTAACAATTTGGAATAAGCTTCGTTCTGTTCTTCAAATTTCTCGTTAGTATAATTTATCGCATTGAAAGCCTTGATGATACGTAAGCCAGAAATCGTTTCTTCAATATTAGCGATTATATTTGCGAGACGAGTCTGACCTTCTTTTGAATCTTTCTTCAACGACTTACCAATTTTTCCGATGATGACGCCACCAATTGGTAATACGCAGAGAACGAATAAAGTAAGTTGCCAACTTACACCCAACATATAAGCGAAATAAGCAATTATCGTAATCGGAGATTTGATAAATACATCTAAATAATTCATTATAGAGACTTCAATCTCTTGTAAATCAGTAGTTATTCTTGCGATAATATCGCCTTTTTTATGCTTGCTGTAAAACGACAATGGAAGTACCAATATCTTGTTATAAACCGCCGCACGGAAATCCTTTATCGAATTGACTCTCACCGAAGCCATATAGAAACTCGCCATATAAGTCGTTAAGTTTCTGAGGAAAAAGGCGAATACCAAAAGTCCGCAGATAAATATCAATGCCGTCGATTGACCTTTAGCGACGATTATCGAGCTGATATAATAATTCATCGTTTCGATAAGAACGTCAGAACTCAAAGAAAATTCAGGTTTGACAGTAATTAAATTGTTCGGGTTAAACAAGATATTCAGAAACGGAACCACCATTGAGAATGAGAACAATGAGAATATCGTTGAAAGAATGACGAACAACACATTCAACGCCACACTGCCCCAATAAGGTTTCACAAATCCGAGGACTCTATTAAACTTACTGATTTTCATCTCTATAAATTTAAAAAGGGGAATTATAAAATCCCCCTATGATGCTAAAATATTTTAAGTTAAAAACTATATCCTGTATAATTTTCAGGTGTAATGACGTGCATTTCTGCTTTAACCTCATCGCTAACAGGTAACTCGTCGATGAATTTGTCGATAGATTCGCGAGTGACTTTCTCGTTAGTACGTGTCAAGCCTTTCAACAATTCGTAAGCACCTTCAACTTCCTCACGACGAAGGATAGTCTGGATAGCTTCTGCCACAACTGCGTAGTTATTAAGAAGGTCGGCACTAAGTTTTTCTTCATTAAGTATAAGTTTATCAAGACCTTTCAGCAATGAAGAAATTGCAATCATAGTGTGAGCCAATGGCACGCCTACGTTTCTTGTCACAGTAGAATCAGTCAAATCTCTTTGCATACGACTGATAGGGAGTTTCGCGCTGAGATGTTCAAAGATAGCGTTTGCGAGACCGAGGTTACCTTCAGCGTTCTCAAAATCAATAGGATTGACTTTATGAGGCATTGCAGAAGAACCGACTTCGCCAGCTTTGATCTTTTGTTTGAAATATTCCATCGAGACATATTGCCACACGTCACGAGCAAGGTCGATGAGAATTGTGTTGATACGTTTCACAGCATCGAAATAAGCAGCCATGAAATCGTAATGCTCAATCTGTGTGGTAGTTTGAAGTCTTGTAAGACCTAAATTATTGTTGATGTAATTGTTAGCGAAGTTTTTCCATTCAATCTGAGGATAAGCTATTTTATGAGCGTTCATGTTACCTGTAGCGCCGCCGAACTTAGCACAGAAAGGAATATTTTTTAAATTATTGATTTGGTTGTCGATACGTTCAACGAAGACATAAATCTCTTTACCCAAGTGAGTCGGGCTTGCAGGCTGTCCGTGAGTGTGAGCCAACATCGGAACATCTTTCCATTCTTCTGCCATCGCAAAGAGTTTATCTCTAAGTTCTTGCATAGCAGGAAAATAAATATTAGCGTTAGCATCTCTCAATGTCAATGGAACTGCTACATTATTAATATCTTGTGATGTCAAACCGAAGTGAATGAACTCTTTAAATCTTTTAAGGTCGAGTTCGTCGAAGCGACGTTTAAGGAAATATTCCACAGCCTTAACGTCGTGGTTCGTAACCTTTTCTATATCTTTGATTTCCTGAGCGTTTTCTACTGTAAAGTTTTCGTAGAAAGAACGTAATGTCGGGAAATATTTATGGTCGAAGTCGGCGAGTTGAGGAAGAGGGAGTTCGCAAAGAGCGATAAAATATTCAACCTCTACTTTTACGCGATAGCGAATCAGTGCGAATTCTGAAAAATATTCGTCAAGACCGGCAGCTTTTGAACGGTATCTACCATCAACCGGTGAAATTGCTGTAAGAGAATTTAATGTCATAACTCATCAATTAATGTAAAACGCAAAGATAAAAAATTAGTTTGAAATCCAGCAATAGTCACGAACTTTTTTTAAACTCATCATCATTAAGTTGCGATGAGATAACAAATCTTAAAAAACATTAAGAAAAACCAAACATTATCTGACGAAAAAAGTTAAAAAATGTTAAAATGAGAAAAAAAGTTTCAAAAAGACTTGACTTTTGAATATTGATATTTGTATTTTTGCAGCATGAAACATGAGGGAGAAACTCCCCGGAAAAATCAGGAATTTATTTACTACACAACTGCCAAAGTTTACACTTTCGCTTCATAAAATTTAGATTTAATTTCATATATCAAAAATTTATTAACAAAAAATTTGTTTAGTTATGAAACCTATTGTTAACTCCCAATTAACAGGGAAATGGTATAAGATTACCAGAGACCCAAGAAGCAAAGAAAGCAGATTCATCGAGGTTTTCATTTACCTTTCAACGACTTACAAAAGGTTCAAATGTCATTTTTCAAACTCATCTGTAAACTTTCTTGACCTATTATATGTCGGTATTGAAGATGACAGAAGCAAAATTCTTGAAAAAGAAACATTGATAATATCGTCAAGAAACGACACTAACTATTTGATTGTAAAAAGATTTCTATTCAGGAAGAAATTTAAGATCTTACTTTTCGATGAAGAAAACGGATTACTGATTATTTCAGATTGCAAGACAAAAAACATTTCTATTTATTCGAGAAGGTACAAAGTGAGTTTAAAAAAGATAGAAGAATGTTTAAAAAAAATAGGTTTTTCAGGTTCAAGAAGTATAACAATCTGTGAAAATATCGAATAGCATCTGTTCATCATCAAGTCATTAAAAAAATCTTCAACACGACAAAATATTTGCACTATTTTTCTTATCTTCGCAGTTCTATAACAAATCATTTTTTAACGACAATTTATAAATTAAATTTAAATACTATGAATTACGACGTTATTGTAATAGGCAGTGGTCCAGGAGGTTATGTAGCTGCCATCAGAGCATCACAATTAGGCAAAAAAGTTGCTGTTGTTGAAAAATCAGAGATTGGCGGAACATGTTTAAACTGGGGATGTATTCCAACGAAAGCTCTTTTGAAAAGTGCTCAAGTATATACATATATGAAACACGCTGAGAATTATGGCATCAGCGTTGAAGGCGAAGTCAAAGCCGACATGGAAGCCGTTGTTCGTCGCAGCCGTGGTGTTGCAGAAGGCATGAGCAAAGGCGTTCAATATCTTTTCAAGAAAAACAACGTTGAACTCATAGCAGGTTACGGTTCACTCACAGCAGACAAGAAAGTAAAAGTCGTTGACGCAGAAGGTAATGAAAATATTTACGAAGCAGAACACATCATCTTAGCGACAGGCTGCAGAGTACGTCAGTTGCCAGCTCTTCCTATCGACGGAGAAAGAATCATCAGCTATCGTCAAGCTTTGGTTTTGGACAAATTACCAGAGACAATGTTGGTTGTAGGTTCAGGTGCTATCGGTTCCGAATTCGCATTCTTCTTCACATCAATGGGCGTGAAAGTAACCTTGGTAGAGTTCATGCCTAACATCTTACCTGTTGAAGATGAAGAAGTTTCCAAACAAGTGGAACGTTGCTTCAAGAAATTGAAGATGACTGTTATGACAGAATCGTCAGTGACAAATGTTGATACAACAGGTGAGAAATGCGTTTGTACAATCGAGACCAAGAAAGGAACTAAAGTCGTTGAAGCTGACATAGTTTTATCGGCAGTTGGCGTTCAGACAAACCTCGAAAACTTAGGCTTAGAAGGACTTGGCATCGCTACAGAAAGAGGCAAAGTCATCGTTGACGATTATTATAGAACAAATGTTGAAGGCGTTTACGCTATAGGCGACATAGTCCACGGACCAGCATTGGCACACAAAGCATCACACGAAGCTATTATCTGCGTAGAGAAATTCTGCGGATTGAATCCAGAGAAATTGAATTACAACAACATTCCAGGATGTACATACATCACTCCAGAAGTGGCATCAGTAGGTTTGACAGAAGCAAAAGCTATCGCAGCAGGTTATGAAGTGAAGGTCGGCAAGTTCCCATTCACAGCATCAGGAAAAGCATCAGCAGCAGGTAACAAAGACGGATTCATCAAAGTCGTCTTCAACGCTGTCAACGACGAATGGTTAGGCTGTCACATGGTCGGCGACAATGTAACAGAAATGGTTGCCACAGCTGTTCTAGGACGTGAGTTAGGAGCTAAAGGCCGCGACATCATCAATACAATCTTCCCTCATCCAACAATGTCGGAAGCAATGATGGAAGCAGCAGCCGCAGCACACGGCGAAGTGGTACACCTTTGATTCAATTGACAATTAAAAATTGAAATATAATTTGTAGAGACGTATCAACAAAAATCTTAAATATAGACAAATGTTGATGCGTCTCTTAAAAGCGTGTCAATGTTTCATGCATATAAACGGACATTGATGCGTCCCAAAAATTGAATAATATAGATCATATAAATAATGTGACAATGACAGTTGTCCGTTGTCTGCTGTCTGTTGACTAAATTAATATGGAAATAATTAAAACTTCGATAGAAGGACTTTTAATAATAAAGCCCGACGTTTTCAAGGACGAAAGAGGATATTTTTTTGAATCATACAACAAGGAACGTTTTGCAAAAGAAGGACTTGAGATGACTTTTGTTCAAGACAATGAGTCGAAATCTAACAAAGGTGTTTTGAGAGGACTGCATTTTCAGAGACCTCCTTTTGCACAAGGCAAACTCGTCAGAGTCGTAAAAGGCTCAGTGATGGACGTAGCCGTTGACATTCGCAAAGACTCCCCTACTTACGGAAAATGGGAATCGAGGATTTTAAGCGAAGACAACAAAGAAATGTTCTGGATACCAGAAGGTTTCGCTCACGGATTCGTCACTTTGGAAGACAACACTGTTTTTACATACAAATGTACAAATGTTTATAACAAAGAGTCGGAAGGCAGCATTCGCTGGAACGATCCAGACATCGATATAAATTGGAATATTGACAATCCAACCCTATCAGAGAAAGACAGGATTTCTCCATTGTTCAATGATTTAGAAACACCATTTTACATGAAATAAACAATATGGAAAAGACAAAAAAACTCTTAATCATAGCTATTGCCTCACTAGTATTGATTGTTATTATAACATTCATAATGAGCATCATAGCCATCAGGACTGCGAATAAACGACCTGTATCGTTAGAACAAATCGTAATACAAAGTCACGATATTGAATTCTGCGATGACATTTATTTTGCAGGTGAAAGAGTGCCTCTTGAGATGTTCAACATAAGAGAACGCTACGAAAGAGAGCTTTTGTCGAATACATATTTTCATAGCAACACCATGGTGCTGCTGAAACGCTCAAAACGTTGGTTCCCAATCATTGAACCTATTCTAGAGAAATACGGCATACCAGAAGATTTCAAATATCTTTGTGTCATCGAAAGTTATCTGAGCAACGTTGTTTCACCAGCTGGAGCGGCAGGTTTTTGGCAGTTTATGAAAGGCACTGGCGAAGAATACGGACTCGAAATAAATAAAGAAGTCGATATGCGTTATAATGTTGAACTAGAGACAGAAGCTGCATGTAAATATTTTAAGAAAGCATACGAAAGATTTGGCAGTTGGACCTTAGTCGCTGCTGCATATAACGCTGGTTCTGCGAGAGTTGCTAAATTCATCAAGGAACAAGGCGCAGAATCTTATTACGATCTTCTTATGGCAGAAGAAACAGAACGCTACGTATTCAGAATATTAGCTATTAAAACGATTTTTGAAAATCCAGAAAAATACGGCATCTACGTCAGCGAAAACCTGACATACCAACCTTATAAATACAATATTGTATTGGTTGACAAAAGCATACCTAATCTGGCAGAATTTGCAAAAGAACACGACATAACATATAAATTACTAAAGGTGTTCAATCCTTGGTTAAGAAGCAACTCATTGAAAGTCAGCAAGGGCAAGGTTTATGAAATCAAGATTCCAAAGAAGCCATTCAACATCACACATGGTCACGTCATGAATCTGATTGGCGATGAAGAATTTTTAAAAAACGACACTATAGCAGCACAAGAAGACGCAATCTATGAATAAAGAACTCGATGATATAAATAATGTTTCCGAAGAAGAATTTTTAGAGATTTACGGAGCTAAAGAAAACAACCTCAAAGATATAAGCCTAAAGATTCCTCGCGACAAATTAGTCGTGATAACAGGATTAAGCGGCAGCGGTAAATCTTCATTAGCTTTTGAAACAATATACGCCGAAGGTCAACGTCGATATATGGAGTCGATGTCGTCTTATGCTCGTCAATTCATCGGCAACATGGAACGTCCGCAAGTCGATGACATCAAGGGATTAAGTCCCGTCATCTCAATAGAACAGAAATCTGTCAATAAAAATCCGCGTTCTACCGTAGGAACGATAACAGAGATTTATGATTATCTGCGACTTCTGTATGCAAGAGCTGCCGAACCTTTCTCATATAACACAGGAGAAAAAATGGTTCGTTACTCAGAAGAACAGATCTGCAACATCATAATAAAGACTTATAAAGATAAAAAAATCAACATCTTAGCTCCTGTAGTAAGAGGACGTAAAGGACATTACAGAGAATTATTCGAAAACGTACGTCAGCAAGGATTCTTGAAAGTACGCATCGACGGCGAGATAAAGGAGCTGAACTTCGGAATGCAAGTCGACAGATATAAAGTACATGATATTGAAATTGTTATCGACAGACTTCTCGTCGGTGAAGATAAAAACAGAATCAACAAGGCTGTAGAGTTAGCTTTCAAACATGGCAAAGGCTTGCTGTTTGTATTAGAAGAAGGACAAAGCGACGTACGTTATTTCAGTCGTTTGTTGATGTGTCCGACGACAGGGCTTTCATATCAAGATCCGGAACCTAACACCTTCTCTTTCAACTCGCCTTACGGAGCATGTCCGAAATGTAACGGACTCGGCGAGATAACAGTCATCGACATGAACAAGATAATTCCCGATATGGAGAAGAGTATCAAAAAAGGCGGTCTCGCTCCTCTCGGCGAATATAAAAACTCATGGATTTTCAACCAGTTGGAGACATTAGGACTTCATTACGGATTTACCTTAGACACTCCTCTGAAAGAACTATCCGAAGAAGCATTAAACACAATTCTTTACGGAACAACAGAAGGCTTCACCGTGACGAAAGAACTTTACGGCACGATGTCAACATTCACAGCCACCTTCGACGGATTGATAAATTTCATCATAAAACAAAACGAAGACGAAAACGCCTCGACATCAATAAAACGCTGGGCTGCGAGTTTCATGAACGAAACGCAATGTCCTGAATGTCACGGAACACGTCTCAAAAAAGAGTCGTTATATTTCAAGATTAACGACAAGAACATAGCCGAGCTCGCCGAGATGAATATCGTCAATCTCGCAAAATGGATAGACGAATTACCAAAATATCTTAACAGAAAACAAAAAGAAATCGCCACTGATGTCTTGGCAGAAATCAAGAAACGCATCGACTTTCTGTTAAATGTCGGCATCGATTACCTGAACTTAAATCGTCCATCAAAAAGTCTGTCGGGCGGCGAAGCACAACGCATCCGTCTCGCGACACAAATCGGTTCCTTATTGACAGGAATACTTTACATCTTAGACGAGCCGAGCATCGGATTACATCAGCGCGATAACCAACGACTTATAGAATCGTTGAAAAAACTGAGAGACATCGGCAACTCGATAATCGTCGTTGAACACGACAAAGACACCATGTTAGCTTCAGATTATATTGTCGATATTGGACCAGGCGCCGGCAAACACGGAGGCGAGATAACTTTTGAAGGAACGCCGAAAGAAGTCAAGAAAGGCAAGAGCCTCACCTGCGATTATCTCAACGGCAAGAAGAAGATTGAAGTGCCGAAGACAAGACGCAAGGCACGTAACGACGAATACATTATATTAAAAGGTGCGAGAGGACATAACCTTAAAAACGTCACTTTGAAACTTCCGCTCGGCGTGATGACATGCGTGACGGGCGTCTCAGGCTCAGGAAAATCCAGCTTGATAAACGAGACCCTCTACCCTATCTTAAGCAAACATTTTTATCGTTCGTTAAAAGAACCATTGCCTTACGACTCAATAGAAGGCTTGGAACATATCGACAAAGTCATTGAAATAGACCAAGCACCGATTGGAAGAACGCCGCGTTCAAATCCAGCGACTTACACCAAAGTCTTCGACGAGATAAGAAAGTTATACGGCGAGTTGCCAGAGTCTAAGATACGCGGCTACAAGGCTGGACGATTCTCCTTCAACGTAAAAGGCGGCAGATGCGAGACTTGTCAAGGCGCAGGAGTAAGAGTCATTGAGATGAACTTCCTGCCCGACGTACAGGTACTATGCGAGACATGCCAAGGAAAACGCTACAACAGAGAGACTTTGGAAGTGCGATATAAAGGCAAATCCATCAACGATGTCTTAAATCTTACCATCAGCGAAGCCTTGACATTCTTCGAGAACATTCCTTCTATAACACAAAAAATCAAGACATTAGAAGACGTAGGCTTAGGTTATCTCACCTTAGGACAAGCCTCAACGACATTGTCAGGCGGCGAGGCACAACGCGTGAAGTTAGCAGCCGAGCTATCTAAAAAAGATACAGGAAAGACATTATACATCCTAGACGAACCGACGACAGGACTTCATTTCGAGGACATCAAAGTTCTGATGGAAGTACTTAACAAATTGGTTGACAAAGGCAACACCGTCCTTATCATCGAGCATAATCTCGACGTGATAAAACTCGCCGACCACATCATCGACGTTGGACCTGACGGCGGCGACAAAGGAGGAACTATCATCAGCGAAGGAACACCAGAGAAAATCGTTAAAAACAATAAAGGATTTACAGCTAAGTTTTTGAAAGAAGAGATTTAAGAATCTGAAAGATTGAAAATCTTAGAATAATCTAATGTAGAGACACACGGACGTGTGACTTTAAAGTTAAATCATTATCTTTGCGAAAAATATCGGAACGAAAAATATCGGAATGTGAAAAATCCTTTTAAATTCCATAAAAAATCGTCATTGCAAACATGAAAAAAATAAATCCCGTCATATTGTCATTATCGCTTGCTATTCCGACGGCGATGCAGGCTCAGAAGAATGAACTTCCTAACGTCGTTCTTATCTATGCCGATGATATTGGTTACGGCGACTTCCAATGTTACGGAGCGAAGAACGTAGAGACTCCTAACGTAGATCGTCTCGCGGATAATGGGATACGTTTCACCAACGCTTATTCTGCCGCATCGGTGAGCACGCCATCACGCTACGGACTCCTCACAGGAGAATATCCTTGGCGCAGAGAAGGAACCAACGTAGCAAACGGCGATGCTGCCATGATAATAAAACCCGAACAACTAACAGTAGCCGACATCTTTAAACAAGCGGGCTACAACACCGCCGCAATAGGAAAATGGCATCTCGGCCTCGGCGACGAAAACGGCAGACAAGACTGGAACAAGAAGATAGAACCTGACTTAGACGACATCGGCTTCGACTATTCTTATATCATGGCTGCCACCGCCGACAGAGTGCCTTGCGTCTTCATCGAGAACGGAATGGTAGCCGACCACGACAGCACCTCCCCTATCTATGTAAGTTATAATCAGAATTTTGAAGGCGAGCCAACAGGCAGAGAAAATCCCGAGCTATTATATAATTTGAAACATACTATCGGTCACGACCAATCTATCGTCAACGGCATCGGGCGCATCGGTTATATGAAAGGCGGCGGCAATGCTTTATGGAAAGACGAGAACATAGCGGATTCCATCACGGCACACGCCGTAAGTTTTATCAATGAGAATAAAGAAAAGCCGTTCTTCCTTTACTTCGCCACTAACGACGTTCACGTACCGCGCTTCCCTCATGAACGTTTCAGAGGCATGACGGGAATGGGAATGCGAGGCGACGCCATAGCACAATTCGACTGGTGCGTCGGAGAGATCATCAAGACCTTGGAAGAAAACGATTTGTTAGACAACACCTTAATAATAGTAAGCAGCGACAACGGATCTGTATTAAACGACGGCTACGACGACCAAGCCGAGGAACTTCTCAACGGTCACAACCCTATGGGCGGATTGCGAGGCGGAAAATACAGCTGCTACGAAGCAGGCACACGCGTCCCTTTCATAGTACATTATCCTAAAGAAATAAAAGAAGGCAAAATAAGCGAAGCCTTAGTATCACAAATCGACTTCTTAGAAGTGATGGCAAATCTTATCAATATCAGTGATTATAAAAACCTGTCGCCCGACGGTATTGGCAAAGAGTTAGATACATGGTTAGGTAAAGATAAGAAAGGAAGAAAGTACGTCATTCAGATGGCGCAGAATCAGAACCTTTCGTATAGAACGAGAAAATGGAAATACATCACGCCATGCGAAGGACCCGACACGCTCAACTGGGCACCGAATATCGAAACAGGATATTCAGAGAAACCGCAATTATTTAAGATTAAAAAAGGATGTAGGGATTTTGAACGTTAAGACGCATCAATGTTCGTTTATGTTGCAGGTATCATTGATACGTCTCTACAAGAGATTCTATCGTTAATTGTAAATCACCTAAGTCTGATTTTATCACCAATTTGCAGAACTGTCTTCTCGTTCATGCCATTCATCTCGAAGATAGATTCCAGCTTAACTGCATATAGACGAGACACATACGACAGATTCTCGCCTTTCTGTATGACATGATATTTATATTTTCTTGAAGCTTTGTTCTTCTTAGGTTCAATATATATGACTTCGCCTTCCTTGAAAGTCCTTCTCTTACCAAGATTATTATACTTTACAAGTTGATAATCATATATTTCCATTCCTTCTGCCAACTTATAGACATTATCTCCATTTTTCGCATAAATAAATTTAACGCCGTTATTCTCACGCACATAACGTCCATCATAAGTCTTATCAACTATTTCGGAATCTGCAAGTTTATACGGACTTCGCAAATCTGAAACCGATGGAGTTTTATCTTTATTTGATTTGTTTTTTTTATTTCCAGAAGTTTTTTTATTATTTTTCTTGGAATCCGAATTATTCTTATTGTTTTTCTCAGTCTTTTTATCGCTATTTGTTTGATTCTGTTTCGGTTTATCTTCATCAAGCACAATTTTCGGTCCTTTGAGAGCCTTCTGGTCATATTGGGTGAGGTCGTAAGTCTCAATTAAATTAATCAAGACGTTTGCATAAACGGGAAGAGTTGCATAACCAGCTTTCTTCAAACCTTTCGCCCAGCCTTTATAATCAGTGATTTTCAGATCAAACAAGAAAGCATAACGCTGACCGTTAGCCAAAAAAATCGAATGGTCTCTGTATGAGTCTGCTGGCGAGTCATATACGCGAAAACATTCACCTTTAGCATCATCATCGTGGTAAGTTTTCTTACCTTTCCACGTGCTATGACATTTTATGCCAAAATGATTGTTTGATTTTTTGGCAAGTGCGCTGTTGCCATTACCAGATTCAAGAATTCCTTGAGCCAAAGTAATTGATGCCGGAATTTTATACACCTGCATCTCACGCATTGCAATCTTATTATATTTCTCGATATAAGCTATTGTTGCACTTGATTTTTCCTGAGAGAAAGACGTATTGTGCCATAAAAAAATGGCTAATAACAAAAGTAAATATTTGCAATAATCTCTCATCAGAAAATTTTGGTAAAATTACAAAATAAACGTTTACGATTATTAATTATTTTTTAGCACATTAATCAAAGTATGTAAAATCTTTTTTCTTACTTTTGCGTAATTTAAGGAGATTGTATATGGATTACACCATTGTAAAGAAATATTTTCCAGAAATAACTGATAATCAACTCATTCAATTCCAATCATTATTACCTTTATATGAAGATTGGAACAGCAAGATCAATGTTATTTCACGCAAGGATATGGATAGTTTTTACGAACATCACGTCCTGCATTCTTTGGCTATAGCAAAATATTTTCCTTTATTGCCCGGAATGAAGGTCATGGATGTTGGCACTGGCGGCGGTTTCCCCGGCATTCCGTTAGCCATAATGTTTCCGCAAACTGACTTTCTGTTAGTCGATAGTATTGGCAAGAAAATCAAAGTCGTTCAAGCTGTCGCTGAATCTTTAGGATTACAGAATGTCACTGCCGTACAAGAACGCGTCGAGAAAGTAAAAGACAAATTCGATGTTATTACGAGTCGTGCCGTTACACGTTTGCCGGAGATTGCTGGTTGGGTTGGCAACAAGTTACGTATTCATAACGACATAGAAGCTGGTGGCATCTTATATTTAAAAGGCGGCGACATCGAACAAGAACTGCGCGATGTGCCTAAAAACTGGAAACGCAAATCTACTTCCATAACTAAATGGTATTCAGAACCTTATTTTATAGAGAAATACATAGTTCATTTATATTAAAAAATTTAAACAACAATCTATGAAAAAGCATTTATTATCGCTATTGATGGTTTTAGCTTTCGGCCTCAATAGCTTTGCCCAGATGGCAATGCCGATCCCAATGGATCCTAACGTAAGATACGGAAAGTTGGACAACGGCATGACGTATTACATCCGTCACAATGAAAAACCAGACAACAGAGCTGACTTCTACATCGCACAAAAAGTAGGTTCAGTTCTCGAAGAAGAAAACCAAAGAGGTCTCGCCCACTTCTTGGAACACATGGCATTCAACGGAACTACAAACCTTCCTGGAATGACATTGAGAAACTACCTCCAAAGCAGAGGTATCAAATTCGGTGAAAACCTCAACGCAGGAACAGGTATCGACCAGACAATCTACATGGTCACAAACGTTCCTACAGACCTCCCTGGATTGGTCGACACATGTCTTCTCATCCTCCACGACTGGTCAAGCTTCATCGCTCTTGAAGAAGAAGAGATTGACAACGAACGCGGTGTCATCTTAGAAGAAGAACGCACTACAGGCGGAGCTAATCGCCGCGTCATGGAAAAAGTGCTTCCTATCATGTATCCAGGCAGCCCTTACGGAGAACGTCTCCCTATCGGAACAAGAGAAGTAATCGCAAACTTCACATACCAGGACATCCGCGACTACTATCACAAATGGTATCGTCCAGACCTCCAAGGTCTCATCATCGTAGGTGATGTCGATGTCGACGCTATCGAAGCTCGCATCAAAGAAATGTTCGCCGACATCCCTGCTCCTGTAAATCCAGCAGAAAGAACACAGTTCATGATCGAAGACAACGAAGAACCTATCGTAGCAATAGCTTCAGACCCAGAGTTGACTTCATATCAAGTGATGATGTTCCACAAACAAGACGCAACACCAGATTCATTAAAGAATGATGTTTCTTACTGGTTGTCACAATATGTCATCAGCTTAGTTACAAGTATGCAAAACGACAGATTACAAGAGCTTACACAGAAATCAAATCCTCCTTTCGTTTATGGATACAGCTATTATGACGATTATTATGTAGCACCTACAAAAGACGCATGGACAAGTGTTGTGATTCCTAAAGACGCCGAAGGTATTGAAGAAGCTATTGCAGCTATGGTAGCAGAAACAAAACGTATGCAACAATACGGTTTCACCGCTTCAGAGTATGAAAGAGCAAAAGCCGATTTCATGAAAAACATTGAAAGCGCATATAACGAAAGAAACAACACTGAAAACAGCAAATACGTAGATGCTTGCTTAGATCACTTCATCAGCAACGAACCAATGATGGACATCGAAACTGAATATATGCTTTATCAACAAATAATTCCAAGTCTTCCTTTAGAAGCAATCAACTCTATCGTTAAGGAAATCATTCCTCAGAACAACTTTGTCATGACATTGTTAGCTCCTGAAAAAGAAGGTGAAGTGCTTCCTACAGAAGAAGAATTGTTAGCTATGTATAACAACGCAATGGATGTTGAAGTAGAACCTTACGTAGAAGAAGTGTTCGACGGTCCTATCGTAGCAAAACTTCCAAAACCTGGAAAAATTAAGAATGAAGTTATCGATGAAGTTTTCGGAACAACAGAATGGACACTCAGCAACGGCATGAAAGTCATCTACAAACAAACCACATTCAAAGACGACGAAATCAGAATGAGCGCATATAGCGAAGGCGGTTTGACAGCACTTCCACAAGATGACCCATACACATTACAAGTATTGCCAGAAATCATCACCTTAGGTGGCGTCGGCGAGTTCAGCGCAATAGATCTTCCTAAAGTCTTGGCAGGTAAGAAAGTAAGCGTATATCCTCAAATCAACACTTATTCTGAAGGCATGACAGGTTTCTCATCACCTAAAGATTTGGAAACAATGATGCAACTCATCTACTTATACTTCACAGCACCTCGCGCTGACGAAGAGGCTTTCGCTTCAGAGATGCAACGTACAAAAGCGATGTTGAAAAATATGGAACTCAACCCTATGATCACATTGTCAGACTCATTGAACAAAGTCATGTACAACAACCACCCATTGGTAAAGAGAATGACAATTGAAGACTACGACAAAGTAGATTACGCAAAGGCAATGGAGATGTACAAAGACCGTTTCTCAGATCCTAACAACTTCACATTCACATTTGTCGGCAACATCGATGTTGAAACATTCAAGCCATTGGTAGAACAATATTTAGCTTCTTTGAAGAAAAACAAACGTAAAGAAAACTGGAAAAATGTAGGTCTTGAATTAACAAACGAAGATTACGTAACACATTATCAGAGAGAGATGAAAGATCCTAAGACATCCGTCTATATGATTTACAACGGCGACATGGAATATAACCTTCACAACCAAGTTTATATGTCAGTTCTTTCTGATGTCCTCGACATCGTCTATACAAAGACAATCCGTGAGGAACAAGGCGGCACTTACGGTGTAGGTGTTATGGGTTCGACAAGCAACAGACCTGACGACGATTTCAGATTCCTCATCGCTTTCGATACAAACGATGAAGTTTACGCAACATTGATGGACATCGCCAAGGCAGGACTTAAAGAAGTAGCAGAAAACGGTCCACGTCAGGAAGACCTCAGCAAGGTTCTTGAAAACAAACTCAAGAAGAGAACAGAACAACTTCAAGAAAACAGATTCTGGATCGGCGCAATCGAATCACAGACAAGAGACAATATCGACATCATCAGCGAATATGAAAATATCATTAAAGGTGTCACCGTTGAATCAGTTGCCGAATTCGCAAAACAAGTGTTGAACGGCAACTTGAAAGAAGTGGTCCAGCTTCCGGTGAAATAAATTTAAAATGGTAGAGACGCGTCAAGGTAACGTTCCATAACACACATTGACACGTCTCTTGCTTTTAGTAAAATCAATAATTTAAAACAATATCATAATGACAGAAAAACTTAAAACATTACGCGATTCGGCAGCGATGAGATGGATTGCCTTGTTGCTTTTGGCTTTTGCGATGTTCTGTTCATACATTTTCATGGACATCTTATCGCCTATCAAAGACCTCATGCAATCTACAAGAGGTTGGGATTCTACAGCTTTCGGAACAATGCAAGGTTCTGAAACATTCTTAAACGTATTCGTTTTCTTCCTCATCTTCGCAGGTATCATCCTCGACAAGATGGGCGTTCGTTTCACAGCAGTATTGTCAGGTGCTGTTATGCTCGTCGGTGCTGTTATCAAATGGTACGCTGTATCTGGCAGTTTCATTGGCAGCGGCATGGAAAGATGGTTCACTGAAAACCTCAACTACATTCCATTATTTGACGAATTAGGAGTTTCACCATTCTACAGAGGGATGCCTGCTTCAGCAAAGGTTGCAGCTATTGGCTTTATGATTTTCGGTTGCGGTGTTGAAATGGCTGGTATCACTGTTTCTCGCGGTATCGTAAAATGGTTCAAAGGCCGCGAAATGGCATTGGCAATGGGTTCGGAAATGGCATTGGCACGTCTCGGCGTCGCTACATGTATGATCTTCTCCCCTATGTTCGCTAACTTAGGCGACAAAGTTGACGTTTCTCGTTCAGTTGCCTTCGGCGTTGTCTTGTTATGTATCGCTCTTATCATGTTCATCGTTTACTTCTTCATGGATAAGAAATTAGATTCACAGACAGGAGAAGCAGAAGAAAAAGACGACCCATTCAAAGTCAGCGACATCGGCAAGATATTATCAAGCTGGGGATTCTGGTTGGTCGCTCTTCTCTGCGTTCTTTATTATTCAGCAATCTTCCCATTCCAAAAATACGCTGTTAATATGTTGCAATGCAACCTCACATTCACAGAACCAACAGAGTTCTGGGCATCTAACGCAGTTACAATTATTCAGTACGTAATTATGTTAGTTGTTGCAGCAGGTTCGTTTGCAAGCAACTTCTCAAAGAACAAAGGTATGAAATACGGTTTAATGGCACTCGCTATCGTCGCTTTGGTAGTTTATTGCTATATGGGTTACATGCGCGGCTCAGCAGCTTCTGTATTCGCAGTATTCCCATTGTTAGCAGTCGCCATCACTCCTATCCTCGGCAATTATGTTGACCACAAAGGAAAAGCAGCTTCAATGTTGATGATTGGTTCATTATTGCTCATCGTTTGCCACCTCACCTTCGCTTTCATTTTACCTTTATTCAAAGGTCAAGCAGTTGGTGGCATCATCGTAGCTTACGTAACAATCTTGGTATTAGGCGCATCATTCTCATTAGTACCTGCAGCATTATGGCCAAGCGTTCCAAAATTAGTTGACGCTAAAGTTATCGGTTCAGCATATTCATTGATATTCTGGATCCAGAACATCGGATTGTGGTTATTCCCTATGTTAATCGGCAAGATTTTGGACAAGACAAATCCTGGCGTTACTAACCCAGTAGAACAAAACTATACTTGGGCATTGGTTATGTTAGCATGTTTAGGCATTGCAGCTCTCATCATCGGTATCATCTTGAAGAGAGTCGATGCTAAAAAGAACTTAGGTTTGGAATTGCCAAATATCACAGAAGAATAATTATATCACATCGCACATATTGAGACGTCATTTAATTGTGGCGTCTCTTTTTTTATATAAGGGAACTTATATAAATTTCCCGTTTAAATAAATTTTGACAATTATGTTAAAAACTTTTGTGTGCTTAATGTTTCTCTTTGGAATCTTCTTATTTTCCGTTCAACCACATAGCCCGCTATGCTCTTTCGTGAAAAACAAAAATCTTCACAAAGATAAAATCATAAATCACTCACAAAGCAATTTTTAGAAATTCCCATAAATTTTAACTGAATTATATAATTCCAAAAAAAGATTCGTGCAGATTTGCGTTAATTCGCGGACAAAAAAAAACGCCTCATATCTGAGACGTTATTCTGTGGAAACTGCTGGGGTCGAACCAGCGACCTCCTGCTTGTAAGGCAGGCGCTCTAAACCAACTGAGCTAAGCTTCCATTAAATTCAAGAACCTATTTCCTTGTGTTTTGCGAGTGCAAAGGTACAAAATTATTTCAAACGCACAACACTTTTTTCAAAAAAATTAAATATTTTTTTAATCAATAAAAATCAAGTAATTACATCAATAAAATATATCTTTTAATATTTTTCATCAAGCTATTTTTTACAAAATGTCTAGAAAAATCACTCAACATCTACTATTTTCGCGTACAAATAAAAAAATAGGTCGCAACTAATTACAACCTATTTCTTGAATTAACACTTTGCGAATCACACTAGATAATCAGCAACCCCGCTGGGAATCGAACCCAGATCTAAGGAACCGGAATCCTTTATTCTATCCGTTGAACTACGGAGCCTTTTACAATTGACAAATGACAATTATCAGTGTTTATTGTCATTTGTCAATAATTTGCAAAGATAAGAATTATTCCTTATCTAGCAATGCTAATACGTTTTGTTATAATGCCGTTTTCTGTTGTGATGCGAACTAAATAAACTCCATCATTGTATTGAGAAACGTTGATAACTGTATTGTCATCATCGACCTTATTGTCACATACAACCTGACCCAAATTATTGATAATAGTTATTTGTTTCAGCCCTTCAATCTCAACATTCAATTTGCCATTAGTCGGATTTGGATAAATCATCACATTGTTTTCGTCATTCTCATCTACAGAAACGCCGTGAACAACTACAGTCTGCGGGCATGACATCGCGTAGTGTACAGAATCCAATTCGCCGCCATAGACAACTCTCAAGGAATATTCATCACCGTCTTTGGCTTCAGTGTCAATGTATGATTCTTCTGTAATGAGTTCGGAGATAAGTTCGCCGTTGCGGTATAATATCGCGCCGAGGGTTTCTGTTATCACAGGATCTATGATTTCTTCATCAGTTATGTATGCGCGTATCATCCAGGTGAAAGGAGGCATTGAGACCATCATATTATCCAACCATCCGAATCCGTCGTAATAGATCCAACGTCCGTTAGGATTACCTTGATCGACGCAACCTGCAGCAGGCATATTGCCATTATAGTTGGTAAGAACTACCCATACATTCTGGTTGCCGCTTATTTCAACGGCAGTTTCAAACTCTATATCCTGGTATGTTCCTGTATTAGTGAAAGAAAACTCTTGACTGTACAACAAAGTCTCAGGTTGAGAAGAACCGCCTTCATAAATGAACACTTCGCCGTCGAACACCTCGGAATCGTATACCGACACCTTTGTAATGAATTGATTTGCATATTGCGACATATCTGAAGCCGGGAACATGATACCCCATTGGAAAGTCTCGAAATTCACGCCGTCGAAGGTAAGTCCCATGTGTTCGTTATAGATACCGTTGTCGTAATGAATCCAGTTACCCTCTTTAGTCGACTTCTCGGAATCCTTATATGTAGCAGGTAATGTCCAGCTGAGCATCGCAACACTGTTAATCATTGCCGCATTGAAATTAGTGACACCTTCATACATATCGCATGACTTTTTAGTCCAAGCGTATTCAGCGGATTCTCCTTCTGTTCCGTCAGCATCGACAGGGATAACGGTTGTGATATATTCCTGACCGTCGGTTAAGTTTTCAAGTTGGAAGAAATTGTCTGCAACGTTTTCAGCCACCATCTGTTCATCGAGATAGACTTTGCAAGACGAGAAGGAGCCTTCCCACATAGCCCATCCTGTTGGTGACACATACAGATTATTTACGGTTTGTGCGTTAAGCGAAAGCATCGTAAAGATGCACATAATAATTAGAGTAAATGATTTTTTCATCGTTAAACTGAATTAAATAATTGTCACAAAGATAAGAAAAGTCCAAAGTCGAATGACAAAATGAGAAAGATTTTTTGATGGATGTTGACATTTCTTAACACCTATCTTATACAATATTCACACTTTCATTAAGATTAGGTTAAAAAGAGTTAAAATTAACGTGAGTTCGATATAAGGAACTATCAAATAATCAAGCAATAATCTTCATCAGATAAACTTGAACCCTGTAAGGGTTACAGATAGCAGGCAGACGATGAAGCGTCAGCGTAATCTCTGCTCAAGATGGGCCGAG
>JAZNSO010000010.1:0-6589 GCA_045591245.1 Bacteroidales bacterium
AATTATGTTACCAAAGACGATGTGAAAATTGCAAAAAATTACTTGTCAGAAATAGAACTCCAACGACTTAATCTTCTCGTTTCTGGATTTCTCGACTTTGCTGAATTTCAAGCTCTGGAGATGAATCCAATGACAATGAAAGACTGGATTGACGCTCTCGATAATCAAATTATTGCGCACAAACGTAAAGTGTTGGTTGGCAAAGGAAATATATCGCATCAGCAAGCGATTGAAAAAGCAGAAAAAGAGTTTGAGATATATCGTAAACGCGAAATGCAAATGTATGAAAGCGATTTCGATAGAGAAATTAAAAAATACCTGAACTCTAACTATAATTAAATCATTTCATCACCATAAAATTCTTAAATTTGCAACTCTCAAACTGTTAACTATTAATTGTTAATTGTAAACTGTAAATTGTCAATTGTAAAATGCCTTTCATCGCGGAACTCATAAAATATAAAAGCTGCTCCATAGTGGGATTGGAGAAGAATACCGGCAAGACGGAGTGTTTCAACTATGTCATGCAGCGACTTCCACTCGACAAGATTCGCGTGGCGGTGAGTTCTATAGGCATCGACGGCGAGACAACAGACCAAGTTACCAAAACCGCGAAACCTGAGATATTCCTGAGAGAAGGCGTATATTTCGGTACGTCGGAGAAACATTATCTCACGAAACTGCTCACTTCAGAACTTCTCGAGATAAGCGACGAAAACACCTCGCTCGGGAACATAGTGATAGGGAAGGCGCTCACTCCAGGAAAACTGCTGCTGTCGGGACCGTCATCGACCAACGGATTACGTCGCTGGATGAAAGAGATGCGAAAATACGACATCGACCTCACGATAATTGACGGAGCCTTGTCGCGTTTGAGTCTCGCGTCGCCTGCCGTGAGCGAGTCGATGATACTTGCAACAGGAGCGGCTTACTCGGCTAATATCAACACCTTAGTGCAGAAGACGGCTTTCGTGGTGCAGATGATAAACTTGGAACTCACCTCACAAGAAAATTACGATACCTTTATTGATATTAACAATGGAGTATGGGCGATTGACTCTGACAATGACAATGACTTTGGGAAGAGATTGGTTGATCTGAAGGTGGCTTCGTCTTTGTCGATTAATATCAATACAGAAGGTCTGAAGAAATGTAAGACTCTCTATGTGAGCGGCGCCTTGACGGATAACTTCGTCAATCATATCAGACAGAATAAAATCTTCAACGAGACGGAGATCGTAGTCCGCGACTTTACAAAGATATTTCTTACTCCAATGACTTACAACACTTTCGTCAACAATAAACGTAAAATTACTGTGTTACAGAAAAGCAAGCTGATAGCAGTCTGCGTCAATCCGACATCACCCAACGGCATCGTCTTAGACTCCGAGAAATTATGTAAAACCCTATCGGAGGCGATCAATCTTCCGGTTTATGATTTGAAGAAAGTGTGATAATTACTTTACAATGACTTGATTATCTTGTCAATCTGTCAGTTGCGTCTGTTGCCGAAGTCATTGTTTAATGTTCAGAAGTAGCTTGAAGAAAATTTTGTAACGACGTTTCGAGGGTGAAATAAAAATAATATCTTGTGAAATTCTTGGAAAGGATGTATATTTGCTCTTCGTAAAAAATAGGATATATGGAATTTAACGATTTTATACTTATTGTCAACGCATCCAGCGTAATCATCTTATTAGTATTAGCTTTAATTCTTCTCACCGCAACTCGTTTTCGTGGAGAGCACGCATACGCTGCTGCTATCATCGTATTCCCTAACGTCCCTGTTTATCTATACAATACAAGCGTGATGCTTGCTTGGCACAAGCTCTCGCTTTTTTTATTTCCTATCACCAATGTCAATCTACTACTGATGCCTCTGTTATGGTTGTTTGCCAAAAAGAGTTTTGACAATTCTTTCAAATTAAAGCCTATACATATTCTCCATCTGTTGCCGATGTTAATATGTTTAGGTTTAGGTCTCTCCATGACACCTGAAGAACGTTTGGCTTCAATACAATACGAGATGACAGGCGACACCACTTTCATAAACGATGTCAATTCTATTTTTGTATTCTTACAAATGGTCATTTATTTCACCGTCATTTTCCGTTTTCTGCATCGTACCAAGAAAGCCATCGGCGACACTCTCTCCGATGCCGAATGGATACAAAAAAGTTGGATTCCAGTATTTGAATATCTCTTCGCGGCATTATTCGTGATCGTGATGATTTGCTTCTTCATCTGGCCTGTCACAGGAACATGGCTCATCCAGATATTGAATGTCATTGCTATGTTTTATTTGGTATATAATCTCATCGCTCACCCTGTGATGCCGATAAAAGAAATCCCGACGGGTATTACCACTAATGATATAACAGAAACTACCAACACAGAAACTCCATCAACACAGATTATCGACGAGCAGCAGATGAAAGAAATCTGCGAGAATGCTTCTCATTATATGGAAGAGTCTAAAGCTTATTTACGTCCTGATATTTCGTTAGCTATATTTGCAAAAGAGATTAACATCTCTCAACGTAAGCTCTCGCAAGCCATTAATGGTTATTTGCAATGTAATTTTTTTGAATTCGTCAACAGGATGCGTATAGAAGAAGCAAAGCATCTTATGCAAAAATTAGACACCTCCGACTATAACATTGACAGTATCTATGCCGATTGCGGATTCCGCTCTCGATCCTCTTTTTATATGGTTTTTAAAAAAATGACAGGAAAAACCCCACTTTCTTGGTTAGAAAACAGATAAATCAGTCCAAACATCCGATTCTTGTACTGATTTAAGCCTAAAATATTTTCAACGAGTTTCGTCTTTTCATACTTTTGCATTACATAAAAAGTAAGGCAACGGAAAAAGAGTTGAAAAAAACTTTCTTTTTTATTAACAAATTTTTTTATATTTGCATAATAATAAGAAATTGTGAGCTTCATTCTCTGAAAGCGAATCTGGTAAATTTACAGGACGAGAATAAGCAGACTCTTCACGCAGATAGTTGTATATCCGTCTTACCCAAAGAAGGATCGTATATGCCTGACGCGTGGCCGTTGCTTGTTTTTAGTCCGAGGGTTTTACCAGAACCTGCTTTCATAAAACAAGTGGATGGACCACGCTTTTTTATACGATGAATTAACTAACTTAATGTACAACTAAACTAAATTAACTATGAAAAGAAAATTAATGCTAATTGCAGCTGTCTTGCTTCTCGGACTAACTAATGTGAAAGCTCAAGACGTATTTAACAAAGGTGCTATCGCTGTAAACGCTAACATCGGATTAAGTAATTACAGCTATGGCTATGGACTACTCAACTCAAGTGTCGGACTCCCTCCTATTTCAGCATCCTTCGATGTAGGCGTTGTTGACGGACTGATAGCCGATCGTGCCAGCGTCGGCGTTGGCGGTTATGCCGGTCTTTCCACTTATTCCTACAAGTATTACGATTATTACAAAGAAAGCATGACTCGTATGTGCTTCGGCGTGAGAGGTACATTCCATTTCCAGCTGACAGAAAAACTTGACACGTATGCAGGTCTCATGCTCGGATTATATACCTATAGTTATAAGTATAGTTACAACCCTGCTTACGACTATTACAGTGGCTATAACACAAGAAACAATTCCTCTGATTTAGCGTTCTCATCTTTCATCGGCGCTCGTTGGTACATGAGCAAAAACTTCGGATTTAACGCTGAATTGGGATACGGATTCACTTACATCTCGGCAGGTTTAACATTCAGACTTAAGTAATTATGAAAAAGATAATGACTATGATGTTGCTTCTCTTGTTGGGAAGCAGCATCCAATTGCATGCACAGGGCATCATCGGTCGCACCGTAAGAAGAGCCGCTACCAATGCCATTGAACGTAATGTTACAAAACAGGTAGAGAAAGCTGTCGACAAGGCTGTTGACGAGGCTTTCGATGAAGTCGAGAAAGAAATTGAGAAAGAAGTCGAGAAAGCGGAAAAAGAAATAGAAGAAACAGCTAAGGAAGTTGAAGCCGCTATAGAAGAGGCTGAAGCCGTTCAAGAAGAAATTGAAAAAGAAGAAGAGACTGTCTTCAAAGACGCTGTCGATTTCGACGAATACGACTTCTCTATCGACTATGAACTCGTCGCCGATCCTTTCTTCGGTTATAAAAAAGGCGTGAAACTAACATTCGCCGACTTAGATAAAAAAGGCAAGCCTACAGCTCATACCATGAATGAGATTACCAAACTTGAAGGCGAAGCTCCTTTCAACTGCACCGTAGAATATACAGTAACACTTCTCGATGACAAGAAAAACTCTCTCGGCATCACGCCAATGGTACAGTCTTATAGCATCAGAAACGGCATCGTAACCTTCGACGAAAATTCCTTCGCAGGACAGATGATGCAAGGCATGGATGTGAAAATCTCCGGCACCTTGTTCCGTCTCCCTTCTAACGCCAAAGTGGGCGACACATTCGAAGATTATTCCATCTTATTAAACATGGGCGGCATCAAAAGTACTGCTCACGTGACTAACATCAGAGTGACAGCGGAAGAGACACTCACTATCGACGGCGTCGATATAGAATGTGTGGTGGTAGAAAATCATACTTCTACAAAAGCCATAGGCATCAAATCGGAAGGAACTCAGAAGATATGGTACGGCAGAGGCTACGGCGCTGTCAGAACTGAAACCTACGACAAAAAAGGAAAAATACTGACAACAAACGCACTTGTGGAAATTGACTAAAGGCTAATGGCTAAGAGCTAATAGCAAATGGCTAAAATTAAATATTAACTAACTTAAAAATTTACTATTATGAAAAAATTCATTCACTTCCTCGGATTCGCGATCTTATCGCTTTCTATGACGATTTCTTTAACCTCATGTGACCCAGAAGACGATCCTTGGGGCAACGAACCAGGTTCCGGACAAACTCCTGGCGGCGGTGACATCCCTGGCGGTGGCGGCGGAACAGACCCAACACAATTCAGTGGCAATATCGATGTCAATACAACATGGCCTGGCCTCGGTCTCCCTGTTGACTATGTGGTAAGCGGTACTTTGTATGTTAAAGGCAACGCTTTATTAACTATAGAACCGGGCGTAACTATCATGTTCGACGGTAACGACGGAGGCTTGACTGTAGAAGAAAACGCCGGTATCAGCATGGTAGGTACACCCGACAAACCTATCGTTTTCACCGGTCCGACCAACAATCCTAACAACGGTTCTTGGGAAGGTATAGCTATCTATTCTAAACGTAATGACAACAGATTGGAATACGTTCAGTTCATAAGAGGCGGTTCTGCTGATTATTGGGATAACAATGCCGTTGTAGCAATCAATGGTGGAGGTAGAGTTCACATGAATAACTGTCTCATTGACGGAGGTCTCAAATGCGGTCTTTTTTCTACAGGTGCATTCTATAGCTTCTCAAATAATGTCATTAAAAACGTTCCTTCATATCCAGTATGGATGGATGCTAACGAGGCTTTGTACTCATTGGGTAGCGACAATACTTATCTCAACAATGGTAAGAATTATATTTATGTTGACCTAAGTTCTATTAATATGGAAGATCATACAACATTGAAGAGAATGTCTGTTCCTTATTATTTCCCTCATGGTTATAGTTTTGATGGTGCATTCAAATATACTATAGAACCAGGTGTAACAATGTTGGTTGGTTCTGCTAAGGATTTGAAAGTTCAACCTCAAACTACATTCATCGCTGACGGCACTGTTGACGCACCTATCACAATTCGTGGTTATGAAGATGAAGCAGGTTATTGGTATGGTATGAGGTTCGACAGTGAAAAAGCTGCTTCTGTGATGAATTACGTAAACATCTCAGGCGGCGGTTATAATGATGATTGGTATAACAGATACAATTTGTATATTGCTGATGACTGTCGTCTTACATTGACAAATTGTGTTTTCAGCAAGAGTCAATATTACGGAATAGAAGTTTACAATCCTCAACAAATGTCAAGAGTGACACATAGCAACAATACATTCTTTGATTGTCAAGGAGGTAATGTTTATTTCTATTACGGCGGCGAGTACAACGGTGTCACATACGAAGATGGACAAGTAATACCACAACTACCATAAAATTCAATTCATGATTTTAATTCGGAGGGGTGAAAAAATCCCTCCGGATTTTTTTACAATGCATAATGTAGAATGCATAATTCATAATGCAATGTAGAATTGAGAATTGAGAATTAATTATCAAAGTAATTATGAATTAAACTTTAAACTTTAGACTTTAAACTTTAGACTTAAAAAATTCAATTTTTAATTCGATTGAGACACATCAATGTTTGTTAATTTTCAATGGCGTAATGTGTCATATCTCTACCATAATTTTCAATATTGCGAGACGATAGTTTTGGAGTGAGTTCGTTGGGTAAGATCGATAAGATTTATCTTGGAAATATACATCAGGCTATTTCACAAAAATTTCTTAAATTTGCCATTCACATTATTCCTTAAAAACTATGCAACTGAGAAAACTCATAGATTCACCATGCGGACTGCGTTTCATCTTGGATGAACTCTGTACCCATTCCTCATATTCAAGAAAACTCTT
>JAZNSO010000011.1:0-5774 GCA_045591245.1 Bacteroidales bacterium
CAGAAGTATTGTATTTGGAGAGATGACACTTTTAACTGTAAAATACTCTTCCCTCTCTTTGCTGTTCTTATCTATCTTCGAACCAAATTGTAGCTTCTTTACATCTATTTTATTTTCCATCTTATGCGGATCATTAAACACGTATGGTAGACCTTTTAGCTTTTGTTCTTTATCAAAACAAGAAGTGTCTACTGTATACTGGCAGGTTGAAGTGTTAAATAGACGAGCATTATCAACTTTATGCTTATAATAATCCACAAAATCAGGATTTATTTCATATCCTAAGGAATTCCTCTGAAGGTTTCGTGCTGCTAAAGCGGTTGTTCCACTGCCCATAAAAGGGTCAAAAACGGTTTCTCCAGCAAAAGAAAACATCTTGATCAAACGATGAGGTAATTCTTCTGGGAATACAGCAATATGACCATCTTGTTTTGCACCTCCAAAGGTCCAATGAGAAGCGAAATAAGTATTCCACTCCTCTTTTGTCATTTCGGACGATTTCTTTTGTTCTAATGAAGGAACAGGTGCTTTGCCTTGTTTCTTAAAAATGAGAATAAACTCATAATCTATTTTCAGAATACCATTTCTTGGATACGGGAAACTACCCATAACAGCACCTCCTCCAGTAGTATTCATTGTTGTCTGTTTTTGCCAGATGATAGCTCCCATATAATCCATACCTAATGTTTCACAAAAACGGATTATTTCTGTTCTGATAGGGATAACCTTATAACGTCCATAATATACAGAACGGGCAAATTGGTCTCCAATATTAATACACAAACGGCAGCCATCATGTAATATGCGGTTACATTCTGACCAAACCATATTGAGATTATTTATATAACCTTCATAACTATCATGAAAACCTATTTGGTTGTCATTACCATAATCTTTTAACTGCCAATAAGGAGGTGATGTTATAATAAGGTGAACAGATTTATCTGGTATTAAAGACAAATTTCTGCTATCTCCTGTAACAAGTGTATGTTTAGTCTTTATTTCCATATCTTGACTTCGTAATTAATTTTAATGCTTTATCAGCCACTTCATTTTCATTATCAATTATAGCATTAACTTTATCAGCAATCCATAGACTTAATAGTTCCTCTTGTTCAATACAAAAAAGATGAGAAAGCAACAAGACTTGCTCTCTTTTAGCATTCCTATCTCCACGCTCTATTCGACTATACATTGGTACATCAATATGAAGAGCTGTTGCTAATTCTTTTTGCAACAATCCTTTTTTTTCTCTTGCTGTTTTAATTTGTTGAGCAAACATCATAACAATACAATTTGTCATTATTTGGCAAATGTAATTAAAAAAATCCATATGGAGGTTGTTATAATGCTACTTTTTGATTTCAACTTGGATTTTTCTATAGTTTCTCCCGACTTCGGAGGGAGAAGTTCGTGGAATGCGGCAAGGTTTTCGGGAGTAACCCGAAAAGTTTTGAGTTACTCAAAACATACCTTGCTGTGTTCAGAAGAACACAAGTCTGAAGTTTCAATTCGTGGTTTGTAAACGGCGGGATTGCCATAGCATTGGCAAGCAATATGGCGGTTTGTCAAACTTGTGGGCGAGAAGGCTGTATAGTTTGCATGTGTGCCTGCCGTATAGCCGGCAAGTCAGCAAGCCGACCGGTCTGTGGCAAATATAGAATTGCTGTTTTTTTGAGGGAGGGATTCCCCCTCTCAAATGCAAAAAACGGATAGTGGAGCAATCCATGCTCTGCCATCCGTCTGAATTTTCTGTTTCCCATCGGTCGGTCATCTCCTCTATGGGTACTTTATATGTGCGGACTTGAAATATGCAAGTTTTTTCGAAACAATACTCTCGAAGTATGAGAGGAAGATTGTTCCGAAAACGGGTTTCCGCTTGAACTTGCAAATTTCAGATAATGTTCGCAACATATCTTTGTAGCCATAGAGGAATGAACGTATGATGGGAATTTACCAAAAAGCACGTATGAATAAAATTCTCAATTATGCCGGTACTTGCTTTTATTCATACATTCGTGCGCACGCACGTTCACAAATACGATATCAGTTCTCGGATTGGTTGTGAGTTTGTTTATAACATACTCTCTTACCCTATTTGCACCCAATGTTTCCAACCGAAAAGACAAAGCGACAATAAACGGCAGTGAGTAAACATCTATATTATTGCCGTTGGATAGTTTGATACACTTTTGCACTTCCCATTCGGTTAAGATACCGCTTTTGTATATGGCTTTGATATTGGCTCTCAAAGTTGGGTATGTAATACCAAATAGGTTTATCAGTTCGTTTGTACTCATCCAAATGTTGTTGGAGTTATTAGAAAAATGGATTTTACCGTATTCGTCCATTGTTATGATGCATCTTTCTTGTTTCATCGTTTCTTGGTTTTAGAGGTTATCAAATGGCTTTACAAATAAAACTCTCCATCGATTCTATTTGCTTGGATAGATTCTCAATGTCATTGCTTACCTTCTCGGCTGTAATCTTCGCATATATTTGAGTGTTTCGTATGCTTGTATGCCCCATCATTTGGATAGTGTTTCAATGGGTACTCCATTGGATAAACAAATGGTTGTTGCGTATGAATGCCTGCTTTGATGCCAGAAGACGTTCTTTTGGATTCCACATAGCTTCGCCACAGCCTTTATCCCATGTCTGCAATTGGCATAACAAGGTACGGGCAACAGTTTATTACCCTCAGCCATTCCTTGATACTTCTCGATTATATGCTTAGCGGTATCGAGCAATCGGATATTTGTTTCAGTTCCCGTCTTTTGTCGGTTGGTCTTAATCCATAAATGCCCATCGAATGATGTTTGCAAATGGTCGGTGGTGAGATTATACATATCCCTCCAACTTAATCCACTGAAACAACAGAAAATGAAAAGGTCTCTAATCAGTTCGTAACTTTTCTTCTTGAAAGTGCCATTGATTAGCATTGTGATTTCTTCTTTGGTCAGAAATCCTCTTTTGGTTTCTTCCTTTGTAATACGATAAGCATAAAACGGGTCGCGTTGTAACCAGCCGTTGTTGATGGCTGTATATATGATACTGCGGAACGGCATCGTATACGACCATACGGTGTTGGTACAATGATTCTTCTCTGTACGGAGGAACAACTCGAAATCGGTGATGAATGCCGGGGATAATTCACGCAAAGCAATATCGCTTACCTTGTAGCGATGCTTGATGAACCCTTCCAAATGGTTATATACGGTACAGTATTTCCAATAACTGCGTTGGCTTTTCATCTTGCCCACTTGCTTGGCATAATCTTCATTGTGCTGTCTGAATACGGCAAGCAGGGTCTTATGGTTTTGTCCAATACCCAAGAATGCATTTCTTACCTTCTCTGCAGACACATAACCATCCCTATCCATAATTTCTTGATAAGCCTTGTTGATGCCTATTCTGATTTTATCCAACATTCGGTTGGTTTCTTGTGCTACAATGCTTCTTCCCGACATTCTGTCGAGGTTGACATTCCACAACTTTTCCTCCACATCCAACTTACAACTGAATTGGGAAATCTTGCCGTTTACGGTGATGCGGCACATCACAGGCACAAGCCCGTTCTTCTTCGGGGCATTGCGTTTGAGATAGAATAATACTCTGAAAGTGCTTCTGCTCATAACTCTACTTTTTTGTTTGCGAAATTATTACTTGTAGAGTTGAGTGACGGTAAGCAAAATACAGCGTATCGGTGCAAAAGAATCAGTCGAAGCGAAACAGGAACGAAGATATGAGAAAAACTCCTATATTTGCGACCGTAATCGCTTAACATGTATTGCTATTCAATCTGTTACAGCAACCAGCATAACCCATTGAAAGCAAAATTCAAAGTAACGGGATAGTAACGAAACTTTGTCATTTCTTGGCTTTCCCTTGGCATTTGATGGCTCTGCAACATCTCGGCAAATACTGTTAAATCGCTAACAGACAACATTCTTTTCCCGTTTTGCACTCACTTTCGTTTCTTTGTTATATCTTTGCAATAAATTTAAAAACACAAAATTTATGGATATTCAAAAGATTAATCAGTACAAAAGTGCTTTTGATGCTATTGCTAAAAGCATCAATGATGGAGAAAATTCAGTTGAAGTTTGGTATGCAAGAGAGTTGCAGAGTGTCTTAGGATATGCTCGATGGGAAAATTTTATCGTGGCAATCAATAGGGCGATAGAATCATGCAAGGTGCAGAATATCAATGTTGATGACCATTTTCGTGAGCTCACGAAAATGGTCCAATTAGGAAGTGGTTCACATCGTAAAATCAATGATTTTATGCTCACGAGATATGCTTGTTATCTTATAGCGCAGAATGGTGATCCTAAGAAGGAAGAGATTGCTTTTGCACAAAGTTATTTCGCATTGCAGACTCGGAAAGCAGAACTTATCGAAGAACGTTTACAGATAATTTCTCGTATTGATACTCGGGAAAAGCTAAGATCTTCAGAAAAACAATTGAGTCAGAATATATATCAGAGAGGTGTTGATGAGAAAGGTTTTGGAAGAATACGTTCTAGGGGTGATACCGCCTTGTTTGGTGGCGTTAATACAGAACAAATGAAACAGCGTTTGGGAGTTAAAAATGGAGCTTTGGCAGATCATCTTCCAACATTGACGATAGCGGCAAAGAATCTTGCAACAGAGATGACTAATTATAATGTCGAACAAAAAGACTTGACGGGAGAAAATCCTATAACAGATGAACATGTTAAAAATAATCAAAGTGTCAGGGAAATGTTGACAAAGAGGAATATATATCCCGAAGAATTACCGGCAGCAGAAGACATTAGAAAAGTTGAGCGTAGAGTGAATAAAGAGGAAAAACTGTTGGAGAAAAATACAAAACTCCCTAAAGATCATGACTGATTATGTGCTGTTTATGATATTTCGTCTCAATTCTCAACTTTCAACTTATACAGGCTTCTGCAATCTTTGCCGAATGTCATTCTCGTATCAATGAATTGATAATATATCACGCCGTCATAGACTTGAATGTTTTCCGGAAAATAATGATCGTCAAGGACGTATGTGTCAATGACATTTCCGTTTTCCAAGTCGATCTTTTTCAACGTCACAGTGCCGCTGCTGATATATTGTGCATAGACTTCTTTTCTCGCCTTGTCGTAAATAAGTTTCTTGTCCCAAGGATTGTCGAGCGCATCGCGTCGCGCATATCTGCTTTTCAAATGAAAACTTATTTCCGTCTTGCCGAAATATTTTCCTTTCTCATCATATTTATAGATGTAATCTTTCTGGAAATCGAAGATATAAATATTATTATCAATATTTAACAAAGGAACGTAAATCTCTTGTAACATAACACGTTTCAACATATCAGCTTCGAAAGCCTCCCATTCAAGAGGCTTTTCGTATGGATTAACAAAGTCGCTTTCACCTGGGTTTAAAGCTCTTCTCAAACGAATCTCGTCCATTTTCCAGTTCTTCGCCATCTCGCGAGAAGAACCGTAAACATCGCAAAGAACTTCTGTATTGCCATTATTTCTGTTTGTGTAGAAATATACGACTTCTTGTCCGCTATATAATTTCTTCTTTGTAACTACAATGCTGTCGGTCAAGGCTTCAATGCTTTTGAAAGTAGATTGATGTTTTTCCAAAGTCACGCCATAGAGAAGCTGAAGATCGTCTTTTACAGAATGAATCTGAAATGCCGAATCCAACGACATCAGATGAGTGTTGCCGAAAATGTCACGATAAAGAATCTCACGATAAAGGATGTCAAGTTTCTTGTCAATCTCTTTAAT
>JAZNSO010000012.1:0-4134 GCA_045591245.1 Bacteroidales bacterium
GTTGGAGAGATATTTTGTCTTCCTAAGACCGCTTGGCCTCCGACTTTACGAAGAATTGTTAAAGCAAAGACCTAAGATTGTCAGCATCGCTCATATTTCCAACACCTTAGCTACGATAAATCCTATCAAGGAGATGATAGCGATGGCACATAGATATGACATCCCTGTCATCATCGATGGAGCACAGTCGATGGCGCATCATATCATTGATGTTCAAGATTTAGACTGCGATTTCTTTGTCTTTTCCGGACATAAGATGTACGCTCCAATGGGAATAGGCGGACTTTATGGCAAGATGGAATGGTTGGAGAAGATGCCGCCTTATCAATATGGAGGCGAGATGGTTGATAAAGTCAGCTTTGAGCAGACGACATTCAACAAGGTGCCTTTCAAATTTGAAGCAGGAACGCCTAATGTAGGAGCCGCCTTGGGATTAGAGACTGCTGTTAAATTCATTCAAAGTCTTGACAGAAAAGCCGTTGAAGAATACGAAGAATATCTTTTAAATTACGCCACAGAAAGACTTTCAAAGATAGATGGAATCAGATTTATAGGACAAGCTCCGAAAAGAAGCGGCTTGATTTCATTCTTAATCGACAATATTCATCCTTACGACTTAGGAACGATAGTCGACAAAATGGGCGTGGCTTTGAGGACAGGACATCATTGCGCGGAACCTGTGATGACGTTCTTCGACATCCCTGGAACTGTAAGAGCTTCGTTTGCAATATATAACACGACAGAAGAAATAGACATTTTCATCAAGGCAGTAGAAAAAGCTGCTAATATGTTAAGATAAATTAATAATTAGAACAATGACAATAAAAGAGATACAAGATTCTATCGTTGAAGAATTTTCGATGTTCGACGACTGGATGGACAGATATGCGATGTTAATTGAAATGGGAAAGGACTGCCCAATGATTGACGCTCAATATCGTAACGACAATTATCTTATCAACGGATGTCAATCGCGAGTCTGGTTGCACGCTAAGATGGATGACGGCAAAGTTTATTTCAGTGCCGACAGCGACGCCGTTATCACAAAAGGTATCATTAACTTATTAATAAAGGTGTTGTCAGGACAGACACCGAAAGACATCATCGGAGCCGACATGAGTTTCTTAGACGAGATAGGACTGAAGGAGCATTTGTCGCCAACACGTTCCAACGGATTGTTGAGCATGGTGAAACAGATGATGCTTTATGCGGAAGTGTTTTCGAGATCTGAAAGTTGAAAATTGAAAATTGAAAATTAATGTAGAGACGCATCGATTACACCGATGAAAATAAACAATATGTAATTGATACGTCTTACAAATTGTAAGTCGAAAAAAATGTTAAATATTTTTAAGAAGAAAGAACCAATGACAGCTGAAGAAAAAGATTTGTTAAAAGAGAGAATCGTCGCGGTTTTGGGTGGTATCTACGACCCGGAGATTCCGGTTGACATATACAAATTAGGATTGATTTACAACATCGACATTGATGATGATGCCAATGTGACAATCCTCATGACAGTGACGGCACCTAATTGTCCGGTCGCCGATCAGCTTCCAACGTTTGTGAAAGAGAAAGTAGGTTCGATGATGGGAGTAAGAAAATGTAAAGTGGAATTAACATTTGAGCCCGCATGGAATCCGTCGATGATGAGCGAGGAAGCACGTGCCGAGTTAGGATTCGACGACGGTTTCGGATTGGGAGACTTGATGTATTAGAATCTGTAGGGACGTGGCTTGCCGCGTCCAAAACATAAAAAAGGACATGGTAAACCATGTCCTTTTTTGTTAAAAATCATTAAGACATATACGGTAGAAGTATTTATATCTTAATAATTTTTAGGATTATTTTCCTTGACAGAGGAGCTTTTAACTATTATCTTTGTAGAAATTCCAAAATTATGAAATCTAACAATTCAGGGCGTAAATCGCCACGAGCTCAATGGCATGATTATAATGGTGCTGAATATTTTATAACCATCTGTACAAAGAATATGGTTCATTATTTCGGTGAGGTCGTCGATGGAGAAATTCAATTGACGAAGGTCGGAGAACATCTGAAATACCAAATCGAAAACATTCACAGTCATTATGCATTTGCTGAAGTTTTATTATACACGATAATGCCGAATCATTTTCACATGATTATTGCAATTGATGGTAATAAAATTCCATATAATCGTTCATCTCCCATTAGGGACGTGGCTTGCCGCGTCCAAAATAATATAAACAAAACAATGGATGCGGCAATGGACATGACAATGGACGTGGCAAGCCACGTCCCTACAAACGAAACACATATTATGTCACAGGACGCGGCAAGCCACGTCCCTACAAGGGATAATGATAAAAATAAATATATGGAATATATTTCAAATAAACAAAGTTGGTTATCGGTTTGTATTGGCAGCATAAAATCTGCTGTCACCAAATACGCCAATCAAAACAACATTTCTTTTGCATGGCAGACACGTTATCACGACCGTATCATTCGTAATCAAAAGGCAATGAACCAAATCGCAGAATATATAAAAAACAATCCTATTGTTTGGAAATAGGATTGTTTTTTGTTATTCATAATGTAGTGCTGTCATAATATGACAGCACTACATTAGTTTTGTTGCGTCCTATTTTGTTGATTCTTTCAAGAAATTGAGGAAATCTTCGTCTAACGATAATCCCTTGTTTCGTAATGTCAAATCATACAATCTATAGAATTCGTATGGATTATGAAATCCTTTTACCATCTCGTCTTTCAATCCTGCCTTGACAATCTGATTTGACATATAGAACCCCATAACATGACCGTTGTATTTATATACCGAGAGAAGTTTATCGACACACTCCTCAAAATCAATCTCTCTTTTTAAATACTGCACCACAATGGTCTGGAGATATTCGATGTCTTCTTCGGCTTTGTCATATAATGCTGTAAATTCCGCTGCAAGTTCTTGTGAGTTAATGATAGAACTATAGTATTGATTGTAATCCATATTATATTTATCAATCTGATCAGCAATACCTTCGTTAGCGATCATATCGAGTGCAAAGTTAATGTCATTCGCATAATTGAAATCATGATTTTCAAAATGTCTTCTGTATTCATGAAAAAATTCATGAGCGATAAGGTTGACTCTGGCATCTTCATCCATTCTATAAATGAAATTCAAATCAACAACAATAGCTTCATCTCTATCCTGAGCATCTGCATTTAGAAATAGAAAATATACAGGTTTCAATTTAGCGGAAGAATCCAACATCTCACATAATAAGAATGATTGTAGTCTGAATTTAGCTTTAGAAATCAACATTTCAAAATCATAGTTATTCCTAAAATCCTTAATGTCAGAATAATTATTGTTTACTTCTTTGTAATTCTCAACAAAAAGTCTCTCAAGCATATTGGTATTTTCTAGATTCATCATACTTTCAGAATCACCAAAGACATAATTTATGGAAGTCTTTACAATATCAATTATACGGCTATCCATTATAGAATATGCTGTAGAACTCTCAAATTGAGACCATTGTTCCTCGTCGATTTCCTTTCCATTTTTGAGTTTGTCTGTTATTTTAAAGAACTCATCAACAGAAGTAAGATCAACATTCTGAGCAAATGTCAATGATGAATTTATCAGAAACAAAAGGAGCAATATTCTTTTCATCACGAAACAATATTCTGAACCAATCCGGCAATAATAATTATTATAAATGCCACAATAGTGATACCTATCCATACGACTTTACATGCTAATACCGTTATTCCGACATAAGTCAAAATCACTGATAGCGCTCCCAAATATATAGATATGCCTATTCCTGTGACGAAACCTCTGATGAAACGTCTTAAAGGCGATGCCACTCTGTAAGCGAATCCTGGGAGATCTCTTTTGCAATACCTCATGCTGTAATACATCACAAAGACTACTGACAGCAACATCATTCCCAAAACGCCAATGTCGAGTTTATCCATCAGCCATGATGTCCATGGAGCATAAAATCCTGATTCGTAAAGCGTATGCAATAGAGGCGCTATGAGCAAGGCGCACAACACTATCGCGAGGTTACCGCCCAAACGAGACATCAACGCCATTCGTTCTTCCAAGCGTTCCTGCATATAAGCCTCTTTGGAACC
>JAZNSO010000013.1:0-11793 GCA_045591245.1 Bacteroidales bacterium
TTAAGGGGACTTCTATAAATTCCACGTTTAAATTAATTTTGACGATTATGATAAAAACTTTTTCGAGATTTATGTTTTATATTGAAATCTTTTCGTCTTTCTTTCAATCACATAGCTCGCTATGCTCTTTCAAGAAAAACAAAAATCTTCTCAAATATAAATTCATAAATCTTTCGAAAAGCAATTTATAGAAATCCCCTTAACTAAAAAAAATCTTCATTTAAGACTTTTTATATTAAATAATTTCATAATTTTGACGTTCAAAGAAATTTTGGAATTATAAACAAAAAAAGTCAACATATATATGAAGAAAAACATTGTTTCGGTTGAAGTAGCTCGGAAAGTATTCAGCGAAAGCAACCTTCCTTGTATCGGAAAAGCAGGCATTCGTGAAATCAACAAGCTAGCCAGAGATCTTGAATCAGCCAGTGGTGTGAAATTCATTCACATGGAGATGGGCAACCCTGGTCTTCCAGCAGTTAAGGCTGGTATTGAAGCACAAATCAAAGCTTTGCAAGATGGCGTAGCAGCGACTTATCCACCAATTGATGGCGTTCCTGCTGTTAAAAACGAAGCTTCACGTTTCATCAAAAACTTCCTTGATCTCGAGGTTGATGCCAAGAACTGCATCCCTACAGTAGGTTCAATGCAAGGAGCATTTGCTTCATTCATGATTTGCGGTCACACCAACAAAGAGAAGAACACAGTTCTCTTCATCGACCCAGGTTTTCCTGTTCACAAATTCCAGAACAAAGTACTCGGTATTCCAATGGAGAACTTCGACATCTATGAGTATCGTGGAGAAAAACTTCGTGAAAAATTAGAAAGCATTTTTGCTACAGGAAAGATTCACAGTGTATTATATTCTAATCCTAACAATCCATCATGGGTTTGTCTCACCGACGAAGAACTTCGCATCATAGGCGAGCTCGCAAACAAATATGATGTTATCGTTCTCGAAGACTTGGCATATTTCGGAATGGACTTCCGTAAAGACTACAGTCACCCAGGAGAAGCACCATATCAACCAACCGTTGGTAAATATACAGACAATTATATTTTAATGATTTCAAGTTCAAAAGCATTCAGTTATGCTGGAGAACGATGCGCCATTTTAGGTATCAGCGACAAACTCGCAGAACGTGTATATCCTGATTTGAAGGAATTCTGCGGACAAGATATTTTCCTGAGAGGCATTTTGTTTGGCGCATTGCACCCACTCAGTTCAGGAACATCACACTCAGCACAATATGCAGTAGCAGGTGTTTTGAAAGCTGTCAATGACGGAACTTATAACTATCGTGAAGATGTTTTGGAATATGGTCGTAAAGCTAAGTTGATGAAAGACGCATTCTTAGCAAACGGTTTTGAATTCACATACGACGAAGATCTCGGCGAACCAATAGCAGACGGATTCTACTTCACATATAGCTATCCTGGTTTCAGCGGGCCAGCACTTCTCGAAGAAATGTTGTATTATGGTATCTCCGCAATTTCATTGGACACCTGCGGCAGCACACGCCAAGGTATTCGCGCTTGTACATCATTGATACAAAGAGAAGAAATACCAGTATTGGCAGAGAGATTGCAAAGATTTGCTGAAGATCATCCAATAAAATAATTTTTTTTCATTTTTCTTTTATGATTGAAAAAAAATATATACTTTTGTAAGTCTTGTAAATAAAAAGAACATTAAACATAATAAGTAACTTAAAAACTAAACAATTATGGCAAGTTTCAAAGGAGCCATCGTAGTTAACACAGAACGTTGTAAAGGTTGCGGCGTATGCGCAGCAAACTGCCCAGTCGGTGTTATCAGCCTGGCTAAAGAAGTAAATGGAAAAGGTTACAATTACGCCTATATGGCGGAACCTGACAAATGTATTGGTTGTGCATCATGCGGCATGGTATGTCCTGATGGCGTCATCACTGTTTATAAGGTTAAATTGTAATCCAAATTAAATCAATGTCTAACATTTAAAATCAACACATAATGGGAGAATTAAAATTGATGAAGGGTAACGAAGCATTGGCTGAAGCAGCTATCCGCTACGGTTGTGATGCTTATTACGGTTATCCTATCACTCCACAATCGGAAGTGATTGAATATCTCATGGAACAAGACCCATACGAACGTACTGGCATGGTAGTTCTACAAGCAGAAAGTGAAGTTGCAGCTATCAATATGGTTTATGCTGCCGGTGCATCTGGAAAACGCGTGATGACTTCATCATCAAGTCCAGGTATAAGTTTGAAACAAGAAGGTATCGCCTATATCGCTGGTGCAGAAGTACCTTGTGTTTATGCTGACGTAGTTCGTGGCGGTCCGGGTTTAGGTACAATCCAACCATCACAAGCCGACTACTTCCAAGCATGTAAAGGTGGTGGTAATGGTGACTACAAAAACATCGTATTAGCTCCAGCTTCAGTACAAGAAATGGCAGACTTCGTAGCATTAGGCTTCGAGTTGGCATTCAAATATCGCATGGCATGTTGTATCTTATCAGACGGCGCTATCGGCCAAATGATGGAAAAGGTCGTTCTTCCAGAACCAAGACCACGCATGACAGAAGAAGAAATCAAAGAAAAATATCCATGGGCAACAACAGGTCGTAAGAGAGGCACACAACATCGTGTCATCACATCATTAGACTTAGACTCTGTTAAGATGGAAGCTCATAACCGTCATCTTCAAGAGAAATACAGATTAGTAGAAGAAAACGAAGTACGTTTTGAAGAAATCGACTGCGAAGATGCAGAATATGTATTCGTAGCTTACGGTTCAAGTGCTCGTATCGCTCAGAAATCTGTACAATTAGCTCGCGCTGAAGGTCTCAAGGTCGGTTTATTACGTCCTATCACATTGTTCCCATTCCCAACAAAAGCTATCCAAAACCTCATCGACAGAGGTGCTAAAGGTTTCTTAGCAGTTGAGTTGAGCTGCGGTCAAATGATTGAAGACGTCAAGTTGGCTGTCAACGGTCGCGTTAAAGCAGAACATTTCGGTCGCGTCGGTGGTATCATCCACACACCAGAAGAAGTTCTCGAAGCAATGAAAAAACAAATTATAGGAGAATAAGAACATGACAATAGAAGATATCATTAAACCTGAAAACTTAGTCTATCAAAAATCTAAGTTATTGACCGAAAAACCATTCCACTATTGTCCTGGTTGCGGTCACGGTACAACACACCGTATCATCGCTGAAGTATTGGAAGAACTCGGCGTTGATGAAGAAACAATCGGCGTAGCTCCTGTAGGTTGTTCAGTTATGGCTTACGACTACTTCGACGTTGACTTCCAAGAAGCAGCTCATGGTCGTGCGCCAGCGTTGGCAACAGGTCTCAAACGCGTATGGCCTAACAAAGTCATCTTTACATATCAAGGCGACGGTGACTTGGCAGCTATCGGTACAGCAGAAACAATCCACGCTTGTAACCGCGGCGAAAACATCACTATGATTTTCGTTAACAACGGTATTTACGGTATGACAGGTGGTCAGATGGCTCCAACAACATTGGAAGGCATGAAGACAGCTACAACACCTTACGGTCGTAAGGCTACATTACCAGCAGGCGCAGGTTTCGACGGTATCCCATGCAACGGCTACCCATTAAGAATAACAGAGCTTATCGCTCAACTTCCTGGTACAAAATACGTAACACGTCAAGCTGTTTACAATCCAGCATGCGTACGTAAAGCAAAAGCAGCTATCAAGAAAGCTTTTGAAAACCAAATCAACGGTAAGAGCGGCGTCAACTTCGTTGAAATCGTTTCTAACTGTAACTCTAACTGGAAGATGGAACCAGTAGCAGCTAACAAATGGTTAGTAGAAAACATGCTCCCATTCTATCCACTCGGTGACATTAAAGTTGACGGAAAGCTTGTTGAAAAATAAAAAATTTAAAGCTATGACAGAAGAAATTATTATTGCCGGTTTCGGCGGACAAGGTGTCTTGTCAATGGGTAAGATCCTTGCATATAGTGGTATCATGGAAGGTAAAGAAGTCAGCTGGATGCCATCATACGGTCCTGAAATGCGTGGTGGTACAGCCAACGTTACTGTCATCGTCAGCGATGAACGCGTTTGCTCTCCAATCCTCAACGCTTTCGACACAGCTGTGATTCTCAACCAACAATCACTCGATAAATTTGAAGATAAGGTAAAACCAGGCGGAGTTCTCCTTTACGATCCAAACGGTATTACTCATAAACCAACACGTACAGACATTAAGATCTACACCATCGAAGGCGCACAGTTAGCATCTGACATGGGTAACGCAAAGGTGTTCAACATGATCATCCTCGGCGCTTATCTTAAATTGAGACCAATCATCTCTATGGATAAGGTTCAAGAAGGTCTCGAACACTCACTTCCTGAACGTGCTCACAAACTTATCCCATTAAACATGCAGGCTGTTGAAGTCGGTATGAATAATGTGAAAGAACAATAATAAACTGGTTTAAAGTTTAAGGTTTAAGGTTTAAAGTTTAAGGTAATTCTTAGCTTTAAACCTTATTTTTATTAATTTAGGTAATGTTGCCAAAAATGGTTGGTAATTGAGCGAAAAAAAGGGCACCATCCATAATTTTGTGTAAATAAAAATCATGGATGGTGCCTCCTTTTACCTCATATTTCAAACTTATATTTATCACAATCTCAAATCTTTCATTCCCATCAGTTTGTCAAGATCTACCTTATCAGGTTGCCAAGCTCTGACATGAATTGTAGGTTTATCTTTGGTAAGATCAACAAGCAAAAACAAATAACCTATATCACAATAGGTTGAAGAATAATATTCTTGAAGCAATCTCACGCCATAAATCTCTCTATTGCCAGGCGCACGAGTAAAATCTGTTTCTGCAAAATGAATATTAATATAATCCTGAACTGTAAATGTTCTAGACAAGTTCTTAAAATACGTATCTTTATCATATTTCATTAAAGAAACTTCATTTTCTGCCAAGTTAAATTGAGCTCTGTCAGGAATAACGGTTTTCTCCACAATATGACCGACAATAATCAGAGCGTCATCAGAATAGATTCCTTGCAGATAGTCACGGCGTTTCAAGGCGTATGCAGTCTGATAATCTTCAAGAAAAGACACCAATACCAAACGAGCCTCTTTCGACCATCTTGATTTTGAAATTATATCATTCTCTGTCACTTCTGAAAGACGGAATGCAATAGAACAAATCTTATTCGTATTATAATCGAAGCGAAAAACAACATCTCTATTAAAAGACGCATGATTTTTGAAAGCGAAATGCATATTTATATCGCGGCAGATGACCTGGTCATCAATCTTAATAAAGTTATAGTCTTGCTCCCCTACCACCATCATCTTGCCATATCTAGACAAGGTATCAAGCATTCCGAAACCTTCGTTTGTAAAATAATGTCTGACACTTTGGTAATCATTTTCACGAAGTGCCTTCTCTACATCACGCATAATAGACAAATAGTCAGTGTCATCCACATTGAACACACTATCTATTTTCTTCCATTCTGTTTCAGTCTTCTCAGCAATTTCGAATGCGTGAACAGATTCCGTCATCATAGGCACGTACGATTCAGGTTCTACTTCGTCAATTTTTTCAATCTTTTGCTCCACACCTGCTTTAAGACAACTTAAATCGACGACATGCTTAGAACTCTGGAACTTGATAGTATTCTTTATATCATTAAGAACTTTCTCAACTTCAGGATAAATGTTCGATTCATGCTTGAATTCACATTCAATTCTAATATTTATTTTATCTTTTTCAATATCCTTGACTAAAAGAGTAGCTTTTCCATCATTCACAGAAGCAGGAACTGTTCTTTGTCCGTTATAATATTGAAATTTAAGATTAGAAACAGGCACTCCATACGTAGATCTTACATTAAGATTTATAAGCCAACCTTCAGGAGTTTCCTGGAGTGCATTATCCTTGGGAACGATAAACGTAAAAGACTTCAAAACTCCATCAGGTCCCTCTATGCGATCTATAAACCACTCGTATGCATTAACCATCTCATCATCAACACTTATCTTCATATTATTTGAGTATGGATGCGCCAAACACAACATCATACCCCAATAATAAGATCTCAAAGCATCTTCAAGTTGAGGATAATCATTATTTTCACTTTTGTATCCCCTATTCGCAAATCGTTCTATATTCGTTTTTCTCTCATTACACATTGCTTCGAAATCAGACCTTTTGATGTAAACCAAATACGAATATAACTCATTATCCGGATCTTCGACTATAGGTTTTTGCCACATATTTTCCTTAATTTTGTTGTCAAAAGTCTTGATAATATTCAGCAACTGACCTTTCTGGTCTTCTCCGCTCTGATAAATTGCACTTGGTTTACAATTATTTGCAATATTGGAATACAATTCATTCAAAGATGTTTCAATAGCTTCTTCATAGGAATCCTTAACAGGGCACTCACCCCAATAATATTCAACACTATTCTTTATGTCTTCTATTTCAATTTTATCGGACTGAGGAAACACCTTCAGACAACACAAAGACATCACGAATACCAAAAGTACTGTTAACTTATTCATTTTAAATCAAATAAAATCATCTATGATTAATTATAACGGTCTGCAAAAATACATATTTTTACGATATAAAACCATAACATTTATAAAAGTAATCAAACTAAATTATTATCTTTGCAAAAAAGAAAATTATCATGACACACAAATACTACGATTTTTACATGCGCTTCCCTTCTTTTGAAGACGCACAAAAAGCTCAACAATTCTATAATGAGACTCACAAACCTCGCATCGGAGGTAAATTCGTCATCAACGACAACGGCGTATGCTCACTTTCTATAACCGACGAATGTGAAATCATCTGCGACATCTACCAATTCGGAATGAAACGTTTTATCGTCGTTGACAACTATCACGGTCAGAACAGAAAAGACGGCAAGATGTATTTCGACTTCCAAACCGACACCGACATCTTACATTCATTTTTGTATGACGATGAAATCTTTGAAAACATAAACAAATTCCTACAAGAAGATATTTACAATGACGGATACGTCAATCAAGGCAGCGACTTCCCTCCTATCATCAAACGCCTCGTCGATGGAATGGGCATAGATGATTTATATGATATGCTCAGCGTCAATGCGCCGGGGTTTGATATTTAATTAACAATTTACAGTTAACAATTTACAATTAACAATTTACAGTTAACAATTGTAGGGACGTGGATTGCCGCGTACATTGCTTAGACGTATCAATGATTCCTAAAAATATTAATAAACATTGATGCGTCTTTTTATTTAAAATTTAAAATTGAAAACGGAAAATTGAAAGTTATGAAAAAAATATTATTATTTCTTGCAGTTATATTTTCGTTATATGTCAACGGACAACAGACAACGGACAACGGATGTGAGCTATCAGCTGTCAGCAATCAGCTATCAGCAATCAGCTATCAGCTGTCAGTAAATACCGGAATTATTCCAATGCCTCGAATGACTTGGATTTTCGACTCTGACTCTACAACTTATTTCACTTTGGATAATTCATGTGTATTAGTTGATAATGAAAATGAAGAAATATCTAAAATCATCAATACTTTCAAAAATGATATTAAAAAAATAACAGGTGTAGATTTAGAAATTTTCCCAAAAACAAGTAAGAAAATTAAGAAAAGTAAGAAAAATAATACTATTCGTTTTGAATTATATAGTCCTGAATTAATTGAAAGGATAACCTCTCCCCAAAAAATAGACATTCTTATAGGTTTAGGATCTAACCGAGATTCATTGCCTGGCAGAGAAATAAACCCTCAAGAATATGATATAAGTATTGTAAAAAACGATGTTATAATTATGGCTCCAACTCCTCAAGGTCTTTTTTACGGAGCTCAAAGTTTAAAGCAACTTATCCGTCACCAACTTCTCACAGAAAACAATCTGAATATTCCTTGCTATAATATCTTCGATTATCCTTCTCTTGAATATCGTGGCTGGATGGATGACATCAGTCGCGGTCCTATCCCAACGAAGGAATTTATCAAGGAAGAGATTCGTCGCCTCGCGGAATATAAGTTCAACTTCTTCAACCTTTACACCGAACATCTTTTCAAACTTGAAGATTATCCCGACATCGCTCCTACCGACGGACTTACCGCCGAAGAGATAAAAGAACTGACCGACTTCGCTAAAGATTATTATATAGAATTTATCGGCAATCAACAATGTTTCGCTCACGCAGAAAAGACTCTCGACAATCCTTTCTACGATGACATAAAAGACACTCGTTTCAACTTCAATCCTGGCGTTGATGAGACTTACGAGTTTTTGGAAGTGCTTCTCGGAGAGACGGCTCAAGCATACGAATCGAAATATTTTAACATCAACTGCGATGAGACCGAGAGTCTCGGCAATGGAAAAGCGAAATCTTATATCGACAGTCTCGGTGCTGAGAACGCGTATTGCCAACATATCAATAAGGTATACGATATCTTGAAGAAATACGACAAAGAAGTCATGATGTGGGGCGACATCATTGCCAAGAATCCTGAGATGATAAAACAACTTCCAGAAGACATACAATTTATAGTATGGAGCTACGGCGGTCGTGACAGCTTCGACGAGATGATAGAACCTTTTAAAAACTCGGGGCATAAGTTCTGGGTGGCTCCAGGCGCAAGCTGCTGGGCGACATCATTTCCATACATCGACAACTACATCAAGAATATCGCAAACTTCGCCCGCGACGCAGAGAGACACGGAGCTAAAGGCATCATCAACACTGCGTGGGACGACTACGGAGAGACAATGTTCAACTCCACATGGCACGCAATGATTTGGTGCGCTGAGACAAGCTGGAACACATTGAAAAGCAACGACGAAAATGAAAGAATAGAAAGAGAGAAGATTTTTAATGAGAACTTCATTGTTCAATATTTTAAAGTCGCAGAGTCACAAAACCAACTGCCAATTACCAACCTTTACAAATTAAATAAATTAATCGACGAGTCATCAACAACGAATCTGATGAACTTCACTGTTCTCAACGCTCCTCTATTAGAATTTTATCCTTCAGAGTTCGATTCTGCAAATGTTGTCTTAAACAAAGAGTACAAAGAAAAATCGTTTGAGATTTATAAAAACCTATTGAAAGACAGAAGAGAGATAACTACTAACACAGAAATCTTCGATGCTGCGATATTATCTGCTTACAGGACTTACGTCGGAGCGATGAAGAACGAGCTAAAACATAATCTCTATAACACATTACAAAATCCTACAGAGGAAAATGCTAATTTATCTAAACAAATGTCGGAACAATTCTTAGATTCGCTACATTTATTGAAGAAAAGATTCGTCAAGGCTTGGGATATGGAGTCGCGTTCATATTACAGAGATGTCTTTACAGCACGTTACGACAAGATTGCAAGAGATGTTCTTGATGCTGGGAATAAAGTTTTTATAGAAACTGAGAAACTGAAAAACTCAGAATCTGAAAATAACAATTCCACCAATTCTCAGATTCTCAGATTCTCAGATTCTCAAATTTCAAGACAACCAATGGTACAACTGAAAACCATCTTCAACGACAGACCTATTTATTATACTGTCGATGGCAGCGAGCCCGACAAGAACAGCATGGTTTATTCGGAGCCTTTTGCCATTGAACGTTCTTGCGTTGTAAAAGCCGCTTGTTATGGAGATAATGGAGAAAAGATTATCAGCGAGAAGTACATCCTTTATCATAAGGGAATGGGACATTTTAGAAAGTTGAATACCGTTGCAGGCAATTATCGTCCGGAATATTCTGGCGGCAGTGAAGACGCCTTGCTCAACGGAGTTGTTGGAAGTATGGATTACAAAGACGGCAATTGGCAGGGATTTTACGGAACAGACTGCGACATAGAGTTAGACTTCGGAAAGAAAGAAAACCTCAACTCTATAAAAATCAACTTCAACACAAATCCTTACGATTGGATTCTTATGCCGAAAACGATGAAGGTTTTAACTTCCAACGACGGTATCAATTATAAAGAATACAAAACTTTTGACATTTATGAAGAAGTCGAAAAATCGAAGACAACCATAGTAAAAAGAAACCTCGACGTGAAAGGATTATCGAGCCGATATGTAAGAGTCATCATCGAGAATCCGGGACTTATTCCAGAAGGATTGCCAGGATATAACAATCCTTCATGGATGTTTATGGATGAGATAGTTATTGAATAAAAGTTCTTACTTAGTTGTAAAATTAAAATTGAAGAGTACGTATATATTTTATATTTTTTTATATATTTGCATTCAAATTAGTGACAACAAAAATTTATTGCCTATGATGATATAAGCGTTTTATTACGCACACTTTAAAGACATATTGAAAAAAAGCGTTTATGCTGTAATCTTGTACAACCAAACCTTCGACAAGTTTGAAAATCCATCAAGAGTAAAGCAGAGAACGCCTGCGCATTATAGCGTGGGCTTTACTCGTATAATTGATGGATTAGGTAAGTCGAAGGACCTGGTAGTACAATTAGGCAGTAAGCACCACGCTTTTTTTTGTGGGTGTAATATTGATTACTGATGGTGCTTTTCAATTAACATTATTAATAAATTAAATTTTAAAGAAAATGAAGACATTAAAACTTTTATCATTATTAGTATGCGTAATATTATGCGGTTTAACATCAGATTTATTTTCACAAGATGTGATTTTTTTATCAAATGGCAATGAAATCGAAGCGAAAATCATTAAAATAGGGGATTCTGAAATAGAATATAAAAAGTGGAGTAACCAAGAAGGCCCGACATACACCGAAAAAACAAGTAACATTTTTATGATTAAATATCAGAATGGAGAAAAGGAGATTATTGAAAACAAACAAAATGATGTTAACAAAGACACAGAAGTCGTTGCAGAATCCAATGCAGATCTATCTATACAACAGATAGGAAACAAATTATATTATCAAGGTAAAGAAATCAATGGAGAAGAGGATGTTTTGGAAATATTTAAGGAAAATAATTGTAATGACGCGTATAATACATATAAAGATGCTTTGGGACAATATAACGCTGGCAAGACTTGCTATTGGATAGGTTATCCACTTTTTTTTGTTGGCGGCATACTGACTGGAGTTGGATTTGGGGCGGAGGAATACACATTATTAGCAATTGGCGCACCTATGGCAGCAGCAGGCTTACCATTATTTATTGCTGGTTATTCAATAATGTTAAATGCAAGTAAAAAATCTCGTGAAGTTTTAGATACATACAACAATCATTTCGTAAAGAAGAACAATGATATTTCTTTAAATTTGGGAATCAGTTCAACAGGAGGAATTGGTCTAAGTCTTAGATTTTAAAGCACTATCCATAATTTTCATTTACACAAGATACGGAACGGTGTCCGTAGGTGAGACAGATGCAATCTCTGTCGTCCTTACAGGACTAAGATTGTAAATCAATAATTTAAGCAGGTATTCCGTACTATCGCACTTCATACCTACCTATAATCTTACATCCCTATAGGATTTATGTCTATTGAGATTTTAATAATGGGGATGAAAAAAAAGACAGGTAACTTGGGCTGTTTTGTATGCCCGTTACCTGTCTTTTTTTCGCTCAATTACCAACTATTTTTGGCAACATTACCCAAAAAAGAATATCATAGGAAACGCTGCACTTTGCTATAGCATCGAACCTATGATATTACCTGGAACTAATTTATATTATGTTCTTCCCAAAATCGGGTTAAGAAATAACAACTGTCATTTTTATCTTACCGTAATGGGAT
>JAZNSO010000014.1:0-30065 GCA_045591245.1 Bacteroidales bacterium
GTAAAATCGTTCTTTTTTAAATTCCGGTTTAAGACCTTTTAAAATAACTTTCTTGCCAAACTTAGTTGCGGTATAAAGACAGCTATATCCTTTAGTCTCAATCTCTTTTATGCTATGAAAAGAAGAAATCATCTCAGAATTGTTTTCCTGAATTACAAAGCCAGAACTCGAAATATCGTTATTGTTCATTGGAAATTATTTTTTAGCAAAGATAATTAAAAAAAATTGAAATGTGAAAGTTCGTAGAGGCGTATCAACAATACCCTAAGAATAAACAAAAGTTGATGCGTCTTAGCATTTGATGATGTCTGATAGTTTAAGTCTTTGCAAAAAGAACCAATAAGGACTAATTGGAACTAAATTAGTTCGGAAAAAAGCATTTATATTTGCAAAAACAAATAAATACAGATATGAGTACAAGTCCTGAAATTATTAAGTTGAAGCAAATGGTTGAAGATTCAATTCCTCGTAAAATCAAGACACCTGCAGATTTTACATATTTATCTGGTGTTATTTTTGAGAGATGTGGCGAGACGATTTCAGAGACTACCCTCAAACGTATTTGGGGATATATTGAAGGTTACGATACTACTCGTTTTCATACGCTTTCTATCTTGGCGAGGTTTGTTGGTTATAACGACTGGGACGATTTTGTGAGAGAAAACGTCATCGATCCTAACGAACAATCTGAGGAGATAATGCAGAAATGTATCTATACCAAGAACTTAAAACCTGGTGATAAGATATATTATACATGGAATCCCGATAGAGAATGCTTGGTGGAATATCTTGGCGACAATGTCTTTAAAGTCCTTGAATCTAAAAACAGTAAGGTTCAGAAGAATGACACTTTTGTCACAGCTTTCTTTGTTGAAAATCAGCCTCTTTACTTAGATGATTTGACGAGAGATGGCGAGACATACGCCATGTTCGTCGTTGGAAAAAACGGCGGCTTGCAGGTGATTGAGAAGAGATAGTTGTTTTTAAATCTGAAAACTTGAGAATCTGAAAATCTGAAAACTTATTTACGAAAAATAGATGTCATAACTACATCAATTAATATTGCACTTTCAAAGTGCAATTATGATGAATTTTTGCACCTGTAAAGTGCAAATATTAATTATACATTATTCATTATATCAAACATTCTCTCAAAGATTAATTCGGCTTCTTTTTTATTCAATCCATGTTTTACGGCAAGGTCGATGATGTCATTTTTTGTAGGCCTGATACTGTCGTTAATAGAAGTAGTATGGAAACCATTTATCCCATCGCTTGGCAACAGATCGTATGCTGGAGCGAGATGCCACTCTCCGTCACGATAGATAAATGCGAAATTCTTGGCGTGATCGTCTTTGTTGCTAATCAAGAAGTTGAAAACCATCAGACGATATACTTTCCATAGTTCTGCAATATTATGTGTCAAGGCGGTGCAAATCTGAAAGATATGATAATAGTCGATACTCGGCAGTCTGTAGTCGGCACTGATGAGTCCTGCAACGCTGACTACATGTAACTTCTCGTCCTTAATTCTGTCGAAGCGTTCAACGCCGAAATATTTGTCTTCGAAGAGACGAGTCTCAGGCATTTCAATCCCACATTTTTTAGCAAGCAAAGAATATTCGTACTCTAAGGCACCTATATTTTTGGGGTCGTGTTTTGCTCTGAACTTGACTAACCATTCTTTGTTTTCGTGACGCGTAAATATTTTAGGACGAGCGCCGCCAGGAGACCCTCCGCGATATTGAAATTCATCTATGCCCTTACCAGCATAATCGTCGCTACTGAGGATACGTTCAGCCTCCAAAGCCAATTCCTCAAAGTCGGAATAATCTTGTTCGAATGTAACGCTTTTGTCGGGGCGAAATTCTAATGCTCCGCGACCTGTAGAACCGACTAATGCGAGACGGTCGAGCAATGACAAAGTACGAGGATTGATGCCATTCTGTTGCAGGTATCTGTCGAGAATCAATAATCCCCAGCCATCGGGGAGGCAGTCGTCGAATACTCCGAAACCGCCATCGAAAGGACGAGACTTGGCGATGAATACACCGCTTCTTAAAGGCAACTCGAAAGGCGAGATGGAAAAACCTGAGTTCTGCCATTCTGCGGAATATTCGAAAGCACACAAATTATCTTTTGTCAAAGCTAAACGCCCAACCAAGCGATTGTGATAAACGACCTCTATCTGATTGATGCTATTCATTTTTCTTTCCTCTCTTTCTGATTTTTTTCTGTTCATTCAATACTTCGTCGATAGATTGATATTGTCGTTGTGAAAATAAGATGTCGAAGTCGGACAGTGCGTTGAGAGCGAAAGCGATTTGCAACAAACCATGCAATGAAATCTCGCCAGTCTGCTCGAAACGTCTGTAGGTGGCGAATTTCAAACCAGCTCTTGTAGCCAAACCTTCCTGCGTCAGATTCAATTCCAAACGACGTGCTTTGACTCTCGATGCTATCTGCGAAGAAATATCATTCGGAGTGCTTATATTAAATGATAATATATTATTCATTATAGCTTATATTTTAAATAACAAATAACATTTTATTTGTTGCAAAGATAATGAAAATAACTCAGACTTTTGACATTGACATATGTTTTTTTTGAGGATTAGACGATAATATGCCTTTATTGTCGCTGTAAGAAGCGATTGACTATCTCTAAAAACACCGTCACTTCGACAGGCTCAGTGACCGACTATCAAGAAAGTAGATGTTTATTCTTAATATCCAATTTCTGTGAAAATTTTAACTATAACAAACTCAATTTCTGTGAAAATATAGTATATTTGCAATGCAAAAAATGTGAAAATTATGACTCAACTCCTTAAAAGAAAAATAGATAAGTATCTGTTGGAATGGAAAAGCAATCCAGAACGTAATCCTCTGATCGTTAAAGGCGCAAGACAAATAGGCAAGACTGTGTCGATAACATCTTTTGCAGAAGCGAATTATAAAAGTGTTGTTAAGATAAATTTCGTTGAGCAACAGAAGTTTAAGAAGATATTTTCAGATGGATATGAGGTGGATGCGGTTATAAAGAATATCTCCTTGTTAAATCCGATGTGTGAATTTATTCCTGGCAATACTTTGTTTTTCTTCGATGAATTGCAGGAATGTCCGGCATGTGCCACCTCGCTGAAATTCTTTAAACTTGATGGTCGATACGATGTGATATGTTCAGGTTCTCTTATGGGTATCAATTATAAGGAGATTGAATCAAACAGTGTAGGATTTAAGGAAGATTATGAAATGCACTCGATGGATTTCGAGGAGTTTTTATGGGCAAAAGGATATACGGAGGAATTTGTGGAAGATTTGTTTGAACATCTTGTTGAGGTGAAGCCTTTCTCGCAATTGGAATTAGAAGTTCTTTTCGATATATTTCGTGATTATATGGTTTTGGGCGGTATGCCTAAAGTTGTTGATACATACATAAAAAATAAAAACTTTAGCGGAGTTCTTGCCATTCAAAGACAACTTCTGGCAGATTATGAAGAAGATATAACAAAATATGCTCAAGGTTTAGACAAGACGAAAATAAAAAGCGTTTACAATCATATTTCAATTTTTTTAGCGAAAGAGAACAAGAGATTCCAAATCTCTAAGATTGCTAATAATGCAAGAAATAGGGAATATATTGGCGTGGTGGAATGGCTTTCTGATGCTGGAATAGTGAACTTATGTTATTCATTGTCGGACATTGAACTTCCATTGAAAGGCAATTATGATCCGAAAATGTACAAGATATATTTTAAGGATACAGGATTGTTGATAGCGTCGCTTGATGAAGAGGCTCAGGACGATTTGAGACAAAATCGTAATTTTGGTACGTACAAAGGAGCAATATATGAAAATATTGTCGGAGATATGCTTGTAAAACAAGGATATAAGTTGTATTATTATAAACGTGATAATCCATCATTGGAAATGGATTTCTTTGTAAGAGACGCTGATAGCTTGGTACCCGTTGAGGTGAAATCAAATAACGGCGCGACATTATCCTTGAATAAACTTATAGAAAATGAAAAATATGAAGACATTAAATATGGGATAAAACTATGTTATAAAAACATTGGATTCAACGGCTTCTTCTATACAATCCCATATTGTCTCGCGTTCTTGTTAAAGCGATTCCTGAAATCAAAAAAACTATGATTTAACGTAAGTTCGATATAAGCAGCTGACAGATAGTGATTATCTCTAAAAAAAAACACCGTCACTTCGACAGGCTCAGTGACGCTATCACTTCATTATTCATTGTACATTATTCATTGTACATTGTAAGTCATTCATTATCATTCTTTTTACCCCCCCCGTAAAAAGGACTAAAAAGAACTTTTGAAAAACAGAATTAAAAATCGATTTTTACGTAAATATTTATCGGAGAAATTTGAAGACATGTCTAATTAAAAAATAGAAAGACTATGAAAAAGCAAATAATTGAGTTTTACAACGACCCTGATTTTCAAAGATTGAATTCGTATTACAACAGAACAACGATCTTCAATATACTAAATATCGAACGAAGGGAACTTTCTCATAGTGCTTTTCTCAAATGGCTCTTCGATATAAATGGTAGCCATAATCTTAATGATGAACCTCTTAAGAAACTGCTACGTCATATAGCAAATGCAGATGACTGTAAAAACATCCTCAATGAGACAGAGAAGACAAAGGTCGATAATGTAATAAACGCTTTACTCACAGGTGATTATAAAATCAAAGATTTTAACATCGAAACGGAGAAAGCTGTGGGGGAAGGTGAGAATAATGGAAGGATTGATATTTTTGTTGAGTTCAGTATGAGTATGGACGAGCAAGATGAAAAAGTCTTAGTTATCATAGAAAACAAAGTTGAGTCCAAACATCACGATGATCAGACCAAAACTTATAAGGTTTGGGCAGACAAGGAATACGACGAAAGTGTTAAAATTCCAATTTATCTGACGCCTTATCCAGAAAGTGAAAAAGACGAGATTGTCAATTATTTCATAATTACTTATCAAGATATTTTAGATTATGTCATCGAACCATTATTGAATATGGAAATGAATGGCTATACTAAAATCATCTTGGAAGATTATATCGTCAATCTCGGACAGCCTAAAAAAGGACTCAAAGAAACCGGAAGAGAAACCGGATTGGAAACAATATTGGCTGTTTCAAATACGAATAAGAAAATATTTTCCGAATTGCTAGTAAGATACGAAGATTTGTTAAACTCTTCATTGGTGGCTTATTATAACAAAAAAAGAGAATTAAAAAACATCTTCGTAGACAATCTTAGCAAGATTAGAAAAAACATTAAGGATAATAATTATGGATCATTGCTTTATTCCTTTTGGGGTACCAATAAAACACTTCTTCGTATAATGTTTTTATATGGGATGGATTTTGAAGATGCTACTTATGAGATACAGGACGAGACTCCTTATGAATGTTTTAAGAATTTGTTCGATATAAAGACAGGTAGGCGTGACAATGTAAAATACATCGTATATAACAAAGAGAACATTCCTGTCAATGAAACTGATAACAAAGGAAATATCAAAGCTGTTCCTAAAAGCATTGCTTCATACTACATTTTCAAAGCCTGGGCTGAGCAAAATCCGAATGCCACATTGTCTGATATAAGAAATGCCTTTCCTATCAACGAATGTGCGAGTCATTACGAAAAAGTATATCAATATCTGTTTTATGAATATGACGCAAAAGATAGGATAAAATATACAGACGATATTGAAAAGTTTCCAGACAGAGCATATATAGAATGGGATTTTTACAAGGGAGATTTAGCGGAAAAATATCATCTTTTATTAGATGGTGTCAAAGTTATGACACTGAAATTTTGGTCGAAGCGAAAAGTTGGCAACGAAGTTATCGATGATTTCAAGACATTGTCTGATTACGCAGAGAAATGTTATGGAATAAAAGTAGAAAGATCTAAGAAATGATAAAGGATTTATTGATAAGACTCGATGCTCGTAATGAACTTGTTGAATGTAAACATCGTTCGACAGAGTGCATGGCGGAGGCTTAATTTCGGGTAATACGTTGACATGTTTGACAATAAGTAATATAGACGCTCAGATATTCAGTAACTTAAGAAACAAAAAAGAGGCATACAATTGTGTGCCTCCATATAAGAATTCTCATATAAACATTCTTATTTCACTACCATGCGAATAGGTAGGCCAATAGGGTTATTCTTTTTGAAGAAATTAGATTCTACTACATAAGATGTCTCAGAAAAAAGCAATCCATGATTATAATATTCACCACTACTACCAGAAAAATGCGATGATGAACTCCAATAATAGCCACGAGTTCCAACATAATAATTTGTTTGCTTATTATAGATATATCCAGCAGCTGGCAAGAAAATGCAGCTTCCATTAGGACCTACAACATAATACCCATTAACATCATTGAGTGTAACCCATTCCCAAGCACAATTGTCAATCAACTCTTTCCAAGAATTATCATTAGGGAGACTCCATCCTTCTGGTATAGAATAAGCATGGCCAAGATAATCTCCATATTCTTCAAGTGTAGATGCGCCTATATTACAACTTGCCCACTTAGTACCTGATGGTAATCCCAAATCAACATATTCATAACCTTCAACAAATCCATAAAGAGGTTCTCTATTCCACTTCAAATGAGTCATACCATCCTCATCAAGTCTATAATATATCTTATTATCTTTTATTCCATTATAGAATGTATATTCATATTCAATACAATGTTTTTCACATTTCAACTCAACCTTAGTATTCTCATTTGGCAACAATGCAATATAGGAAATTCCTTTGGTACTCTCTACTTCAATACCTGTATTCTCATCTTCAATGACATTGAATTCAAACTTGCCATTTTCTACATTATATTCCAATGTGTATTCTGTATTTACTGCACTGCCATATAATTCTGAAGTAGCACTAATATCCAATAATGCTATTGCCATTCTATTTTTCAAAGTCCCTACTAATGGTAATTTAACTTCTCCATTTTCCAAAACAGCTGTAACACTTGTACTTGCTATATGAGAATAGCCCAAGTCTTCCAATCGGCCTGTCTGTTTAGCGATACTGCCCTCAATCTTATTGCCATTAACCAGACTTACATAAGGATTCTCTAATTGTTGAGAGTGTCCGAAATACCATATATCGTATGATTCGCCTGCAGTAAGAGTGTTCTCGTCTATATAAGCTATAAATTCTATCTCAGGCTTGTGTCCGTCGCAATATCCTTCCAATTCAACAATTTTTGGCTCATCTCCTGGTATTGCGAGATACACACATTCTCTGCCATCGCTCCATTTGATAATGCCGTCTTCAAAAAGATTAGTGAAGTCGGAACGCTTGCCGTCGTTAATAGGAATTGTACAGCTAACCTTAATTTTGTTCGTGTTATTGTCGTTGATAGGACCGTTGTTTTCTTCTTCAGGTTTGCATGATGTGAAGAAAACCATTAATGTTAAGATAATTGTTGCTAATTTTTTCATGACACTTGTTTATTTTTAATTATCACTATTTTTAATCGAACCAATATTTTTTCTTCTTAATCTTAATACCGCCATGCCGCCAAGCAAAAGGATACCGTTTCCCAATGCCACATCTTCGTATTCAAAATTGCCGAAACTTAATCCAGATTCATCATCATTCATGCCGTCGAAATTAAGCCCTGTTTCGTTTGTTATAAATTCACTAAAATTTAATCCGAACGTATTACTATCAAAGTTGCCAAATGAAAAACCTTCAGAAACATCTCGGTTTAACCTGTAATAGTTTTCATAGAAAAAGGCATCGCTTTGAGCAGATACAACATTGCATAATAATAATAAAATCACGCATAGTACGCCCTGTAGAGACAGGTTTGTTTTTTTAATTCCATATTTATTGTTGTTGCGATATTTGTGGTAAACTTTTTTCATACAGCTTGTTATTTTAGCAAAACATTCCATATTATCTGTTTTTTCTTTCATGATCATTTTTTTTGCAAAATAAAATATTTTGTTTGCTATTTCAAAAGTTCTTTTTAGTCCTTTTTAGCAATGAAGAATGTACAATGAATGATGAGATAGCTTGTACACTGAGCCTGTTGAAGTGACGATGTTTTTTTTTAGATACAGTCAAAAACTGGTACAAATTTTTTTTTTTTTTTTTTTTTTTTTTTTTTTGGAAAAATGCTGAAAATATATATTATTTCTTTTGGAAAAATGTGTAAAATGTATTATTTTTGCTTTGGAAAAATGCAAATGTTATGTTGGAAAGAAAGATTTCTCGTTATATAGAGCACTTTTATGAGGTGAATAAAGGTGCGTTGCTTCTCTCGGGAGCGCGTCAGATTGGCAAGACGTATTCCGTCAGAAGATTTGCGGAAAAGAAATTCAATAGTTTCATCGAGATTAACTTCGTGGATAATCCAGACGCTGTCGGGATTTTCTCTAATGCAAAAAATAGTAGCGATATTCTGCTTCGTCTTTCCGCTCTTGTAAATCAGCCATTAATTAAAGGAGAAACCTTGATTTTTTTTGACGAGGTTCAACTGTGTCCTGAAATTGTGACTGCAATAAAATTTCTCGTCGATGATGGACGCTACAGATATATAATGAGTGGCTCTTTGCTCGGCGTGGAACTTAATAACCTTCGTTCTGTTCCTGTAGGATATATGGAGGTTAAAGAGATGTATCCGTTAGATTTAGAGGAGTTTATGTGGGCGGTCGGCGTTAATGAAGATGTGATTGATTCTTTGAAAAAATCTTGGGAAGAGAAGAAACATGTCGATGATTTTGTTCATAAAAAGATGATGGATGTCTTCCGTCTCTATCTTATCGTTGGTGGTATGCCTGCAGCGGTTATGTCATATAAGGAAAACAATAATTTGCAGGATGTTATGGCAAGTCAGCGTGAGATTATCAGTCTGTATAAGAAAGATATCTCTCAGTATGACGAGAAAAGAAGCCTGAAAATTAAGGAGGTTTTTGATCTGATACCGTCGGAACTTAACTCTAAGAGCAAGAGGTTTTTCATTAAGGATATTAACACTAAGGCGAGAGCGGAGATGTATGAAAATGAGTTCCTTTGGCTGAAGAATGCTGGTGTGGCGATACCAGTGTTTAATGTTGATGAACCAAAGTTGCCTTTGAAGTTGGCGAGTTCAAGGAATCTTTTCAAGCTTTTTTCAAATGACGTGGGACTTCTCGCGTGCCAATATTCTGATGGTATTCAATTGAAAATATTGACAGGCGATGATGCTATTAATCATGGTTCTGTTTATGAAAACGTTGTTGCACAAGAGCTGCTTGCGCATGGTTTCGATGAACTTTATTACTACAACAGCAAGAAGATGGGCGAACTCGATTTTATATTGGAATATGATGGGAATGTTTTCCCTGTTGAGGTGAAGTCTGGCAAGGATTATTCCAGACATCGTGCGTTGAACAATATATTGACGTGTCCGGAATATGATATACCTCAAGCAGTTGTGCTGTGTAATAATAATTTTGAAGTGAAAGACAATGTCATTTATGTTCCAATTTATATGATGATGTTTTTGCAAAAAGAACGTGAGATTGATATGCAGTTTCATTTAGATTTGAACGGATTGTAGTATTGTAAATAATGTATAACTCATGATTAGAAAAGCAACACATAACGATATTCCCCGCATCTTGGAGCTTCTCTCGCAAGTGAATGACGTCCACGCTGAAGGTCGTCCCGACTTCTTTATAAAAGGAAAAAGAAAATATAATGAAGAGGATTTGTTAAAAATTATTAACGATGATACTACACCGGTTTTCGTCTATGTAGGGACGCGACTTGTCACGTCCGAATCAGGGACGCGGCAAGCCACGTCCGTACAGGGATATGCTTTCTGTGTGATTCAGGATTTGAGTCGGTGCGATAATCTTCGTCCCGACAAAAGTCTTTACATCGACGACATCTGCGTTGACGAGAATTATCGTCGTCATGGAGTGGGAAAGAAGTTGTATGAACATGTGGTTCAATTCGCTAAGGAAGAGAAGTGTTTCAACATCACATTGAATGTATGGGCGAAGAATCCGAGCGCGCAGGCTTTTTACGAAAGCATGGGAATGACGGTGCAGAAAGTCTGCATGGAGCAGATAATATCATCAAAATAAAAACGCATATAGAGTGTCTTGACGGGAAACCTATAGAATAAAATCTTCTATATTGTTTGGAGTAATGACACTTAATTCGCTGTCGGAGTACGTTCCTGTGAATGTCTTTGGAAATTTTACCTTAGCATTTTCTTTCCATTTGAATTCATAGGCGTGTAGTTTTCCGTCATATTCCTCTAAATAGTCGATCTCCTGTTGTGACTTTGTCCTCCAGAAGTATCTGTTGCAGAATAAATCGTTATACTCGGTCATTTTTATTCTTTCCGAAATTAGAAAGTTTTCCCACAAGGCTCCGACATCATTACGATTTTCTACTTGCATATAATTGGATATTATAGCATTGCGAATGCCATTGTCATAAAAATATATTTTGCGGCTTGTAGTTAATTCGTTGCGCAAATTTCGACTGAATGAATTTAGTCTGAAAATTATGTAACATTTCTCTAAAATCTGGATATATTTCTCTATTGTTTTAGAGTCAACGCCCACAATTTGAGAAAGTTCATTGTATGATACCTGGGAACCAATTTGGTAGGCAAGAGCTTGTAATAGCTTTATCAGTTTGTCTGATTTTTTTATATAATCTAAAGCAAGGACATCTTTGTATAGGTAGCTGTCTGATAATGATTTAAGTATTAATTTTTCATCGCCCGGATTTGTAACAACTTCAGGATAATATCCATAAACCAAACGATGTTGCAGCAATCTTCTTTCTGTTATAAAACCATGATGTTCAACCATCTCTTTGAAAGACAATGGATACATCTGGAATTCACGTTTGCGTCCTGTTAGCGATTCCTTTGTCTTATCTGCAAGCTCGAAGGCAGAACTTCCAGTTGCAACCAATTGCAGGTCGTTGATGTTATCTGTTATTAGCTTAAGTTTAAGTCCAACATCTGCAATTCGTTGCGCTTCGTCAATGACGATGATTTTTTTATTTCCGAATATTGTTTTTAGTCTGTCCGATGTGATGTTTTCGAATAAATCTCGCGTGTCGCTGTCGTCGCCACTTAACCATAAAACATCATTTTCGACAGAAAATATTTCATTTAATGATGTGGTTTTCCCAATTTGACGACAACCCATAAGGATTATAGCTTTTCCTTTAAAAAGAGTTTTTCTTATTTTTTCGTTTATGATTCTGTTTATCATAAGAATTGTTTTTATGATCTGCTTTGCAAATATAATACTTTTTCGGATTTGATTCCCGATTTTTTATTACTTTTTTGGAATTGATTCCTTGAAGGTTGTATTTTGATTATTCTTGCTACAGATTCTCAACGTCTAATTTCTTGGGGACAATGTCACCGCGCATCCTCCGCCAGCAGCCATTTTGATAAATAATGTGTCGTTGTGCGAGATTGAGTTACACGTCCGTGTGTCTCTACGTGAAATTATCTTCTTTTCTATTTTGTATGAAGTAGGATTCGTCTTCCAATGGGCGTCGTCGCCATCAGAATATATCGTGGCGACAAAGTCTTGGTTTTTAGGAAGGAACGTTAATGGTATAGCGACTTCACGCGCCGAGCCGTTGGTGGCTGCTCCTAAGAAGAAATCTTCTCCGGCTCGGCGCACTACGACGATATATTCTCCAGGCTCGCCTTGCAACGCCTCCGACCAGTCGCAGTCGGGATTGTAGTCGCGGAAAAACTGAAACATAGGATGTCCTTCGTAATGTTCTATCATGTCCGACGCCATCTGCAGAGGAGAATATAATATCACCCAGTTGGCGAGTTGTTTCGCTAATGTGGTGTTGACACGGCTGTTGCCTTTGTCGTTGTCGTTCCACTTCTTACGTTGCGGCGAGTTACGTGTGTTTTCGAATAAGATGTCGAAAGTGCCGGGCGTGTAGTCCATCGGACCGGCGAGCAGTCGTGTAAAAGGCAGAGTGACGTGATGCTCGGGAGGATTGCCTTCGCTCCATGCGTTCCATTCCATGCCGCGTGCTCCTTCGCCAGTCATAAGATTAGGATAGGTGCGTCGTAGTCCAGTGGGCTTTATCGGCTCGTGAACGTTGAGCGAGATATGGTTGTCGGCAGCTGTCTCAACGACTTTCTGATAATGACGGACGTTGTATTGTCCGTGATGATTATGAAAATCAGAGATGCCTCCGGCGTAACCTGTCTTAACGTAGTTGATGCCTTTTTCTTTCGTCCAACGGTAAGTTTTTTCTAACTGCTTCTCATAGTTTATGATGTTGCCGCCGGTTTCGTGATGACCAATGACTTCGATATTTTTTTCTTTGGCATAACGCATTATCTCGTCAATGTCGAAGTCGGCGTAAGGTTTAATATAATCAAATTCTTGTAGAGACTCACGGACGTGTGTCTCATTACTTGTGTTTCCCCAGCTGTCCCATCCTTCGTTCCATCCTTCAAAAAGAACGGCGTCGATATTGTTGTTCGCGGCGAAGTCGATGTGACGTTTAGCGTTTTCTGTCGTCGCGCCGTGACGGTCGTCGATGACCCAACTCTCCACGCCGAGGTGCATGCTCCACCAAACACCGACATATTTCATCGGACGAATCCAGGATAAGTCGCCATCTAAGACACAAGGCTCGTTGAGATTTAAGATGAGATTGGAGTTGATGAGACCAACGGCTTTGTCGGAAATTATTATTGTGCGCCAAGGAGTTTTGAAAGTGTCTTTTTCAAATTTAGCCTTGATGCCGTCGGGATAAGGAGCTAAGTTGGATTTGAAACTGAGAAACTGAGAATCTGAGAAACTGAGAAGTTTGGAGTCTGAATTATTTTCAGTTTCTATGGTTTTCAGATTTTCAGATTTTTTCAAAGTCATTTCTGGAAAATCTATGAGGGCGGCTTCGTGTATGCTGGCGTAGATTCCGCTTTTTGTCTTGAAGGTGAATGGAGTGTTTGCGTCTTCTATTTCATTGATAGGCAAAGTCCTATATAAATGTTCGTAGCTGTCGAAATCGGCGGGTATCGACCATGAAGTGCCGTTTTCTTTGATGTTGAAAGATGTCAGCTCATCGGTAAGATAAATCCTATCGACATCGGGGATTTTGTATTCATAACGGAATCCGAGACCGTCGTCAAAAACACGGAATGTCATGGTAAGGAAGATGCTGTCTTCGTTAATCAAGTCGATAGCCATCTCATTATAATGATTACGGATTGTTTTGTTCTCGCCCCAAATCTGTGTCCATGTTTCGTCTTTAGATGAGAAGTTTACATCGATTATTTCAAAAGCGTCTTTAAGATTCAATCCGTCTTTAGCTTCAAAACCTAACTGTGAGTCGTCAATAAAAATCGTCCGCCACTCAGAACCCATGTCACCTTTACCTTCTATTTCTTCTACATCCTTCAATCCCTTTACATCCTTTAATCCTTTACAAACCTTCACATTATAATACATTGCGCCATCGTTATCGATATTAAAAGCGACTTTTATCTTTTCATCTGGAGAAGCGACTTCTGTTTCAATTTGAGGAGAAGAACAGCTGAAAATTAACAATGTACAAATTACAATTGACAATTTACAGTTGACAAGTAACAATTGAAGTTTTCGGATGATATTATTGTTTATTATTTTCATTTTATTTCAAGAGATTTTAAAGCAAAAATAATATAATTTGTAAGAAATCAGATATAGGATTTTTGTAAAAAAACTATCTTTGTAATCCAAAAAAAGTTCATAGTTCAGGAATTATATAATGCTTATTGGCTAATGAAAAAAATACTTTTACGCAATATTGATAATCAAAATGTTAGTCAAATCATTTTGTTTGTATCTTTTGTCTTGATTTTTTTATCGAAAAATATATACTTTTTTTTCTGCATAACAGACTTCACTCAACTTAATCTGAGTAGTATGTCTGTCATACGTATTCTAAGTACATACGCAGCATTCGCTCTTATCATATCAACAATATGTTTCATATATTATCGACAGATAGTATCGTGGATTATCTTAATCATAGCAGATTGTTGGATACTAGCTAACCTGCTTTACTACAGGAGTTATCACGACCTGCTCAGTATATGGAGTATCGATTCCATAAATCAGCTTCAACTATATGATGGTATCATATTCCCATATTGTAGGCTTAGCGACTTGTTTTTGATATTGACCACATTGTTATGGATTTGCATTACGTACATTCCTCGTTTTAGGAAAAAAATAATTACTCGTAATCTGACTATATTCGCTTTGACATCAGTCGTTGTCTTTTTCATTCCGTGGACTCTGATGGCTCATCGTTCCAAGAACATTATCAATCCGTTTAATCCTTATTATCATGATGTTAGTATGGGGCGTGTATGGTATGCTCAGACTTTCTCTGTCACAGCTCATGGCTTTAACGAACTGTTTTCATTGCCAAAGAGATGGAGTGACATAACCGATGATAGCGTAACTGTTGATTTACAGGATCGATTTGGCGTTCATACTTCTGTCAAAAGTGATTGCGATGTGGTGATAGTACTTTTTGAGAGTTTGGAGAGTTGGGTTGTAGATACCACTATATATGGAAACGAAATTACGGAAAATATTAATCTTTTGATTAGAGAACCAAATACTTTGTTTGTGAAGAATGTTTTTCCGCAGGTGAAGATGGGACGCTCGGCAGATGCACAACTTATAACTTTTACTGGTTTACTCCCTGTTAATCAGGGTATTACTTGTATGCGCTATATGAATAATACTTATCCGTCATTGGCTGAAGCCTCTTCAGCATATTTCAGAAAGATTTATGTTCCAACTTCGCCATCTGCTTGGAATCAAGATGCAATGACATATGCGTTTGGTTTTAAAGAACTATATGCAGAGGAAGTCTCAGATCGTGTTATATGTAACAAACTTCTCGACGATGTCAAGGCTCAGGATTCTTCTTTCTTTGTTATGATGACCACGATGGCGTCACATGTTCCTTTCGAGATGTATTCCGATAGTTCCGACATAGCTATGCCTATGGATTATCAGCATGCTAAATATTTGAAATCTGTTAATTATACTGATGCTTGTCTTAAACCATTGATAGACTATTGCCTAAAAGAAAAAGAAAGACCGAAATTGTTGATCATCACTGGAGATCACACCACATTAGACACGCCAATATCGACTTCGGTACCTTTTGTTATGTATTATTCGGAAGGTGTTGATGTTGGTGATGATATGAAAGAGATTCTGCAGATGGACTTATATCCGACGATCTTAAACGTAATGGGGTGTGATGAATATTATTGGAAAGGTTTGGGAAGAAATCTTTTGGATTCATCAACTGTACGTGTCAATAATGCTGAGGAATTGTCAAATCAGTTAATCAAAAGTAATTTTTTCTATATGGACAATGAATAATGATTTTTTAGAAAAATATACGATCCCAATTTTTTTTTCATTTTTCATTTGCATTCCATAAAATAAATACTAAATTTGTTGCTCGGATTTGAAGGGCGGAATTTTTTTGAGAAAAAAATATTATTGTTTTTTTTGAATTATTTATCAATTAGTTATAAAAATATTACGTTATGACAACTCTTAAAGTTTGCGTTGGCAGTTCATGCCATTTGAAAGGTTCATACGATGTTATAGAAGCCTTTAAAGAAATATTAAAAAAATATGATGTAGAAGACATCGTCGATCTTCAAGCAAGTTTCTGTCTCGGATTCTGCGCTAAAGGTGTTACTGTAAAAGCAGAAGGCTTCGACGAACCAACAGTTCAGAAACTCGGTGAGGATTGTCTCTTTATCCATAACGTAAACAAAGACAACGCAGAAGAACTCTTCGCTAAAGAAGTTTATCCTTTGTTAGGTTTATAATAAAGAAAAATCATGGCAGATTATTTAGAATTTAAAAATGCCAGATGTAAGGACTGCTACAAATGTGTGCGCGAATGTCCTGTAAAGGCTATCGAGGTTAAAGATCATCAGGCGAAGATTATCGAAAGCCGTTGTATCTTGTGCGGTCACTGTACATTGATATGTCCTCAGAACGCAAAGATAGTTCATAGTTCGCTTACTGAGATAAAACAGCTTCTTGCCAGTGGTGTTAAGGTTATTGCCAGTGTTGCACCATCATTCCTCTCAAGTTTCGGATTAAAAGATTTTAATGTCTTTAAGATAGCTTTGGCAAAGCTTGGATTCTTCGACGCAGAAGAGACAGCATACGGTGCGGAACTTGTTACACAACAATATAAGACGTTGTTGGAGTCGAAACAGTTCAAGAATTTCATCACCTCGGCATGTCCTGCAGTGTGCCGCCTCATTCAGGCTTATTATCCTAAAGCATTGCAATATTTGGCTCCCGTCGATTCTCCGATGATAGCTCATGCTAAACTGATAAAGAAACAACATCCAGATGCCAAGATTATTTTCATAGGACCTTGTATCGCCAAGAAACGTGAGGCGATGGAAAGCGGTCTCATCGACGGTGTCTTGACATTCGACGATATGCAGGAATTGTTCGCCGAGAAAAATATAGTTCTCGATGAAATCATAAACATAACTCTCGAAAACAAGAAGACGACGGCTTGTCTTTCAAAGGTATATCCTATCAGTCACGGCATCCTCAAGTCGTTCCCGGAACTTCCGAAAGGATACGACTATATGGCAGTCGATGGTCCGGACCGTTGCGTTGATGCACTTCAGAATATCGACAACTTGGAGAATGTCTTCTTGGAGATGAATATATGTAAGGACGGCTGTGTCAATGGTCCGTGTAGCTTAAGTGTCAATATCAAAGGCGGAAGCATCAAGGCTACATCAGAGGTCTTGAAGTATTACAAGAACGACATTCGTACTTTGGCACCTCATCAGTATGAAGAACACGGCATCGACCTTAACAAACTGTATCCTCGCATAAGAAACAACAGTATGCCACCACCGGAGCGCGAGATAAAATCTATCTTGGCAAAGATAGGCAAGCATAGTGAAGAAGACGAACTCAACTGCGGCGCCTGCGGATATGCTACATGCCGCGACAAAGCATGGGCAGTGTATAACGGCTATACCGATGCTGAGATATGTCTTCCTTATATGCGCGAGCGTGCGGAATCGCTTTCGTACGAGATTATACAGAACAGCCCTAACGGTATCGTTTTGTTAGACTCAGATTTCTATATCCAAGACATTAATATAAAAGGTAGAGAACTCCTCGGTATCAACGACCCACGTGCAAAGGGACGTCACGCTAAGGATTTCTTTAATCTCGTCGATTTTATGATCGCTTATAACGAGAAACGTAACGTCAAGGTTGAGAAGATGTTCGTTCCGGCTACCGGCAAATACGTCGACATCTTGATAACATATCTCAAAGAACAGAATATGTTGTTCGGTATCTTCATCGATGTTTCCAACCAAGTTAATTACGATAACGAAATTAATAAGGTGAAGATGGAGACGCTGAAGACGACCGACGAGGTTATCAAGAAGCAGATGCGTGTGGCACAGGAGATTGCGTCACTTCTCGGAGAGACGACCGCTGAGACGAAAGTGGCTCTCCTTAAACTGAAGAAAACACTCTCTGACGAAAATAACGGGAAAGGAACGAAGTGATGGAACTATGCTTGGAATATGGATGTACCTCGGTGAATAAGTTCGGCGAAGAACTGTGCGGCGATAATGTAGTGGGCATAGTCGATGGCGATTATACTACCTTGGTGCTTGCCGACGGACTTGGCAGCGGAGTGAAAGCCAACATACTCTCGACACTTACATCCAAGATATTGTGCACGATGGCAGCCAACGGCATCAACATAGACGAATGCGTTGAGACTCTCATCCAGACTCTCCCCGTATGCCAGGTGAGAGGCGTCGCTTATTCCACATTCTCCTTGATACATTCCAACAATGAAGGCAAAGGCTTCCTCTATGAGTTCGATAACCCTCAAGCGATATATTATCATAAAGGAAAATGTATCGACTTCGAAAGAGAGAAGTTGGAGATATGCGGCAAGACAGTATATAAATCGGAACTTAATCTTGAAGAGAATGACGTTATCTTGGTGATGTCGGACGGAACTATCCACGCGGGAATAGGACAGATCCTGAACTTCGGGTGGGAACGTAAACAAATCATGGAGCATTTAGACAGATGCATAAAACCTACAATGTCGGCAAGAGCTGTGGCTTGTCTGTTGACATCGGCTTGCAACGACTTGTATTTAGACAAACCTGGTGACGATACCACGGTGGCAGCTGTCAAGATACGCCCTCGTCTCAACGTAAATATAATGGTAGGTCCTCCTGTCGATAAGGAAAAAGATAACTTCTACGTTGAGCAGTTCCTCGACGGAGCAGACAAGAAAGTGGTATGCGGCGGAACAAGTTCTCAGATAGTGTCGCGTTATCTTAACAAACCACTACGTACTAGTTTCGACTTCCCGGATAAAGACGTACCTCCGATAGGCTTCATAGAAGGTATCGACTTGACAACAGAAGGCGTGCTTACTTTGAGACGACTTCTCGAGCTTTCGGAGAAATATATCTCTATCAATGATTTGACACCAAAGACATTTACAAAACAAGACGGAGCATCTCTTCTGGCTAACGTGCTTTTCGAAGAGGCTACGCATATAAAATTCTTTGTGGGACAAAGCGTCAACGTGGCACATCAAGGTCTGCCTATCGACATCACCATGAAGATGAAACTCGTGGAAAAGCTCGCAGACAATATGCGCGCTATGGGAAAAACAGTAATATTGAATTATGATTAATTAAAAGATATGAGTACAAATAAAAGAGTTTTCGACACAAACGTTCAGATTGTTAAGTATAACGTTTTGAAAGAAGTGATCCGCCGTGCCTACGAAGGTGGGTTGGAAGATGCTTATATTGAAATCCCTAAGGTGATTTGCCCGGGACCAAAACCTCAGATACGCTGCTGTATCTACAAAGAGAGAACTATCATTCAGGATAGAATTAAGTTGGCAATGGGCGGCGACAAGAACAACCCAAATCCGGTGGAAGTCATCGATATCGCCTGTGACGAATGTCCAGCAGAAGGTGTCATGGTGACAGCAGCCTGCCGCGGATGTATGGTACACGCTTGTCAGGATGTATGTCCTAAAGGTGCTATATCTATAGTAAATCAACGTGCTGTGGTCGATAAAGAGAAATGTATCGAATGCGGCAAATGCTCGAAGGCTTGTCCTTACTCGGCAATCATCATGCAGCATCGTCCTTGTATGGTAAGCTGTAAGGTGAAAGCTATCTCTATCGACGAGAATAAGAAAGCTAAGATCGACAACGACAAATGTATCTCATGCGGCGCATGCGTATATAAATGTCCTTTCGGAGCTATCACAGACAAATCGTTCGTTCTCGACATCATCGATATGTTGAAGAAGTCGGAGAATAACACTAAATATAAGGTATATGCAGTTATCGCTCCGGCTATCGTGAGCCAATGCCGTTTCGGTCGTCCAACACAAGTTGTGACAGCGATACATAAGTTAGGATTCCATCAGGTTGTGGAAGCAGCTCTCGGAGCCGACATCACCTTATATAATGAGGCTCTCGAATGGAAAGAAAAAGGCTTGATGACAACATCATGCTGCCCATCATACGTGGCGTTCATAGAGAAAAACTTCCCTGAATTGGTACAACATATTTCACACTCAGTATCACCTATGATATTGACAGCACAAATGATCAAGAAATCAGATCCGACAGCTAAGTGTATCTTCATCGGACCGTGTGCTTCAAAGAAATTTGAATTTAAATTGGAAAAGACAGGCGGAGCCATCGACTGCGTGATGTCGTTCGAAGAATTACAGGCATTCTTGGATGCGAGAGGAATTGACACTACAGAATGTGAGGATACTGTATTAGACAATGCATCATTCTACGGAAGAATCTTCGCTAAGTCGGGCGGTATCGTACAAGGTCTCATCGACGTGGCGAAAGACCTCAATGTTGAAGGACTCAGACCAATAGTGATGAGTGGCATCGACGAATGTAGAGCAAACTTGATGAAACTCAAGTTCGGCAAGGCAACAGAAAACTTCTTTGAGGGTATGGCATGCGAAGGCGGCTGTCTGAACGGACCTCTCTGTATCACACATAGTCCTCGCAATATCGTTGACGTAGATAAGTACGGCAACGAGGCAAAAGAGAAGACTGTGTACAATTCTGTTAAACTATATGAAATGACAACAAAAGAATGACAGAACCTCAGACAGAACCTGTTAAGATTATTAAGACAGTCTTGAGCCGATTGCCTTTATATTATAATTTCTTGCTTGAAAAGAGGAAGGAGAATTATAAATACATCTCATCGACTGTCATAGCGAGGAGCTTGAAACTTAATAACATCCAGGTAAGGAAGGACTTGGCGTGCGTAAGCAAACAGTCGGGCAAGCCGAGGATGGGTTTCGAGATAGAGTCGTTGATATCTGACATAGAGGATGTTTTGGGATTCAATAATTTAGACGAAGTAGTATTGGTAGGTGCTGGTCGATTGGGCCGCACCTTGCTGAGCTACCAAGGTTTTGCAGACTATAAGCTGAATATCGTTGCCGCTTTTGATAATTCTCTGGAATTTGTAGGCGCGAAAGTTAACAATAAACCGATACTTCATATAGATAAACTTACACCGATAGTTGAACGTCTTAATATAAAAATAGGTATAATAACAGTTCCAAAAGACGCAGCTCAGGAAGTTTGCGACATGATGGTTTCGGCAGGAATAAAAGTTATATGGAATTTTGCGCCAGTGCATCTCGAGGTTCCTGACGGTATCATTATAAAACACGAAAATTTGGCGGTTTCGTTAGCATTGTTAACACAGAAATTATATGATAAGAAGAAATATGTTAATGAAAATCAATAATTTATAATAGTTTTGCAAAAATGTTAAATTATCCAAAAAAAATCGATAAAAAAATATCTAAAATAGAAAAATCATAGTATATTTGCAGTCGTTAAAAATTAAGAATCATGGCAAAAAGTAAAAACACAAAAATAGAAGAAATCACAGAACAAGAAATAAAAAATCAAGAAGAAATGGCAACAAAAAACACACGTACAGAATCTGACCTTATCGGTTCACGCGAGATTCCAATGGAATGCTACTATGGAGTTCAAACAGTTAGAGCAATTGAGAACTTCCCAATCACAGGTATTGGCCTCAACCGCTATCCAAACATTGTAAAATATTTAGGCGTCATTAAGAAAGGTGCTGCTATTGCTAACTACGAAACTGGCAAAATCAGCAAAGAAATTTACGAAGGTATCATTAAAGCTTGTGACGATGTTATCGAAGGCAAATTGAACGACCAATTCCCAGTTGACGTTATCCAAGGTGGTGCTGGTACATCAACCAACATGAACGCTAACGAAGTTATCGCAAACCGCGCTTTGGAATACATGGGACACCAACCAGGTCAATATGAATTCTGTTCACCTAACGACCATGTCAATGCTTCACAATCAACAAACGACGCATATCCATGTGCAACACGTTTGGCTATCTACGCAGATCACCTCGAAATGATCAGCCACTTAGACTTACTCATCGCTTCATTAGAAAGAAAAGCAAGAGAATTCAAAGACGTTATCAAGATGGGTCGTACACAGCTCCAAGACGCTGTTCCTATGACATTAGGTCTTACATTCCACGCTTTCGCTCAATCATTGAGAAACGAAAAAGAACACCTCATTACAGACTCAAAAGAGTTCTTATACGTAAACATGGGTGCAACAGCTATCGGTACAGGTATCTGTTCAACTTTGGAATATAGAGAAGTTTGCGTTAAGGCTTTACGCGACCTTACACAATGGGACATCAACTTGTCAGAAGACTTAGTTGAAGCTACATCAGACGCTTCTTCAATGTTGGTTTACTCAAACGCTTTGAGAACATTATGTACAAACGTATGTAAGATTTGTAACGACTTGCGTTTAATGAGTTCAGGTCCTCGCTGCGGTCTCAACGAAATCAACCTTCCAAAAATGCAACCTGGTTCATCAATCATGCCTGGTAAAGTTAACCCAGTTATCCCAGAAGTTATGAACCAAATCTGCTACCGCGTTATCGGTAACGACACATGCGTTATGCTCGGTGCAAACAACGCTCAATTAGAGCTCAACGTTATGGAACCAGTTATGGTTTACTGCTTGTTGGAATCAATAGAATTGTTAAAGAACGGTTTCGATGTATTACGTAAACTTTGTATCGATGGCATCACAGCAAATAAAGAACACTGCCGTGAAATGGTAGAAAACAGCATCGGTATCATCACAGCTTTGGTTCCTGTATTAGGTTACAAGGCTTGTTCAAAACTCGCTAAAGAAGCTCTCGAAACAGGTAAAGGCGTTGTATCTCTCGTAAGAGAACAAGGTTTGTTGACAGAAGAACAAATCAGCGACGCAATGGCAACAGAGAAGATCATTCTCTAATTCTACATAAAAATCAATTCGGATGGTATCAATCGATACCATCCTTTTGTCGTTTTTAAAAGTATAGTTGTAAATCGTAAATTGAATATATATTTACTTTCTGAAAAATAAACAACTTATTATGATTAAGATTAAGAAAGGTATTGATATTCACCTTGTTGGAGAAGCAAAGAAAGAGATGAAGGTCTATGAACCTGCTCTCTATGCAATCAAGCCTCACGATTTTATCGGCGTAGTGCCTAAGATGCACGTCGCTGAAGGTGATGATGTAAAAGTCGGTACCGTTTTGTTCCACGACAAGAATAACGAGAGCGTATTTTTCACATCACCTGCCTCAGGAAAAGTGAAAGCTATCGTTCGTGGTGAAAAACGCGTCATTCTTCAAGTCATTGTCGAATCGGACGGTAATTTTGAAACCATCGACTTCGGTAAGGCTGATCCTTCAAAACTCTCTCGTAACGAGATAGTGGAGAAATTAGTTCAAAGCGGAACATGGACAATGCTTCGTCAACGCCCATATTCTACTATAGCCAAAATACAAGATGAACCTAAATGCATAGCAGTGTCGATGTTCGATACAGCTCCTTTGGCTCCAGATAATAACTTCATCGTTAAAGACCAAATGGCAGCTATCAAAGCCGGTGTCGAGGCTCTCGCCAAACTGACAAAAGGCATGGTTTATCTTAACGTCAATTCTTCAGAGACACAACAAGCTCTCGCTTCATTGAACTTCTCTGCAAAGAATGTCACAATCACAGAATTCCAAGGTCCACATCCTGCAGGTAACGTAAGCACTCAGCTTAACGTCTTGTCGCCAATAAACAAAGGCGAGACAGTGTGGTACACCTACGCTCAAAACCTCATCGCTATAGGAAACCTCTTCCTCAACGGAGTTTATGACAGCAGTAGAGTAGTGGCTTTCACAGGTTCAGAAGTGAAAGAGCCTATGTACTACAGAACAAGAATAGGTGCTGATATGTCGGGCTTGTATGCTAATATTGCTACAGAAAACGTACGTATCATCAGCGGCAATGTCTTGACAGGTAAGAAAATCAACGGCGAAAACTTCTTAGGATACTACGACTCACAAGTCACAGTAATTCCAGAAGGCGACCACTATCAACTCTTCGGTTGGTTGGCTCCTAACTTCAAGAAGTTTACCTCGACAAATACTATGGGCGCATCATTATGCAAGAAGAGCAAGAAAGTGCTCGATACAAACCTCAACGGTGGCATACGTCCTCTTATCATGACAGGTAACTTCGAGAAAGTGTTCCCATTCGACATCTATCCGATGCAGCTCATCAAGGCTTGTATCATCAAAGATATCGACCAGATGGAAGAACTCGGAATCTATGAAATCGATGCAGAAGACTTCGCTCTCTGTGAAGTCATCGACCCATCGAAGACCGCGATTCAACAGATTGTACGTGAGAGCTTAGAAATGCTTCGCAAAGAAATGAACTAATCGAAAATCAGTATTATGGGATTACGTAAATTTATAGATAAAATAAAACCAAACTTTGAAGAAGGCGGCAAGCTCTACTGCTTCCACTCATTCTTCGATGCAATGGAGACATTCTTCTACGTTCCTAATAAAGTGACTCTCAACGGCGCACACGTCAGAGACGCTGTCGATATGAAACGTAACATGATTTATGTCCTCATCGCTCTTATTCCTTGCTTCCTCTTCGGAACATGGAACATCGGTTATCAACATTTTCTTTCTCATGGCGTAGAAGCTACTTTATGGCAGAACTTCGGTTATGGCTTGCTTAAAGTGTTGCCTCTCTATATCGTGAGTTATGTTGTAGGTCTTGGCATTGAAATCATCTTTGCACAAGTCAGAAAAGAAGAAGTCAACGAAGGTTTCTTCGTGACAGGTTTCCTTATTCCTTTGATCGTTCCTGCCGACCTTCCATTATGGATGCTCGCATTGGCAGTAGCTTTCGCAGTCATCATAGGTAAGGAAGTATTCGGTGGCAGCGGCATGAACGTGGTGAACCCTGCGCTTCTTGCACGTGCCTTCTTGTTCTTCTCATATCCTTCACAAATGTCGGGCGACGGCATCTGGATCGCAGAGAAAGCTGACGCTTATTCAGGCGCAACACCATTAGGAACATTATTGAACGGCGGCGGCGTTGAGCAGCTTCCAAGCATGATGGAGATGTTCATCGGAACAATACCAGGCAGCGTCGGTGAGACTTCAAAGATAGCTATCTTATTAGGAGCCCTGTTCCTTCTCATCACAGGCGTGGCAAGTTTAAGAATAATATTATCGACATTTGTCGGAGCAGCAGCATTAGGATTGTTATTCACAGCAATAGGCGTGTCGGACGTTCCATTCTACTATCATTACTTGATGGGCGGATTTATGTTTGGTGCAGTATTCATGGCAACAGACCCTGTTACAGCAGCACAGACCAATTGCGGTAAGATCATCTACGGATTCCTCATCGGTGCTATGGCAGTATTGATCCGCGTGGCAAACCCAGGTTATCCAGAAGGTATGATGCTCGCTATCTTGTTACTCAACGTATTCGCTCCACTCATCGACTATTGCGTAGTGGCAGTCAATATCAACAAACGTAAAAAACGCTGGGCAAAAGCAGAAAGGAGTGCAAAATGAAAGATAGATATATTTTCTTTTACATCACAGTCTTGACAGTGATAGTAGCGATTTTGTTATCAGCAGCAGCATTGGTGTTACAACCATATCAACAAGCTAACATCAATAATGAAAAGATGATGAACATACTTCAGGCAGCCGACGTACAAGGCATCAACAAGGAAAATGTTCAAGAGCTTTTCAATAAGGATTGCGTTAAGATGATGCTCGTCAATGCAAAAGGTGATGTTGTTGAAGAATGTACAAAAGACTTCACTAAGTTCAGAGCTTTCTCCATGAATCTTAAAGACGAACTTTATAAGAGAGATAACGGACAAGATTTCGTTTTACCTATCATCGTTATCAATAACGGCAAGGAAAACGTCAATGTCATTCAGCTTCAAGGTGCAGGTCTTTGGGGACCTATCTGGGGTTATATCGGCATGTCATCAGACTTCCAAAATGTTGTCGGTGTTGTCTTCGACCATAAGTCAGAGACTCCAGGTTTAGGTGCTGAAATCACAACAGAAAAATTCAGAAGCCAATTCCAAGGCAAGACAATCTTCAGCGGTGGCGAATTTGTTTCTATAGATGTTGTTAAAGGCGGCGTTGCTAACTTAGCAGCTGACCTTCAGAAACATTCTGTCGATGCCATCAGCGGTGGTACTATAACTTCACAAGGAGTTAATAAAATGATTGAAAATGTTTTAGGATCTTATTTACCTTATATTGAAAAACAATGAGTAAGAATTTAGAACTTTTAACAGCTCCATTACGCAAGGCAAATCCTGTCACAGTATTAATATTAGGTATATGCTCTGCTCTCGCCGTCACAGCTAAGCTCAAGCCGGCATTGGTAATGGCTCTCTCAGTAACAGTGGTTATAGCTTTATCAAATCTCATCATCTCTTTGTTGAGAAAAGGCATCCCTTCAAAAATACGTATCATCGTACAACTTATAGTCATTGCGACATTAGTTATCCTCGTTGACCAATTCCTCAAAGCCTTCGTCTATGATGTAAGCAAGCAGCTTTCAGTATTCGTTGGTCTTATCATCACCAACTGTATCGTTATGGGACGTCTTGAAGCCTTCGCTATGGCAAACGGTCCATGGGAATCATTGTTAGATGGTATAGGCAACGGTCTCGGTTATGGTTTGATATTAGTTATAGTGGCATTCTTCCGTGAGCTTTTCGGTTCAGGAACATTGCTCGGCTATCAAATCATTCCAGAAGGACTTTACGATTTCGGATATATGAACAACGGTCTTATGATTCTTCCTCCAATGGCATTGATTATTGTAGGTGTTATCATGTGGCTACAAAAACCAGAGGAGGATAAGAAATAATGGAATCATTAGGAATTTTCATCCGTTCGATATTTATCGACAATATGGTGTTTGCATATTTCTTGGGAATGTGCTCATACCTCGCAGTGTCTAAAAATGTTAAGACCTCTTTCGGTCTCGGCGTGGCAGTCGTCTTCGTTCTTGCCATCACAGTGCCAATCAACTATTTGTTAGATAAATTCGTTTTGTCGGCAGGCGCATTGTCATGGATCAGCCCTAAGTTTGCTGATGTCAACTTAGACTTCTTGACATTCATCCTTTTCATCGCTATCATCGCTGCTATCGTTCAGATTCTCGAGATGGTGATAGAAAAATTCACTCCTGCATTGTATTCATCACTCGGTATCTTCTTGCCTCTCATCGCTGTAAACTGCGCCATCATGGGTGCTTCACTCTTCATGCAAGAGAAAGACTTCAGCTCAGTAGGTCAGTCATTGGCATACGGCTTAGGTTCAGGTCTCGGCTGGCTCCTCGCTATCGTAGGCATAGCAGCTATCAGAGAGAAGATAAGATATTCACACGTGCCAAAGTCATTGCAAGGCACAGGTATAGCATTCATCGTGACAGGTTTGATGGGCATCGCCTTCATGTCATTCCTCGGTATTACATTTAATTAATAAGTTACAGTTAAAAAGAAAAAGAAATGAGTACTACATCTATTATATTATTAAGTATTGCAGTATTTTTGGTCGTTGTCTTGATACCTGTAACGATATTAGTTATTGTAAGAAAGAAACTTGCTCCACAAGGCAAGGTCAAGATCAACATCAATGATGAAAAAGAAATTGAAGTAGAACCAGGCAACTCATTGCTTGCTACATTAGCTAACGAACAGATATTCCTTCCATCGGCATGTGGCGGTGGCGGTAGCTGCGGCATGTGTCGCTGCCAAGTCCTTGAAGGCGGCGGAACAATACTTCCTACCGAGACAGGCTTCTTCAGCAGAAAAGAACAACAGAACCACTGGAGATTAGGCTGCCAAGTCAAAGTTCGTGAAGACATGAAGATTCACATTAACCCACAGATCTTCGGTATCAAGAAGTGGGAATGTGAAGTGGTAAGCAACAGAAACGTCGCTACCTTCATCAAAGAGTTCGTCGTTAAACTTCCAGAAGGCGAACATCTCAAGTTCTTGTCAGGAGGTTATATCCAGATCGACGTTCCTAAAGTTGACGTCAACTACAAAGACATCGACGTTGATGAAGAATACAGAGCCGACTGGGAAAAATTCGGTATGTTCGACTTGGTCATGCACAACCCTGAGCCACAGTTCAGAGCTTATTCTATGGCCAGTTACCCAGCCGAAGATAACATCATCATGCTCAACGTACGTATCGCTACACCTCCATTCGACAGAGTCAATGGCGGCTTCATGAAGGTAAATCCAGGTGTCTGTTCATCATACATCTACTCATTGAAACCAGGCGACAAGGTCACCATCAGCGGACCTTACGGCGAGTTCCACATCAAAGACACTAAACGTGAGATCATCTTCATCGGCGGCGGCGCAGGTATGGCACCAATGCGTTCTCACATCTTAGATTTATTCCTTACTAAACACACCGACAGAAAAGTCTCGTACTGGTACGGCGGTCGTTCCTTACGCGAGCTCTTCTACATCGACGACTTCAGAAAGATTGAAGAAGAAAATCCAAACTTCAAGTTCAACATCGCTTTGTCGGCACCGTTGCCGGAAGACAACTGGACAGGCTATGTTGGAAATATCCATGAAGTCTTGTTAGAAAATTATCTTAAGAATCATAGCGAACCAGAAGAAATCGAATATTATCTCTGCGGGCCACCGATGATGACAGCAGCTGTCTTGAAGATGTTAGACAGCCTCGGCGTGCCAAAAGAAATGATTTCATTCGACGACTTCGGCGGTTGATAATTGAGCTATCAGCGATTAGCTATCAGCTATCAGCAAAAATACTGACGGCTGACAACTGATTGCTGACAGCTATTTAAAAACAAAAAAGGAAAAAATAAATCTAAAAAAACAAATAAAAAAATGAGTACATCAGTAAACAAAGGTCAAATCATTAAGATTGCATTGGCAGCTGTCTTATTCTTTGTGTTGTGGTTCATACCGACATCAGCAATAGGATTGCCAGGCATTACAGTTGTAGAACACCGCGTCATAGCCATTTTTGCCTTGACTTTGGTGTTATGGTTCACAGAAGCCATTCCTTCATGGACAACATCGATGTTAATCGTTGTCCTTCTTTTGTTGACATGTTCAGATAATGCTATTTCATTCTTGAAAGAAGGCGAAAACATCGGAACACTCTTGTCACACAAAGCTATCATGGCTGAATTTGCTAATCCTACCATCATGCTCTTCCTCGGCGGTTTCGTTATCGCTATCATAGCATCGAAAATGGGTATTGACGTACAGTTGGCAAGAGGTCTCTTGGCATTATTCGGAAAAAATCCTAAGTTCGTGCTTTTAGGATTCTTACTCGTTACAGGTATCTTCTCTATGTTTATCAGTAACACAGCAACAGCTGCTATGATGCTTACCTTCATGGCTCCAGCATTACGTAACTTGCCATCTGATGACAAAGGTAAGATAGCACTCGTGTTAGCTATTCCTATCGGTGCCAATATCGGAGGTATGGGAACTATCATAGGTACACCACCGAACGCCATTGCATTAGATTATCTTAACAATCCTGATGGTCTTAACTTAGGCATATCATTCTTAGACTGGTTGGTCGTGATGGCTCCATTCGCAATATTATTGCTCGTCTTAGCATGGTTGTTACTTGTAAACTTATTCCCATTCAAAAATGAATCTATTGAATTACAGATAGAAGGTGAGACGGAAAAAGGTCCAAGACTTATCATCGCTTACGTTACATTAGCATTGACAATTTTATTATGGATAACAGGAGAATGGACAGGTATCAACGATAAGACTGTCGCTATGATTCCTATCGCTATCTTCTGCGTGACAGGATTGTTCGGAAAAGACGACCTTAAAGAAATCAACTGGGACGTTCTTTGGTTGGTAGCTGGAGGTTTCGCACTCGGTACAGCATTGAATAAGACAGGTCTCGCAGCTTCATTAGTAAACGCAATTCCATTCGGAAGCTGGTCACCATTAGTAGTTATCATAGGCGCAGGCTTGTTATGCTATTTCTTCTCAAACATCATCAGCAACACAGCAACAGCAAACCTTCTCATTCCTGTTATGATGGCTGTCGGTACTGGTATGGGCAGCGTTCTCGATCCATACGGTGGCGTATATACACTTATCATGGGCGTAACATTAGCAGCATCACTCGCTATGATATTGCCTGTAAGTACACCTCCTAACGCTATCGCTTACAGTACAGGTTTGGTTGAAGTAAAACACATGCGTACTGTCGGCGTCATCGTCGGTGTCGTTGGTCTCGTCTTAGCTTTCACTTTGGTTATCATCGCTGGTAAAGCAGGATGGATGCTTTAATTTTAAAAATCATTAAACATTAAATAATATGGCAAACAAAGGTCTTTCATCAATTACAAAAAAATTGATCATGGCTATAACCGGAGGAGCGATGGTATTCTTCCTCTTGTTCCACGCCTCAATGAACTTGGTCGCAATCATCAAGC
>JAZNSO010000015.1:0-4240 GCA_045591245.1 Bacteroidales bacterium
TGCCATCTTCGATTGAATGTTTTTTAACTGTTTCATTAAAAAATTTGCAGAAGTCGTCTGCCATATAGAAAATATCAATAACTTTGCTGTCGGATAACATAACGTTTTGTTCTTTTTGTTAGCACTTTAAAGATACAAAAATATCGTTATATTATTCATTTTTAGTAAATTATTTTATATCGAACTCACGTTATTTTAAAAATAATTAGTAACGTATGTTATTATTGAATTAACTTTGTATAGTCAAAATCCAAAGTTATGTTTTAGTAAATTACAAGTTATGAGTTACGTTTTTTTTCTGATAGGTTTTGTTATAGGAGCGTTATCGATTGGTGTTTTTCTGAAATCGAAGAATAGCAGTCTGAAGACTCAGATTGATTTCATGAAGGAACAAGAGCTTAAGAATGAGGAGATTAGAAGCAAACAGTTTGAAATGCAGATAAATGCGTTGAAATCTGAATTGCAGAATACGACGGAAAGGTTGTTGGCTCAAAGAGAGGAGTCTTTGGTGAAAGCTAATAATATCCAATTAGATGCGGTGCTTAATCCTTTGAAAAACGAGATAGAAGGAATGCGTAAGTCGATGACTGACAATATAAAATCTTCTTCTGAAAACAAGGCGAGTTTGGAAAAAGCTATTGAAGAACTGATGAAACGTACTCAAGATATTGGTAATGACGCTAATAATCTCGCTAAGGCATTGAAAAACGAGACCAAGACGCAGGGTAATTGGGGCGAACTGATTTTGGAGAATATCTTGGAAAAATCTGGATTGACAGAAGGTGAACATTATGAAAAACAGACGACTCTTAGAGATTCTCGCGGTAATATGCTTTTCCATGATGAGACAGGCAAGCGTATGATACCTGACGTAGTGGTTCATTATCCTGATAATAAAGATGTTATCATCGACTCGAAAGTCTCTCTGACAGCATTCATTGATTATTGTAACGCTGATAATGAAACTGATAAGTCATTGGCTATGAAGCGACATCTGCAAAGTATGAGAGCGCATTATAAGGAATTGCAGAAGAAAAATTACGCTTCGTATATCAAAGCTCCGCGAGTGAGTTTAAATTATGTCATTATGTTTGTTCCTAACGAATCGGCGATGCAATTGGCTCTTTATGAAGATAATAGCTTATGGCGTGAGGCTTTTGAAAATGGAGTCTTTATCACGAGCGAGCAGAATTTATTGGCATTGTTACGTATGATACAATTGGCGTGGACGCAGGTGAAACAAGCTCGTAACCAGCAGGAGATTTTTGAGGCAGTACAGAAACTCTTGAACAGAGTTGATGAGTTTATGAAACGTTACGAGGAAATAGGGAAGAAGATTGATAGTCTGCAGAATAGCTACGAAGATACCAAGAAGAAATTATACACTGGAAACCAGAGTGTTGTCAAGGCGGCGAATAAAGTGATAAAGATTTCTGGTGTTAAGGAATTTAAAGAAATAGAGAATAGTTATTAGGTTGAAATTATGTAAAAAAATATCATATATTTGTAAACTGATAATTACATATATTGCTAAGTAAAGACTACCTTATCTAACTATCGGCATTTTCTGTTTCTGTAAATGATTAAATTATATATTATGAAGAAGATTGTATTGATTTTGTTTTGTTTAGCTGTAAGTCTTAATCTTATAGCTCAAGAGAGACCGATTTGGTTAAATGGAGAATTTAAGGAAACATCGCGTTCTTACCTTAAAGTAGTTGTAGGTTCTGCTAACCACAGTTTGGACTATGCAAAGGAGAATGCATTATTGCAGGTTATCAAAGACAATCAGATTGGTACCGACGCAAAAGTAAGGCAGTCAGGAGAGTTGATATACATCGAAGGTGCGAAGAATCTTGACCTGAAGGCACGTGTGATAGACGAATATTATGAAAAAGACGGATACATCTATAAGGCGTATCTTTTGGTTCAGATTGCAAAAGACAAGTCATACGATTTTGACAAAGTTACTATTTCCGACAAATATCCTTTTTCAGCGCGGGTCTTTATTCCTGGTATGGCACAGATACATAAAGGTCAAAAAACTAAAGGCGCGTGTTTCATTACAGGCGAGATTGTCTTTGTCGGAGGCGCGATATTATCGCACAGCATGATGAATTCCAATATAAACAAGATAAATTCCACACATAATTCATCATTGAAATATCAATACACTAAAAATGCAAATACTTGGATGACAATGCGTAATGTTTCTATCACGGGAGCAGTCGCTGTATATTTGTGGAACGTAATTGACGGTATAGCTGCAAAAGGGGAGAAGAATGTCTTCCTTACCAATAACAACATTTCAATTATACCATATACCGATTTGAATTCAACAGGTTTTGCTTTAAACTTTAAATTCTAAGATATGAAAAGATTAAAAACATTTGCATTATTTTTTGTTTTGTTGTCATTTATCTCTTGTAATCCAATAGAATATGAGGTGTTTGGCACGATAGAAGGAACTGTTTTGGATGTTGATACATATCAGCCGATAGAGAATGTTTATGTGACGCTTTCTCCTTCAAATAAGAATACAATGACGACTTCCGATGGAAAATTCTCTTTTTCTGATTTGGATGCGAATCAATATTCCATAACAGTGCAGATGAACGGATATGAGACGAATATTAAAACAGTAAATGTCATCGCTTCTGAGACGACAGATGTTATTATTACAATGAAAAAGAAAGATTATTAAAACAGTAAAGACGCGTCAATCACACCAATAAAAACTAACAATATGTGATTGACACGTCTCAAAAACATAAATCCCATGAAAAAGATTTTAACATTATTGACAATCGTATTGAGTTTGGTTCTGATAAATCATTCGTGCAAACCAGATCCAGAAGAAGAACTTGGCTCCATTTATGGTATTGTTACCGATAAAGCTACGGGTGAGCCAGTGAAAAATGCCAACGTTCAGTTACGTCCTTCAGGTGAGACTTCACTCACTGGCAACGACGGACGTTATGAGTTTCTTGATCTTAAAAACGGCAATTATTCCATAACTGTGTCTAAAACAGGTTATACCGACTTGGTCGATGATTACGTCATAACCGTTGAAGGTTTAAAATCCATCAGAAGAGATGTCCAGATTGAAGTACTTCCCGCAGAATTGAGAATAATCGATAACAACGGAAATGATATTGACGAACTTGATTTCGGAAGTATGCACGATGATGTATCCAGAATGTTTAATATTTTTAACAATAGTACATCAATATTGGAATATGAAGTGCTTAAAACAGCGTCATGGATTACAAGTATCAGCAGTGCCCAAGGAACAATTCAACCTGGTGCGACAAAACCTATAGTAGTTAATATCGACAGAGACAAACTGGCATTGGGTAATAATACGACAAGTATTTCAATCACTACAAACAACGGAGGTAAGCAATTGACCGTGAAAGCCAATAAAGCCGGTGATGTATCTACTTTCGAAGCGTTGGATGTTACAAAGACATCTGCATTATTAAGAGGTTCTGTTAACATCAATGTCACATACACCGAAAAAGGATTCTATTATGGTGACAATGTAAATATTGCGAACAAGCAAATTGTAAACGGATACAACCTCGGTGAATTTTCATACAAGCTAACTAATCTGCAGATGGAGAAACAATATTTCTATAAAGCCTATATGATTAAAGCTGATGGAGAGATAGTTTTGGGAGAACTGATGAACTTTACGACAATAGGAGAAAACGGAGATGAGGATGGCGGAGATGATAATGGAAATGATGATGGAGAAATCACCAAACCTATCGTTACAACGAAAGAAATTAGTGAAGTCGGACAAAATACTGCGGTCTGCGGAGGTGATATTGTTTCTGATGGAGGCTCGCCAATAACTGCTAAAGGTATTTGTTGGAGTACCGCTCAAAATCCTACGATAAACAGTAACAAGACTAACGAAGGTTCAGGTACAGGAAGTTATACTTCAAATATAACAGGTCTGAATCATAATACAACTTATTACGTCAGGGCATACGCTACCAATAGCGAAGGCACGAGTTACGGAGAGGTAAAGAGTTTCACGACAGAAGACAAACCAAGTACGGGAGTTATCAACGGTCACGAATACGTCGACTTAGGATTGCCGAGCGGTTTGAAGTGGGCAACTTGTAACGTGGATGCTAATTCACCGGAAATGCCAGGTGGATACTACGCTTGGGGAGAATTAGAAACAAAAGACTACTACGAACGTGAAAATTGCTCAACTTATAATGTT
>JAZNSO010000016.1:0-38801 GCA_045591245.1 Bacteroidales bacterium
AAGTAGTTCTTAACCAAAAATGTCTTTCCTATACGTCTTCTTCCATAAACCGCTACGAGTTCCGCTTTGTCAGACTCATAACAACTCTTTAAAATATTACATTCTTGGATTCTCCCGACAATATTATTATTCATATCAAAATTTTTTATTCGTCCGCAAATATAAAAAAAATAGAGTTACGGACAACATAAAATAAAATTAAATATCCGTAACTATTAATTTAAATATAATTACGGACAGACTTTGTTCAAATCTGAGAAACTGGAAAATTGAGAATCTGAGAAACTGTTTCTAATAATGTTATTACAATTTGTTATAAAGAAAAGTTCAACAGCCGAATCATTTTCTTCCTTTGAATTCGAAGCCTAATTCTTCGACGGCTTTCTTGACATCTTCGTCGGATGGTTTTCCTGTGACAACAGCTGCTTTCTTTCCTAAAACGACTTCCACATTCTCAACATTTTCCAATCCTCTGATGGCTTTCTCTACAGAATTTTTACAATGATTACACGACATTCCTTCAATACGACAGATGACGCTCGAAGAAATTAGCTGGTACGAAGACATGCAACAGACCCGCCATCAGAAATCACAACAGCAGATATGGAGCCATCTGACTTAACATATTTATAAAAGTGATCATAATTATAAATAGTTATAAGTTATTTATAGGTCAATAGTCAACAAACAACGGACAACAGTCATTTTTTTATGGCAAGTATACAATTTCCAATTCAAAAAAAAACTTTAGTCTTTGGTCATTTATTTTCAATTTTCAATTATTTATCATTTGTTCTTTCATTTCATCATCAATTGTTTTTTTAATCATATTCATGACGAAAGTACTAAGAATAAATACTATTTGAATTACAATATAAAAGAAAAGCAACGCTCCTGCGGGACCTAAATCACTATATATATCACCATATTCATCAAAATTTAAGTATAATCCATCACATAAAGCAAATATTATTAAAACTGCGGAAAAATAGAATACCACAAGACATATCGCATAGACTATACAATCCCCAAAAATATGTAAGTATGTCTTTAATCTTTGATTAAAAACAGATCCTGCTTTCCTGTATTTTCCAAATGGAATTAATACAAATATAACAAACTGTGTTATACACAGCAAAATCTCAGCAACCTGAAATATCCGAATCAATAACTCTCCTATATTGTATATTCTAAATCCGTTTATTAAAGAGATAAATAACACATGTAAACCTGCTATTATCCAGAACAATGATTGATTAGATATAGATTTAATCTTTTTAAAAATCAACCATGAAGGACATAAAAAAACTAATGACTCCATTATATAAAATGGTATTCCTTTCAATACATGCGTCATATACTCCAGTTTATGCGATTCTGGTATCGACTCACATACATTTGCAGTTATCATCATTGCGAGCAACCGCACAAGACATAACACTGCAACACCGTATCCTAAATAGAGAAAAAAATTCTTGTTTTTTTGCAACAACGAATTCATTTGTATTATTTTTCTTTGTTCATAAAAAAACTATGTTAGAAATCTTTTATTGTTTTCATAACATAGTTTTTTACAACATTAAGTATTATGTATCTTATATGTGAAAACGATACATGGAAATCTGAGAAATACATCTCAACGTCAAACAAATTCTCAAGTTTTCAGATTTTCAGATTCTCAAATTTTACCTGCTTCTTCCCTTTCCTCTGCGTCCTGAATCTTTCCTGTCTCTGCGATCTTTCTTAGAATCTTTCCTTGAATCTTTACGACTTTCTTTCTTCCTTTCCTTCTTACCTTCAGGTTTGTAGCTTCTGTCGCCGAACTTGTCACGGTTCTTACGTTCCGGTCTGTCGTCGTCGAATTGTTTCTTCTCTTTTTTCTTCTTTGGCTTAGGGTCGGTAGTCGTTATCTCAACGCGGATTCCTTCCTTATTTCTTCTTTCGTCAGCGAAACAATCGACGATGAATTGTGCTTGTGTCTCATCGACATCAATAAAAGAGAAGTTCTCCATCATGTCGATTCTGCCAATGCGAATGTCCTTCGTTCCTGTAACGTCGTTAATCTTACCGATGATGCTGTTAGGTTTTATTCTGTCTTTCTTACCCTTACTGAAGAACAACCTTTGCAATCCGCTGTCGTCGTATTCTTTCTTCTCGCCTTTAGCTTTTTTCTCTTTCTTCTCTGGCTTAGTATCGTCGAAGTTCAAATCTTTAGCGTCTTTATAATAATCGAGGAAACGGTTGAAGTTAAGAGCCACAACTCTCGCAATCAGGTCTTCGCGACTGAGCCAATTCAGTTTTCTGAAAGCTATAGGAAGATAATCTTCGATGTCGGCACGCATGATATCGACTTTCTCGAGACGGTCGATATGATTGAAGAGCTGCTTCTCACACACTTGTTTCGCCGATGGAACCATCGCTCTTTCGATAGTCTGACCAAGTTGTTTCTCAATAGCTTTGATCTTATGTTTCTCGCGAGAGTGAATAAGACTAAGACAAACACCTGTCTTGTCGGCACGACCTGTACGACCGCTTCTGTGGATATAGACGGCAGTCTCGTCAGGAAGATTGTAATTAATAATATGTGTAAGATCGCTGACGTCGATACCGCGAGCTGCCACGTCAGTAGCAACGAGAATTTGCAGATAACGTTGACGGAAGTGATTCATCACCAAGTCGCGTTGAGCTTGCGAGAGGTCGCCATGAAGTGAGGCAGCGTTATAACCATCGTGAATGAGATTATCTGCAACCTCCTGAGTTTCGAGTTTTGTCCTACAGAATACGATGCCATAGATTGAAGGAGTGTAATCTATAAAACGTTTTAGTGCGAGGTAGCGGTCGTTGGCTCTGATTAAATAATGTATGTGACGAACGTTAGCCGTACCGGAATTTCTCTGACCAATTGAAATTCTGACTGGGTCAGTCATATAATGATTGAGTATTTTCTCAACCTCGACAGGCATTGTTGCCGAAAAGAGATGTATGTTTTTCTCTTCAGGCATATATTCAAGGATAGCATCGACATCTTCCTGGAATCCCATGTCGAGCATCTCGTCGGCTTCGTCGAGGACTATAGTTTTCACATTGGTGAAATCCACCTTGTTACGACGAATCATATCCTCAAGACGACCTGGTGTTGCCACTATGATTTGAGGTTTCTTGGCTAACTCTTTAAATTGAGCTTCAATACTCGCGCCTCCATATACTGGAACCACGAGTACATCTGGCATATATTTAGAAAAGTTTTTCAAGTCTTTGGAAATCTGCACACAAAGCTCACGAGTCGGGCAAAGCACCAAAGCTTGTATGCAGCGTTGACTTGCATCGATATTTTGCAACAACGGCAATCCAAACGCTGCGGTTTTACCAGTACCTGTCTGCGCAAGTCCAACCAAATCAGTTTTTTGTGACAAAAGAACAGGCAATGTTTCCTGTTGAATAGGCATAGGTTCCTTAAAACCCAGCTCTTCAACAGCCCTCAGTAAAGCCGGGTTTAAATTGTAATCTTGAAATTGAGACATAAATATCAATAAGTTAAGTTAAATGAAATTGTTGCAAAGATAGCAAAAAGGCGCAAGGTAAAAGTCGAATTAATAAAGTTTTTTTTACATTAACTTAAATTATTATTTAAATTTTTAAGATTTTCTTTTTTATTATCTTTGCATTTCTCTAAAATGTATCAAATGCTCACAAATAAATTAACATCATATCTGGTCAAAAGTCTATCTTATACAACCTTATTATTTGTATTTATTTTTATCTCTTGCACAAGAAAAGAAGAAGAAATCATCATTGAACCTGAGGTCGTTAAAGAACTTCCTAAAATTAATGTCGATAGTATCTTCTATAGTCTTGACGATGATATTTTAAAGCAGAAAGCTGCTAGCATCGACAAGGTATTCAGTAATTTACGAAGAAAAATAGGGTTCAACGGCACCGTCTTATACGCAGAACAAGGCAGAATAATTTACAACAAGGCATGGGGATATCGCAACCTCAGAAAACGCTGCGACAGTCTTCAGTCTGACGATATTTTCCAACTTAGTTCTGTTTCCAAGATGTTCACTGCCGAAGCAGTTATGATTCTCAAGAACGAAGGCAAAATTGACTACGATGTTGACATCAGAGAATACATTCCTGAATTTCCTTATGAAGGTGTCACTACACGTCTTTTGTTAAATCATCGTTCAGGTTTATCAAGATACGAAAGTCTAGCCGATGCCAAATGGCCCGACAGAAAAGTACCTTTCTTGAATGAAGACATGATTGACTTTTATGTCAAACACAAACCTGACCCATATTTCAAACCTGATGGAGGTTTTAACTACAGCAACGTCAACTACGCATTATTGGCATCTGTTATCGAGAGAGTTTCAGGAATGCCATTCGCCGACTATATGGATTCTAGAATCTTTAAACCTCTTGGCATGAACGACTCTTACATATACGAAATGCGTGACGACACACTAGTCTCGCTCTACATCGAAAATGTAGTTCAAGGTTATTATATGGATAGACGTCGTCCTATGCAGGCACCAAACGAATACCTGAATGGAGTTAAAGGAGACAAAATGATGATGTCTAATACAGAAGACATGTTCAAGTTTATGACAGCCGTTGACTACGGACTACTTCTCCCCGACTCAATACAAGACGAAGCTTTCAAACCCGGTAGTCCTAAAAGCAAAAAACGCAAAGACAACTACGGATTCGGATGGAGAATACCAAGCAAATATCCTGGCTGCTACTACCATTACGGCTGGTGGAAAGCCTACAGATCATTCTTTATCAGAGATGATGTTAACGACAAGACTATAATAGTATTGACAAATACCAATAAAGGTCCTAATTCGGATCATTTTTGGAAGATTATAAATGACAAGACTATTACCGTTCCACCAGCATCTGTCAATATCTCATATTGGGAAACACAAAAAGGTTCCCGTTTCCCATATTCTTCATATCGTAACCGCTGCGTAGAATAGACTATTCCCGCACAACCAATTTATATCCAACACCATGGATATTCTGCAACTCAACGTTAGGGTCATCTTTGAACAGTCTCCTTATCTTTGTTATGTAAACATCCATGTTTCTGGCGTTAAAGAAATCTTCCTTACGCCATACTCTTTGCAAGATAAATGAACGTTCAACGACTCTGTTTTTGTACTCACAGAAAAGCAACAACATATCATGTTCCCTGTTTGTCAGTTTCTTTTCCACACCATTACGCACCAACACGTGACGAATACAATCGAACGTGTATGAAGCCAGCTGATAAAGGTGCTCGTTTTTTGTCCTCAACACTGTCCTTCTGCAAATCGCTTTCACACGGTCTAACAATTCATCCATACTAAAAGGCTTAAGAATATAATCGTCAGCACCGATTTCAAATCCGCGTGAAACATCTCCTCTCGAAGATTTCGATGTCAGAAACACCAGCGGCACTTCTTTGTCAAATCTCTTTATCTTCTCCGCTAATGAAAATCCGTCAAGACCCGACAACGCCACATCAGTTATCACGAAATCAAAAGCTTCATTTTCAAAATGCTCTAAAGCTTCTTGTCCATCAAGGCATAACACTGTTGGAAAGCCTTTCATAGTTAAAAAAGACTTGAGGATAAAACCTAAATTCCTGTCGTCTTCAACTAGTAAGATTTTAATTGTTTTTTTCATAAAAACATCATTCTTTCATTCTACATTATTTTTAAACAAATCACCACTTATTCGCTATTTTTTGTCGTTTTATTAATTTATACAAATACTCATACAAATATAAGGGGCATACATGCTTTCTTCCAAATAAAAACACAACTATTTCTATGTTTTTAACATCTTTTAACACAAATTCACGAAAAAAATAAGTTTTTAGTTAATTTTTATTTAGATTTCAAAAAAAATAATTATCTTTGCAGCGCGAATGATGTAAATCCATATAACATTATTCGTAAGGTTTCATAAATTTTGGTTTTTGGTTCTCGAGACCATCCTCTCAGGATGGTCTCTTTTTTTTATCACTAAATCTTTTTACTTTGAAAAATATATCGTAACTTCGCACAAATTATAATACATAATACCATGATACAAACAAGCACAAACTTAAAGCACATTAAGAATTTTGTTTCAGACGAACAACTTCTTAAATATAATAATAAGGTAAGTGACACTTTCAGAACCATTTATGAAAGAACTGGTGCTGGCAACGACTTCTTAGGATGGAGAACTCTTCCTTCTGAAATGACAAAAGATTTTATCCAAGACATTAAAAATCAAGCAGAAATATTACGTAAGAAGTCTGAAATATTTGTAGTGATTGGAATCGGAGGTTCATATCTCGGCGCAAGAGCCGTCATCGAAGCCATCTCTCATCAGTTTGCACAATTGATTAATAAACCAGGCGACACTCAAATAGTTTACGCAGGTCACAACATGAGTGAAGAATATATGGTTGAACTGCTCGAACTGCTCGACAAGAAAGACTATTCTATGGCGGTTATTTCTAAATCGGGAACAACAACAGAACCTGCCGTGGCTTTCCGTATTTTGAAAAACCATCTCGAAAACAAATATGGTAAAGAAGAAGCAAGAACTCGTATCGTCGCTATTACCGACAAGGAAAAAGGTGCTCTTAAAACCCTCGCTAACACAGAAGGTTACAAAACTTACATCGTTCCTGACAATGTAGGTGGTCGTTATTCTGTTTTAACTCCTGTAGGACTTCTTCCTATTGCTGTAGCAGGAATCGACATCGAAGAACTTGTCAACGGAGCTCTTGAAATGGAAAACTATTGCAAAGAAAACCAAAACGCCGATAACGTGGTGGCTCAATATGCAGTAGCACGACAAGCCTTATATCACGACGGCAAAACAAATGAGATTTTGGTAAGCTACGAGCCTCGTTTGCAATACATTGCTGAATGGTGGAAACAACTTTACGGAGAAAGCGAAGGCAAAGACGGAAAAGGCATCTTCCCTGCTTCCGACACTTTTACGACAGACTTGCATTCAATGGGACAATATATTCAGGAAGGTTTGAGAAACTTGTTCGAAACAATAATTTCTGTAGAAAAATCGACAAAAGAAATGAGAATCCCTTTGGCAGACAACGACCTCGACCAACTTAACTACATCGCCAACAAACGTCTCTCTGAAGTCAATCACACAGCTGAGACAGCAACAATTCTCGCACACGTCGATGGCGGCGTTCCAAACATCATAATCCAAATCCCTGAAATCTCCGCTTGGACGATAGGCGAACTTATCTATTTCTTTGAAATGGGTTGCGCTTTAAGCGGTTACATGTTAGAAGTCAATCCTTTTGACCAACCTGGTGTCGAAGCTTACAAGAAGAATATGTTCGCTCTTCTCGGCAAGAAAGGTTTTGAAGAAAGAGCTGCTAATCTCAAAAGTAGAATTGAATAATAAAATTTCATAATATTTTTTAAGTGAAAAAGAATTATAACGATATCGAAATAATGGCTCCGGTAGGTTCTTACGAGGCTCTATCGGCAGCCATTCAGGCAGGCGCAGGCTCAGTTTATTTTGGAATCGGAAGACTCAATATGCGCTCTAAATCAACAAAAAACTTTACATTAGACGACCTTCACAACATCGCAACAATTTGCAACGAACATAACGTTAAAAGTTATGTGACAATCAATACTGTCGTATTCGATGAAGAACTCGAAGAAATGAGACAACTCGTTGATGCTGTAAAAACTAACGGAATTTCAGCCATCATAGCTTCCGACCAAAGCGTCATTCAATACGCACGACAAATAGGCGTTGAAGTTCACATGTCAACACAATGTAACATCACAAATATAGAAGCAATAAAATACTATTCTCAATTTGCTGATGTTATGGTAACAGCACGCGAAGTATCTGTAAATCAAGTTAAAAACATAATCAGAAAAATCGAAGAACAAAATATCAGAGGACCTAAAGGCGAACTGATAAGAATTGAAGTGTTCTGTCATGGCGCGTTATGCATGGCTGTATCAGGAAAATGCTACCTTAGTTTAGATAACTTCAATACTTCCGCCAACAGAGGTGCTTGCGTCCAACCTTGCCGTAGAGGCTACACCGTACAAGACCGCGACAAAGAAATCACGCTCGCAATAGAAAACGAATATATCATGTCTCCCAAAGACTTATGTACTTTGCCTTTCTTGGATAAGGTGCTAGATGCAGGCGTGAAAATCCTGAAAATAGAAGGTCGCGGACGTTCTCCCGAATATACAAAGGTGACTGTAGGCGTCTATAGCGAAGCCGTAAAAGCCTTGCAAAACGGAGAATTCACAGAGGAAAAAGTCGCAGAATGGACAGAACGTCTGCGCAGCGTATATAATCGCGACTTCTGGGACGGTTATTATCTTGGAAGAAAAACAGGAGAATGGACTCAACGTTATGGTTCTCAAGCAACGAAAACAAAAATCTTCGTTGGAACAGTGACCAATTTCTTCTCAAAAATTAACGTCGCTGAAATAAGAATGGAAACTCAAGACATTAAATTAGGTGACAACATTATGATTATCGGTCCTACAACAGGAGTTTATGAAGATAAAATATCTGAGATAAGAGTTGATTTACAACCCGTTGAATCGACATCAAAAGGAGAACTTTGCTCAATTCCTACAAAAAACGTGATAAGACGAGGCGATAAAGTTTATAAAGTGATTGATGCAGAAATATAATTCTTATTAACAAAATGCAAAAATTCAATTTACATACTCATAGTCTCTTTTCAGATGGCAAATCTACTCCGGAAGAGGTCGTCATCGAGGCTGTCAATCAGGAAATGATTGTCCTCGGTTTTTCCGACCATTCTCCAGTTCCTTTTGAAAACTCTTTCGCCATAAAAAACGACGAAGTACAGAATTACGTCTCATCAATAAATTTATTGAAAGAGAAATACAAGGGACAAATAGATATTTATTGCTCGATGGAAATGGATTTCATCCCTGGAATCGTAAAGAATTTCAAAGATACCAAAACAAAACTCGGTCTTGATTATCTTATTGGTTCTGTTCACCTTGTCGGTAATGACATCGATAAATTATGGTTCATCGACGGTTCTAAATACGAGACATACGACGACGGACTTTTTAATTATTTCGATGGTGATATAAAAAAAGGTGTCAAAGCATTCTTCCATCAATATAATGAAATGATTGAAACCGAAGAATTCGACATCGTAGGTCATTTCGACAAAATCAAAATGCATAATCGTAACAGATATTTTCACGAAGAAGAAAAATGGTACCGCGACTATTTGATGGAAACTTTGAACTTAATTAAGGAGAAATCCCTTATCGTTGAAATAAATACAAGAGGAATCTACAAGAAACGTAGCGAAGATTTTTATCCTTCAACATGGATTTTACCTGTCATGCATAAAATGAATATTCCAGTGGTCATCAGTTCCGATTCTCATAAAGCCGAAGAACTGACTTTGTGTTTTAAGGAAGCTGAAGACGCATTGAAAGCAGCAGGTTACAAAGAGACAATGTGTTTCAGAAACGGACATTTTGAGCAAATTGCGCTATAACAATTTTCATAATTCAACAAGACGTATTGATTGCAAATTGAGCGGTCAATACGTTTTTGTTTTGGAATAACACAATAAAAAACCCCACCTTTACTCGAAAGGCGGGGAAAAACAATATAAAGATTATGAAAAAAATTTTCGTCATTAAGAACACTTACCTAACGACAAAATTATTTATTTTATTATAAACAAAGGCATTTTTTTGTTCTAAAAAATAGCAGGTTTCATTTAGGATTATATCTTATTAATTGAAAGCAATTTGACGACAGCATCAAAAACGGAACTTTCTCATCCAATTCTTCCCCAATCAAAGCCGACCGCTAAGTTTTTGTTAAAATAATCTTTGGTGACTTGATGTTCTGGTTTTGATAATGTCGGGTCATCATCGAGCAACAGACCAACCATTCTTCTCGTATGTCTGATGATAGGTTCGTCTTTCATAAAATCACCTATCTTCATTTCAATCATTCCCGACTGACGCGTACCTTGTGTTTCACCTGGACCTCTCAACTGGAGGTCTGCTTCAGCAATTTCAAAACCATCGTTTGTACGTACCATCGTCTCCATTCTCTTATTCCCTTCTCCCGTCAATTTATGGTCGGTCATCAATATACAATACGACTGTTCCGCGCCTCGCCCGACTCGTCCTCTTAACTGATGCAATTGCGACAAACCGAATCTATTTGCATTTTCAATAATCATAACCGACGCATTCGGGACATTGACACCTACTTCTATCACTGTCGTCGCCACCATAATATGAGCTTGATTCTTAACAAAACGCTGCATCTCAAAATCCTTGTCATCTGCACTCATTTGTCCATGAACCACACAAATTCTATATTCCGGTTCCGGGAAATCGCGCAGCAAGGCTTCATAACCTTCCTGAAGATTTATAAGGTCCATTTTCTCCGACTCTTTAATCAAAGGATAAACGACGTAAATCTGATGTCCAGCAGCAATTTCCTTTTTCATAAAAGACAGAAGTCGCAGCCTTTGTTCTTGATAAAGATGTAGCGTTTGTATCGGTTTTCTGCCTGGAGGTAATTCGTCGATTTTTGAGACATCCAAATCGCCATATTGCGTCATGGCGAGAGTTCGCGGTATTGGTGTTGCTGTCATAACAAGCGTATGAGGCGGATATTGGGTTTTCTCCCAGAAACGGGCGCGCTGCGCCACACCGAAGCGATGTTGTTCATCTACAATACACAATCCCAACTGCTTAAACTTAACGGTCTCTTCGATAAGAGCATGCGTTCCTATTATAATTTGAATATCACCATTCTCGAGAGCTGGTAAGATTGTCTTCCTTTCTTTTTGCTTCGTAGAACCCGTAAGCAATGCCACCGTGACCTCCATGTCACCAAGCATCTTTTTAATTGTTTCGTAATGCTGGTTAGCAAGAATTTCAGTCGGAGCCATCAATGCTGCCTGGTAGCCGTTATCAAGAGCGAGGAGCATAACCATCAAAGCGACAATTGTCTTTCCGCTGCCTACATCACCTTGAAGCAGCCTGTTCATCTGAAAACCTGTTTTCAAATCACTGCGAATTTCCTTAATGACGCGTTTTTGAGCGTTTGTAAGAGGAAATGGAAGATGTTCGTTATAAAATGTATTAAAATAATCACCGACATTGTTAAAAACAACACTTCTGGTATTTAGAGTTCGTTCTTTTTTATTAAGTAAAAGTTTCAACTGAAAGAAAAAATGCTCCTCATACTTGAGACGCGTTGTAGCCAGATGGATGTCATTGCTGTTAAAAGGAAGATGAATCTTATAAAAGGCTGCTTTTCTCGGAAGAAGTCGGTCTTGCAACAACAACGATGTTGGCAGATTTTCAGGAATCATTTCCCAACATTGAAGCAGCAAAGTCTTGATGATTTTCGCAATCTGCTTTGTACCAAGACCAGCATTACGAAGCTTTTCTGTTGTGTTATAAACACCTTGCAGACTCTCACCAACTACTTTATCATTAGGATCATACTCTTCGATATCAGGATGCGTAAATGAAAATCTATTATTAAAAACATTAGCTTTGCCAAAAAGAAGATATTTCTTTCCTGGGATAAATTTATTTTTAATCCATTTAAGACCTTTAAACCAAACTAATTCAATAGAACCTGTCTCGTCTGAAAAAGTTGCACTAATTCTAGTCATACGAGGCTCGCCATATGTTTTAACATTCGATATAGTTCCTACGAGTTGATAATAAACAGTATCATCGTAAATCTGGTTTACTTTATGGATTTTACTACGGTCAACATAACGAAAAGGGAAATATTCAAGTAGGTCCTGAAAAGTGAAAATACCGAGTTCTTTATTAAGAAGTTCAGCTCTTTTAGGACCAACACCTTTTAGAAATTCAATCTTTGTTTGAAGTACATTGACCATAAAACATCATAAAATTTGGAAGCGTAAAGATACAAAAAAAGCAAGGATGCCGAAAGACATCCTCACTTTTATTTCAAATTGACTGATAATATCAATATTGCCAAATAAATTGTTCGTAATCTACAATAGACTTTTTGATGCGTTCAGATTCGCGCAAGATTTCTTCGCCTTGAGCGTACTCTATGATAGCTCTGTCATAAACGTTGTCTTCTCTTGTGATATAGCTATCAAACAACCTCGACATAAACACATCATCGTAAGTAAGAAGATTAGCAGAGTTATGACGGTTATAGAAATAAGATTTTGACAAAACGTTTCTTGTATTCTCATCGTATGGCACCATGAACATTGTCATTGTCTGTTGTTTTCCTGTTGCATCCTCATAAACTAAAACAGGAGCAATAGACAAAATTCTAACCATCATTTGAGAACGTTGTTTATCAAAATACCATTTTTCTTTTACACGACATATAAGTACTTCCTCAGCAAAGAAATCATAGTCTTTCATAGAAAGATCGGATTTGCCTAAATCATGATCTTGAACACCTTGTATCAACTCATCAATATCTGCCTTATTTATCGGATTAACCAGTTCACCTGATTTTGTTTCTGCATCGTAGGCAGTTATTTCACCTGATATAATGGCTTCGATAAGTAAATGAAAGAATCTTTTCATGTTTCTATGTGGTTCAATTGGATAATAGAATCCAAGATTCATCTTCTGACGGAAATCGATATCGCGCCAGATTGTTTTTTCCCACATAATGTCTGCCTCTCTAATTATAGGCATTGGCATAGGTCTTTTAAAACTAGTTTCGTCTATCTCATAAAGACCATCATGAAAATTACTATCATCAAACTGCTGTGCAAAAGCATCAGCTTTGACAAAAAACAACACAAATAAACTAATTATTCCAACAATCTTTTTCATGATATGATAAATTATTATTTAACTTTAATATAACAAGGATCCAATTCTGTTATAATACCACCAGGTCCTTTAGCCTTAATATTATGGAACTGAATAACTTGATTCTTTGATACTGTATTAAAATAGTCTTTTAATTCTTTAGGAAACATTTCTCCTGTACCAGCTATTGGACGCAATTCACCAGCAACTGTCTTATATCCTGAATAGGAAACGATTGTAAATTCATAACCATCGAAATCAAAGTCAGGCAATTCAACGATAAGACGATCAGCTTTTCTTAAATCTAATCTAGAAATTTCACCCTTTTCTGCTCCAGAAATAGTAACTTTTGGTTGTGGAACCTCTTTGATTTTGAAATCTGAAGAACCTAAAATTTGTTTTTTACCATCAATTGTGACAGAAGTTGTGATAGTAGCCATTTGTGCAATAGAATCACTAATATTGACTGCATATAAACCTTGATCGTTCATTTTTTTGATGCTACCTTTGTTGATAGCAACTTCTAATTGGTCACTTGTGAAACCTGGTGCTGAAATTTGAATAGGGTTATCCAAACCTCTATAGATAATGTTCAACTTAGTTGGAGAAGCTGTTGCTGAAGGTGGTGCTACAGTATACTCTGTTTCGAAAGGATAATTTACGATTTCACCTGTCACAGGGTCTGTCATTTCAATAACACCAGATACAAATTGTTCACCAACAGAATTTGTAGGGATGTTAATCTTTACAATACCATGATCACTTGAAACGCTCTTAACAGCTTTTGATTTAGCATCAAATTGTTTTGCGTTCATATACTTGGCATTGAATTCCTTTGAGTTGTCTGAAGCAATGATAAACACATCAGCTTCATAGTTTTGACCGCTCAAAATATAGGTTGACTTAGGGAAAACCTTTGCTTCCAAAGTACTGAATTTGAAGTCACTTGCGCCGATATTTTTAAACAATTCAGCAACTGCATCATATTCAGTGGTTTGAATCTCAGCAACTAATTCATTGATAATTGAAAATGCTGCTGGCGCAATTACGTGGTTGAAGTTTTTGTATTCCCAATTAAGAGTTTCACCTTTACTTGTTGTAAAAGTTTTATCTGTAATCAAACCAACATGAGAACCATAATCTGAATAACCTACAGACTCCAGTGTACTGATTATGAAATTACGATAATCGTTTATCTTAGTACGTAATTCGGTTGCAAGACCATTAGTAATCATTCTTGCGGTAACAGCATCATGTTTGTCTCGTTGCTTAACTTTCTCTAAATTAAGTTTATAATAAACTCTTCTATTTTTTGATACTTCTGGGTTAAGAACAACCTTATCATCTTCATTTTCAGGATTAAACAGCTCTTCTTTAGTAGCACCATTACAATCCATCAACAAAGATAACTTAATATCATTCTCAATATAATTTACCAACTCATCAGTTTTGGCACGAATTGCTTGAGCTTTCTCCCAGTTTTCCTTTGATTTGCTAGGATCTTTATCGTACTGTTGTTTAAAGGTTACATAATAATCCTCTATTTTTTTCTCTATACTTTCGTTGGTAGCTTCGAGGCCTTCATTAACTGTAGAAAAAGCATCAAGGACTTCTACTGATACGTTTAAGGCTAGCAAAGCTGTAAGCACAAGATACATCATAGCGATCATCTTCTGCCTCGGTGTTTCTTTTGCTCCTGACATATTCTAATCTTTATAAAGTTAATAAATTAGCTTAATCGGATTTATTATTTTACATTTACATTCATTGCTGAAAGCATATTGCCGTAAACGTTGTTAAGAGCAGTCATGCGTTTTGACAAGTCATTCATTTGTTTGTTAAGAGCATCTGCTGAAACTGCTGATGAGTTAACTTTTTCAATATAATCTGACATTGTCTTATTAAGTTTATTATTAGCCTCAACGATACTTACAGAACTTTGAAGTTGTTTTTCAACATCACCAACTGACTTGCTAGCTTTTTCCATAGCTTCAGCATACTTGTTTGTAGCTGCTACAGCGTTGCTGATGTTAGCCATTTGAGAAGCATTTTCATTAAGTTTACTGAAGCTTGCGCTCAATTTCTTAAGTGTTTCTTCATTGATATTAGCTTTATTCAACATATCGTCGAGTTGATTTACTGATGATGCATTACCAACTGTTCTTTCTGTTTTGGCACCTGTAGGCAACTTACAATAATCTTCATTGAATTCAGAATACAATCTACTCCAATCTGGATCAATGTGTGGTTTTTCGAATGATGAAAGGATAAAAATCAAAGCCTCAACGCCTAAACCTACAGCAAGCATAATGTTAGCAGCATTACCTGGCAACCAGTGAGTAAGTTTAAACAAAGCACCAACAAGCACAACAGCTGCACCCCAACCATAAACTTGTGGCATAATTTTCATTTTCCATCTAATAGCAAATACATTACCACCATTTTTTTTAACATATTCAAGATACTCCTTAAATTCGTTAACTTTTTTTACTTCTTTTTTTGTCTGGCTCATTTTTTTAAGACTTTAATTATACATTTATTGATTATCACTTATTATTCCAACTTAAACTTTATTAATAATGTCCGAGATAAGGTTGGATACAACGGAAACCGATGTAGCACTTAGCTGTATCTTGGTATTCGTATGCACGAGTTGAAACCTCCAAATAATGAGCTATGTCTTTCCATGAACCACCACGAATAACCTTTCTCTTCATTACAGGAGGGTCATTTGGATGAGCATTGTAAGTATAGTTAGGGTTCATATCCCATGCATAGCTATAAGAGATAGGGTCGTATGCACTGTTTGTCCATTCTGCGACATTACCAGCCATATCATACAAGCCCCAACCGTTTGGACGGTAAGCACCGACAACCAAAGTTCTCAGACCGCCGTCAGCTATGTAGTTACCACGTAAAGGCTTGAAGTTAGCCAAGAAACAACCTTGTGCTGTACGAGCGTACGGACCGCCCCATGGATATGGGTTATTCAGGTTACCGCCACGAGCTGCCCATTCCCATTCCGCTTCTGTTGGAAGACGGAATTCAGACAATTCTGGGTTGCCTTTTTGAGTTCTCAAATATGAATTAAGTTTTTCTGTACGCCACACGCAGAATGCTCTTGCTTGGTTCCAGTTAACACCAACTACAGGATAGTCGTCGTATGCGACATGCCAGAAATATTTTTCGGTTAAAGGCTCGTTGTATGCGTATGAATAATCGTGAATCCAAGCTAAAGTATCTGGATAAACATTAATTTGATCGTGTTTGATATAAACAGATCTGTCTTGCATACCTTGAGGACGGTTTGACAAACCTGCATTGAGATAGTCATAATTACCATCGTTAAATTCTTTTCTTGCAGCGTCTTTGAGGTCAATCCAATAATATTCATAGATTAACTTTCTTGAGTCGATGCCTTTCTTTCCTTTATAACGTTCTTCCACTCTGAGGAACAAATTCTCATCCAATGCTTGTTTTACGGTTTCATCTTCACTTTGCCAATTGATTTCGGTGTTCCAATCAAGTATATAGTCTTTACTTGCATCTGCACCTTCATAAAGGATTTCATCACCTTCTTTTGAAAGTTTCTTAAAGCCTTCTACGCCTGCATCTGCGAGAACACATCTTGCTATAGAGTCTCTAACCCAATAAACAAATTCACGATACTCATTATTTGTTATTTCGGTCTCATCCATATAAAATGCTGAAACAGAAACAGTTTTTGGTTGTGCAGTATTAGAATATTTGATGTCAACACCACCAACGCCCATTGTATAACTTCCCATCGGCACGAAAACCATTCCATAGGGTTCTGAATGATGGAACACTCTTGACTTCTTTCTCGTACCCACTAACTCACCCTGATTTGTATTACTACAACTCAGAAATAACAAAACAATAAAACTTAATACCAGTAACTTTTTCATTTTATTTTGATTTATTACTATTTCAATTACTTTAGTTTACAGAATTGGCGACAAAGATACAAAAAATTTTCATATCACAGCAATTAATTATTATTTTTACAAATATCTTATGCTACGATATACTCTTGGAGATTTTTCCAAGTCCATTTTGAAGAAATAACTGACGCAAACTTCATGGGAACCTTGTACCGTAATTCCCATAGTATTAACATCATACGAATATGATATCTGAAGGTCTTTGATTTTAAAGCCAACCATTGCTGCAACAGATTCTTGGTATCTATAATTCAATCCAAACCAGAACTGTTCATTGTAAAACAATTTTGCACCAGCGTTAATCTGGGTTGACGCGATGTCGCTCATCAAACATATTGACGGTTGCAACACAAAAACAGGATTATTGAATTGATATTCGTAACCTGCAGTAAGATAGAATGTTCTGTCACCCATAAAACTTGCGCTTGATGTAGCACTTTCCAACAGTTCTTTTCCTTTAGATTCGAACAAGTTTGTTGCAGAGATACCTATGTAGAAAGTTTCAGGAATTTGCCAGAACAATCCGAAACTTGCATCAACAAGCATTGCACTCTCCTCGCCTGTTGGCAATATAGGGTCATTCTCAACGGTAGGTTGGAACTTGCTGAAATCGACAGAACGATTTATCAAGTTAAGAGCAGCACCAATACCTAATGTTCCTGCACCTAAATCCAAATGGAACGAATAACCCATATTAACATTAATGTTATCTTCAAAAGCTATTTGGTCTTTCATAATAGATAAAGATGCACCGCCATGCAACAATTTCACAGGCATATCGCCAGAAAACAATAACGTCTTAGGTGCCACAGAGTTACCATCCATATCTTTGAAACCAGTCCATTGGTCTCTATAAATACCCATTACATTAACACCTTCGCTCAATCCACCGAACCCAGGATTAGTACTTGCGTATGAGTTGCTGTAATTGGTAAACATGGGAGCCTGCTGTCCTTTCACGAAGAAAGACATTAGAACCAGTATCATTGTCAATATATGTTTCAGTTTCTGCACTATTTGAATATTATGTATTTAAAACTCTATTTTTATTCGATTATTGTGTTTTGATTATTAGCGTAATGTTATTTTACTACACCTTATATTAATTAACGGTTATCTGAAAAGTCTCAAGATATCGTTACCATTTGCCACAATCAGTAAGACCAACAAAATAACGAGACCGACTGTCTGTGCAATTTCCATAAATTTGTCGCTTGGTTTTCTTCTCGTAATAATCTCAACGAGAAGGAACAAAACATGACCGCCGTCTAAAGCTGGTATTGGGAGAATATTCATAACAGCAAGGATAATTGACAAAAACGCTGTTAATCTCCAGAATTCCACCCAGTTGAAAGCGTCTGGGAAGATACTTCCTATCGTAATAAAACCGCCGAGACTATCATAAGCTTTATTCTTCGGATTGAAAACTATCTTCAGTTGTTTCCAATAGTCACTCAATTCTTTTCCAGTCTTATTGAATCCTTGAGGAATAGCTTCTGCGAATGTATAGGTCTGTGTTTCTGATTCAAGGACATTACCATCAACATAAACGCCTAATTTTGCATCATCGGAAAGTTGAATTGTAAAAGGCAATGTATCATTCTCACGAACAACACTGACAACTACTTTCTGGTTAGCATATTGCGATATTTCTGCAAGAAAATCATTGTAATAGGGTGTCATTTTCACACCAACTTTGACTATCTTATCGCCTTTTTGCATTCCAGAATCTTTAGCTGCTGAACCTGGCGCGAAATCACCTATGACAAATGGAAATCTATATGAGATAAAAAAACCTTGATGGTTTAGAAGTTTTTCGACAGCGTCATCAGGCATCTCCACATTCATTTTCTTCCCATCTCTTTCAACTTCCACATAACCAGGATTTTCGAGAATGATTTCCATTGGAATTTTATGGAATTTATCCACTTGTTTTCCTCCGACTGACAAAATCTTGTCACCATCTTCAAATCCAAATTCTTTAGCGAGACTGCTTGTAGCGATACCATATTTATTCACTTCCGCTGTTGAAATATATTGCTCTCCTTGAGAAATAAGCAATCCTGTGTGTATCACGTAAGCCAGAACGACATTCATCACAACGCCACCTATCATTATAATCAGGCGTTGCCAAGCAGGTTTACTTCTAAATTCCCATGGTTGTGGTTCTTGCTGCATTTGACCAAGATTCATTGACTCATCAATCATACCAGCAATTGAGCAATAACCGCCAAGCGGCACCCAGCCTATACCGAATTCTGTATGTTCTTCGTCAGTACGCCAATCATCTTCAGGCAATTTGCTAAGGTCAATAGGTTCGTAGGTATAAGATTTCTTGTCTGTTATTGGGTCTATATGTTCATGTGTGATGAACTTTTCTGGAGTATTTTTACTGAAAAAGGCGAAACGCCATTTTCCATGGACGTTCTTACACCTAAATATCGAGAAATTTGGATTGAAAAATATGTAGAATTTCTCTACTCTTGTCCTGAAAATTCTTGCTGCAATAAAATGACCGAATTCATGCACAATCACCAAGATTGTCAATGCAAGAATAAGTTGTATAATTTTTACCAATACTGCCATAGTTATAAATATAAAAATTTAATCTGCAAAGATAAGAAAAATGTTAGTTATATATGTCACTTTCGAAAGAAATATAATCCTCGGGATTCAACGGCATTCCGTTAAACCACAATTCGAAATGAAGATGCGGACCTGTTGACATACTTCCGCTGTTACCATAAATCGCTATTGCATCGCCGGCACTGACGATATCGCCATCATCTTTCAACAAAACGGCATTATGCTTATAGACAGAAAATAAATTACCATTATGTTGAATACCAATACAATATCCATTATCCACAGTCCAATCTGAAAACACTACGGTGCCATCTGCAATAACTTTAATGACGGAATTATTGGCAGCGACCAGATCAACACCATAATGTTTTTGTTCCCTATCGAAATGATTTGTAACAACTCCGCTAATTGGTGTAAAGAACGAGACCATTTTATAATCTACAGGCACTTCCGCCTCCAATTCCTCCTTAAAAAGATTATTTTTCGTCTCGATCTCATATTCAATTCTAAACAAGCTATCAGTTTTAGATCTTTTGTCGGTAATATTGTTGTAATTTGCGACAGACGTTTTTGTCAGAAGAGAATTAACGCTATCAGTTTCAAAATCATCGCCCATAATGATTTTCTTCAAATTATTGATATACAAATCTTTCTGTTTAAAGACCATTTCCAATGAATCTGCTCTTTGTTCTATTTCATAAACACGCCGGTTCAGGCTTACGTCAGTATAACCAGGAATATATTCCCTTAAAGGAGTGAATGCGACAAGATAGATTACGAGAATTATCAGCACCACCGCGCTGAAAACAATAATGTTAAAGAAGTTTAACAATGTAAACTTAAAATGTGCTTTTTCCTCGTAAGTATCGTTGTTATATATTACGATTCGATATTTTTTCCTTAATTTTCCTTTATTTTCTTTACCCATAAAAATCAGTTAGATAGATTATATCTTTCAGGATGTTTTGCCGTTATTCCTCTATAAAACTTCTCCATAATTTTCCAATCCTCGTCGTAATTTCCGCTCGGATACAACATTGGTCCGAATCCTAATTCTTTCTTCTTGAAATCGAGGAAACCCAGTACGATAGGCACATTTGCTCTTTCTGCGATGTAGTAAAACCCTCTTTTCCAATTATGTACAAGTTTTCTAGTGCCTTCTGGAGTTATTACAATATTCAGAGTATCGTATCTTTCGAACATAGCAGCGACTTCCGTGACAATATTATTTTTTCTGCTTCTATCGACAGGAATTCCTCCCAATTTTATCAACAATTTATTAAGAAGCGGATTATCAAAGAACTCTTTCTTAATCAAGAATTTAACAGGTTTACCGACAGAACAATAAGCCAATCTTCCCAAAATAAAGTCAGCGATGCAAGTATGCGGTGCCACAGCAATGACGCATTTTTTCACATCATCGGGAATATGACCTACGACTTTCCATCCCAAGACTTTCAAAGTCTTCTCTCCCAACCATTTCCAAAGTCCCATATCAGATATCTAATTGTAAATTAAGTGATTCTTTAATAGTAATTATATTTGGATTTGCAGTTGCCATTTTTTCAAACCTCTGCTTGTCGGTATATAAAACCACTTCTTTAGGTCTATCGACGACTTCCTCTTTCAGAATGAACTGGTTGTTATGAAGCGCGTTTTTTAGGAATTCGTGAAGCGCGTACATATTATTAGAGTCTCTGGTTACCAGGACGTTATCAATTTTATAACGAACTACAGAATTTCCTATCAACGTAGGTTCGGCGTTTTTTATACCCGCAATGAAAACAGGAGAAGTGTTCTGATTCAAAGCGATGAAATCATTCCATGCTTTAGTCAGTTGCTCTTGAGAGAAAGCATCGTTCCATATTTCTTCTTTCACTTCTTCTTTTTTAGGTTCATCTGCGGTGATTGAAATTGTTCCCGGACGCGACAATCTTGAGATTCTGGTTGGCTGCTGAGTATTAGCATCAGTTTGAATAACAGACGTTGCCTGTTGAGTTACAGCAGTTTTCGACATTGTAGTCTGAGTCTGAACCTGCGACGAAGGCTGTACTTGTGCCGATGGTTGTTTTGGATTAGGAGTTTGTACAGGAGACGAAACCTGAGTTCTAGTTTGAGGTTGTGATGGAGTCGATACCGGCATCGTTTTAGGAGCAGGCGCAACATTTGCAGGAGCTGACGAATTCTGTTCCAAAGCGGGTTGTTGTCCTTCTACAAAACACATTTTCATCAGACAAATCTCAAGATGCAAACGTTTATTACTGCTACTCTTGAAATTCAAATCACATTGATTTGCAAGGTCTAATGACTTCAAGATAAAATATCTGGAACATCTCTGCGACTGATCCAAATATCTTGCCTTGACTTGATTGCTAACCTCCATCATATCGATGAGACGAGGATCTTTTCCCAGAAGCAAATTCCTTAAATGACTTGCAAGTCCTTGTACAAAATGCTGTATATCAAAACCTTTCTCGACGACATCATTCAACAGGAGCAACATTGAAGTGGTATCTTTCGCTAAAATACAATCAACCATACGGAAATAATATTCATAATCAAGGACATTAAGGTTATTTATGACATCCTGATAAGTGACATTGTTTCCTGAGAAGCTAACCATTTGGTCGAAGATAGAAAGAGCGTCACGCAAAGCACCATCAGCCTTCTGAGCAATGATATTAAGAGCCTCTTCTTCAGCTGTTATATTTTCTTTTGTCGCCACGTTTTGAAGATGCATTCTTATATCATCGACGGTAATTCTCTTAAAATCAAAGATTTGACAACGAGACAAGATTGTTGCCAATATTTTATGTTTTTCTGTTGTCGCGAGGATAAATTTAGCATAAGCAGGCGGTTCTTCCAAAGTTTTCAGGAAAGCATTAAAAGCAGCCTGTGAAAGCATGTGAACCTCATCGATAATATAAACCTTATATTTACCGACTTGAGGCGGGATTCTCACTTGCTCAACGAGATTACGAATATCATCGACCGAATTGTTAGAAGCGGCATCCAACTCGTATATATTGAATGAGTTAGAGTTGTTAAAACTTCTGCAGGACTCACATTCATTACAAGCCTCCATATCGGCAGTCGGATTCATACAGTTGATTGTCTTCGCCATAATACGAGCGCAAGTTGTCTTGCCCACGCCTCTCGGTCCACAGAACAGAAAAGCCTGCGCTAAAGTATTGTTTCTGATAGCATTCTGCAGTGTAGATGTAATAGATTTCTGACCAACTACGCTATCAAATGTAACAGGTCTGTATTTCCTCGCTGATACAACAAAATTATCCATGATACAAATTTTAATTCAAGCCGTAAAATTACAAGTTTTATTCGAGTATTTTTATATTTTTTCCTAAAAAAACATTTTTATAACGTCTAATTATTTATTTTTGCATATTCAGAATGATTTTTCGAAATAAAAACTCGAAAAATGAGTTATATTGCTATGAATAATATATAAAGTATCAGAAAGTGTTGAAAATCAATAGAAGCAAATTAAGGAATATCTTATTAGGATTCTTATCCATCATAATTCTTGCGTCTTGTTCCACGAAAAAAAACAAGTGGAACAGAAGAGTTTATCACAATATGACGAGTCATTACAACGTATGGTGGAACGGAAATCAGAGTGTCAAGGAAGGCGAAAAGGCATTGAGGGAATCCATAAAGGACGACTATACGACTATTCTTCCCATGTATAATTACGGCACAAAAGAAAATGCCATGGCACTTAACTCGCAGATGGACAGAGCGATAGAGAAAGCATCCATCAGCATTCAACGCCATTCCATGTATTTTAACGGCAGAGAATATGTGAAATGGATTGACGACTCATATCTTATGATGGCACAAGCCAACTTCTACAAACAAGACTACATTCCTGCGCGACGCACTTTCGATTTTGTCGCTAATTCATACAGATACAACGACATATCTCATACCGCTAATCTTTGGCTTGCAAAGACTTATATTGAAACACAGCAATTTCCAAAGGCGGAAGGTTTGCTTCAGGCATTGATAGTTGAGACTTCCAAAAACGACAAGATGCCTAAATATGTCAGGAACAATCTCGACTTGGTGCTTGCCGACTATTACATCAAACAGAAACAATACGATGATGCTGTAAAATATCTAAAATCAGCATTGTTGAAAAACATCGACAAGAACACTCGAGTAAGAGCGATGTTTATTCTTGGTCAAATTTATGAATATCAAGACGATAACAAAAGAGCGACAGAACAATTCGAGAATGTTATCAAAAAACATCCTAGCTACGAGATGACTTTTGAAGCTCAGATGAATCTTGCAAAATGCCATGATTCGGGCGACACTGCCAGCATTATGAAGATGTTCTGGAAAATGCTTGATGACACTAAAAATGTTGAATATAAAGACAGAATCTACTACGCTATGTCGGATGTCGCATTCAGAGAAAACAACGAACCTCTTGGAATTAGATACCTTAGAAGTTCCGTCGCAGCAAGCAAAACTAACGATAGACAAAAAGTGAAATCGTCGCTTAAAGCCGCTTCCATGCTTTTCGACAATAAAGATTACGTTCTTTCTCAAGCTTATTACGACACTGTAGTTATGACGATGGACAGAACATATCCTGAATATGACAGCCTTTTAAACCTTTCTGTCATGCTCTCTGATTTGGTTGCGAACTTAACAGTTTATCAATTGCAAGACAGCCTGTTACGTCTCGCCGAAATGGATTCTGTATCAAGGAATAAAGTCATTGCCCAGGTCATAGAAGAATATAAAGCAGAGCAGGAACGTCTTGAAAAAGAAAAAGAATTACAAGAACAGCTCGCGCTTCTAGGTGTTGGTGATGAAGTTGCCAAACCAAATATGTCAAATCCTTCAGCCACAGGCGGATGGTATTTCTATAATCAACAGTCATTGACTCGCGGAGCGACCGACTTCAGAAGCAAATGGGGTAATCGTCCGCTAGAAGATTTCTGGTTTATCAGCAACAAGCAAAGTCTGCTCGGCGGAGAAGAAAAAAGCGTAGATGAAGAAATATCTGAATATTTCTCGGAAGAAGAACTTGCCAAGTTCTCGAAAGAAGAGTTACTTGAGGAGTTAGAAAAACGTAAGAGCGAAACGCCTGCCGACACTGTCGTGAAATATGGTCCGACCGATATCGGATATTATCTTGAGCAGATTCCTTTCAGCGATGAAGAAAAGAAAGATGCCAACGAGCAAATACTTCAGGCTCTGAACAATATAGGTTACATCTATTACGATAACCTTGAAGATTATAACAATTCGATAGAAGCATACACAGAGCTTAACGAGCGTTATCCCGAAAACGAACATGAATTATCTTCATGGTATTATCTTTACAAGATGTATAATGAAAAGAAAGAAGAGGTAAAATCCAAATATTATAAAGACTTGATTCTCTCGAAATATCCAGATTCTAATCAAGCAAAAATTATCATTGATCCTGAATATTTCGTCAAGGAACAAGAAAAAGGACAAGAAGCCTCAAATTTATACAGCAAGACATACGAGGCGTATAAAAGAGGTCAGTATCAGCGTGTTAAGATGAACGTTGAAAAAGCACGTAGCATTTGTCCAGAAGACACATTGCTGATGCCACGTTTTGAATTCCTGGAAGCAATTTCCATTGGTCAGCTTGATGTCGTTGACTCGATGGCTTACGCGCTTTACAGGTTGGTGCAGAAGTATCCAGAGAGCAGCATCAAACCACAAGCAATGGAAATATTACTGAAAGCCAATGAGATGTATAGTTTAGGACTTCCTGTAGAAAGCGCACGTCAAAAGGAAAAGGAACCAGAAAAGGAATATCCATACACTTACAATCCTAAAGATTCTTACTATGTGATGATAGTCTGTAATTCAAAAAACGTGAGAATCAATCCTTTGAAAGTTCGTTTGAGCGACTTTAACAAGGAGAACTTCAGGATGCTGCAACTTGAAGTCAAGAACATCATGCTTAACAAAGATGAGGCAATCATAACAATCCAGACATTTGATAATATGTCGAAAGCTGCTGATTATAAGACAGCTATGTTTATGAACGACTATCTCTTTGGCGGAATAAGAGAAGACCAATACAAAGTGCTTCTCATATCAAAGCCAAATTATCCGATATTTTATGAAAACAAAAATGTAGAAGAGTATATTGAATTCTGGAATAAAAATTCAAAATAAAAACAATAAAGAATATGAGCAATAACGAAAGCCCTGCGAGAAACATTATAGGCAACGGCACTATTATAAAAGGTGACATCGAATCTAACGGAGACATCCGCATCGATGGAAAAGTCGTTGGCAATTTGAAGTCAAACGGTCGCATTGTATTGGGGCAGCATGGTGTCATTGAAGGCGAGATGCATTGCAAACAAGCAGACTTGTCAGGACATGTCAACGGAAAGATTTATGTTGATGAACTAACGTCATTGAAATCGACATCAGTGATAGAAGGAGAACTTAACACCAAGCAGCTGTATATTGAAATCGGAGCAATTTTTACAGGCATGTGTAAAATGAAAAGAATTGATAATCAAGACAAAGAAACGAAGAAATAATGAAACCTGGCAATAAAAGATTTTTAATAATTCTTGTGATACTTATTGCTGTTCTGTCAGGAATAACAATATTATTCAAGAATTCATACCCGCAGTTGGTCACGCCATATTGGAGCATTCTGTTATTATTTTTCACCATTGTCAACATAGTTGTTTATTTTTTGACGATGAAGATGAAATCGAGCAATAATGCCAGCAAGTTCACCAACTTCTATATGGGAACTACTGTGGTAAAACTACTTGTATATCTTGCAGTTATAATAACTTTCTTGATAATATTTCCTGAAGGCAAGAAGAACTTCATTGCTACTTTTCTATTTTACTATTTATGTTTTATATTTTTTGAGACATTTGTCTTGGTCAAGAATAAGAATTAGGAAAATAGAAGTCGGTAATTAAAGATAATTAGAATTTTATAGTTAATCAGGTTTAGAACAATATAATTATGAGTAACGAAATCATTGGTTATGAAAGGATTGACAAGTTTAATCCTGAGAGATTAGAGAAGCTTCAAGAACATTACGCAGCGATTTTAGAATTGCTCGGAGAAGATGTCAGTCGCGAAGGTCTTGAAAAGACGCCATTACGCGTAGCGAAATCGATGCAATTTTTAACACAAGGATACAGCATGGATCCAAAGGAGATTCTGCTCTCTGCGAGATTCAAGGAAGATTATCGACAAATGGTTGTAGTGAAGGACATTGAATTATTTTCATTATGCGAGCATCACATGATACCATTTATCGGCAAGGCGCATGTGGCATATATTCCAAATGGTTACATCACAGGATTAAGCAAAATTGCGCGCGTAGTGGAAGCATATTCACGTCGTCTTCAGGTTCAGGAGAGACTGACGACTCAGATAAAAGAAGCCATCAACGAGGCACTTCATCCGTTAGGTGTGGCAGTTGTGATTGAGGCACGTCATTTGTGTATGAGTATGCGCGGTGTTCAGAAGCAGAGTTCTGTCACAACGACATCAGATTTCACGGGAGCTTTCGAGCGCAGCGAGACAAGAGCGGAGTTTTTGCAACTCATAGGTTCTAACTTACATTGATATAAGGTATAAAGAGATAAAAATAACTAATCAATAAAATATTATGGATCAATTCAACGGAAATTACAACAGAAGCATGACACAATCCATGACAAAGTCGTTTGTGTCAACTGTATTTTTATGGATGTTCGCAGCACTTGGTATAACAGCAGCGACAGCATTTCTATTCGGAACCAATGAAGCCTTGATGAGTATGTTAGTAAGCATTACTCCAGAAGGAGGTGCCAAGGTAAGTCTCTTTGGATGGATAGTGACATTTGCACCTTTAATCATCGTCATAGCCATGTCGGCAGGAATCAACAGAATGTCAGTTCAGAAAACGGTTCTTTTATATGTGATTTATTCAATTTTGATGGGAATAAGTCTCAGTTTCATTTTCTGGGCATATACTTCAGCATCAATATTTAAGACATTCATCATCGCTGCTGGTATGTTCGGCACAATGGCAATCGTAGGATATACTACAAACACAGACCTCACCAAATTCGGTTCTTTCCTTTTCATGGCATTGATTGGAATCATCATTGCTTCTTTAGTCAACATCTTCACTCATAGTGCAAGATTAGACTATATCATCAGTATTGTCGGCGTTCTCCTCTTCACAGGTCTTACCGCATTCGACGTTCAGAAAATCAAACAAATAGGCGATGCTGGTATCAACGACGGCGAAATGATGGCAAAGATAACAGTACATGCAGCCTTGACATTGTACTTAGATTTCTTGAATCTGTTCCTTTATTTACTCAGATTCTTCGGTAACTCAAGAGATTAATCTTTTAATAATAACAATGGGACGTATTCTATACGTCTCTACTATAAATTATAAAAAATGAAAGCATACGTATTTCCGGGACAGGGTGCCCAATTTGTTGGAATGGGAAAAGATCTTTACGATAAGTTTCCTAAAGCGAAGGATATGTTTAAGAAAGCTAACGACATCCTCGGATTTTCAATCACCGATATTATGTTTGAAGGCACTGCAGAAGACCTGAAACAGACCAAGGTCACACAGCCTGCAATTTTCCTTCATTCTGTCATATTGGCAAAAATGCTTGACAAAAACTTCAAACCTGACATGGTAGCAGGTCATTCGTTGGGAGAATTTTCAGCATTAGTAGCAAACAACACTCTTCAATTTGAAGACGGCTTGCGTCTTGTCGCTGCACGCGCCAACGCCATGCAAGTTGCTTGTGAAAAGAATCCAGGAACAATGGCAGCCATCATTGGTTTGGACAATGCTAAAATAGAAGAAGTTTGCGCTTCGATTAAAGACGAAGTTGTTATAGCTGCTAACTACAACTGCAACGGACAAGTTGTTGTATCAGGCAGTTTAAAAGGTGTAGAAACTGTTTGCCAGCTTCTTAAAAAAGCAGGTGCAAAACGCGCTCTTCCACTTCAAGTAGGCGGCGCATTCCACAGCCCACTCATGGAACCTGCTCGCGTCGAACTTGCTAAAGCAATAGAAAACACAAAATTCAACACCGGCATTTGTCCTATATACCAAAACGTAACAGGACAAGCCGTCAATTCTCCAGACATCATTAAGGCAAACCTCATTTCTCAATTGACAGCACCAGTTCGCTGGACTCAGACAATGGGAAATATGATAGCCAACGGTCTCACAGAAGTAATAGAAGTTGGTCCTGGCACTGTGCTTCAAGGCTTGTTCAAAAAAGCAGGAGCAGAACTTCAACTTTCAAGTGCAACGGTGGAATAATTAACAATTAACAATGTAGAGACGTACCAATTACACCTATAAAATCCAACAATGTGTAATTGCTGCGTCTCTCGTTTTAAGACATCCATTTATATATGCAAAACAAATTTCTAAAACCCATAATATATGCTGCTATCCTAATTTTAGGAATTTATTTAGGCATATATATATCAAAGTCTAATGGCAATTTTTCCAAAATCCAAAAAGGAAACGGCAGCGACATCACTCTTCTTAAAGACGTGTTTAGTTTGATTGATAACGAATATGTCGATACTGTCAATCTTAAATCTTTGCAGTCAAAAGCTATCACTCATGTTCTTGAGTCGATGGACCCGCACAGCGAATATATCGAGCCTTCAATTCTTACAGAGGTTAACGAAAACCTTCAAAGCAGTTTTCATGGAATCGGGGTCTCGTTTAGAATTGAAAAAGACACCATCACAATTCTCGAGCCCGTCAAAGGAGGTCCTTCCGAAAAAGTTGGAATACTTGCAGGTGACAGAATTGTCTATGTTGACGATAGTCTTGTTGCAGGAAATAAAGTTACCAACAAAACAGCGATGAGTCTTCTTAAAGGTCCCAAGAACACGAAAGTTAATGTAAAAATCAAAAGACGCGGCGTTAATGAGTTGCTCGACTTTACCATCACAAGAGATGAGATTCCGAATAACAGTCTAGATGTCGCATATATGATTGATGACGAAATTGGTTTTGTCAAACTCAGCAAGTTCTCGCAGACAACACACGAGGAATTTGTTGATGCTGTGAAGAAACTTCGCTCGGCAGGAATGAAGAAACTCATCTTAGACCTTAGAAATAACACAGGAGGATTTCTTGGCGAGGCAGTAGGAATAGCCGACGAGATACTCAAAGACAACCAACTTATCGTTTATACCGAAGGCGAGCATCGCGAACGTTCATATATCTTCGCTCGTCACAGAGGATTGTGGGAAAACAATGAAGTTGTCGTTTTGATAGACGAAGGCTCAGCAAGTGCAAGCGAGATTGTGTCTGGCGCGTTGCAAGACAACGACAGAGGTATCATCATAGGACGTCGTTCTTTCGGGAAAGGTCTCGTTCAAGAACAATTCGACCTTGGAGAAAACGGAGCAATTCGTCTCACTGTCGCACGTTATTATACACCTGTAGGACGTTGCATTCAGAAACCTTTCACAGGCAACAAAGAAGAATATCTTCGCGAAGAATATTCTCGATATGAGACAGGTGAAATGTATAATGTTGACAGCATACATTTTGCAGACTCTTTGAAATACGTCACACCAGGAGGCAAAACGGTTTATGGTGGCGGCGGAATAATGCCAGATGTCTATGTACCTCTCAAAAATGACAGCACTAAATATTTCTTCAACAGAATGGCAAATGCTGGAATCTTGTTCCAATATGCTTTCGATTATTCCGACTCGCATCGTAAGGAAATCAAGAATTACGGCGATGCCAAGACATTCAACGAGAAATTCGTCTTCACAGATGCCATGTTCAACGAACTGATGAGACGAACACAAGAGAAGAATATTGAAGGAACAGCAGCCGATAAGGCAGTTGCAAGAAAACTCGCAGGCCCATTATTCAAGGCTTATGTCGCGAGAGACATCTTCGGAGATGAAGCGTTCTATATGATTTATGAACCTAACGACGACATCTTACAAAAGGCACTTTCAATTCTAAGAAATGAAGACAATTAAGGGGACTTTTATAAATTCCCCTTTTAATAAATTTATCTCTTGATGATTTTTTCGAAATAACTTTTTCCTTCCGAACATATTCTGAGAAGATATACTCCAGATGAGTATGCATTCATATCAATTTGAACTTTGTCGTTACCTTCTTCCGAGTATAATCTCTTTCCGAAAACATCATACAGTTCAACAAGGTCCATATCTTCCACTTCAATATTAACGAAAGATTCTGCAGGATTAGGATATATGTTGACATCGATAGAAATTTCTTCCACAGCATCAGTAAGAACATCATAACTGAATTCATATTCACAACCTACTTCCAACTCATCACTGTCGTTCAGAAAATATTCTGTATATCCTGTAATCATATTGTTATGAGAAGGCTCCATAAACATGAAATTATCAGGTTCAGAATAATAGTAGACTTTGTCACTACTTATTGAAAGATCGTGATGATATTCGGTCATCCATTCCACATTATTTTCATCATTAAACTCTTTTTCTGCAATACAGTTACCATATTCATCATACTCATAAAAGACTTCACTATCGAGATAAGGAGTTCCATCCTCAAGATAATACCATTCTTCCCTGACTAACAAGCTGTTCTCATAATAATATTTCAGAAGTTCCTCAACAACATAACCATTGCCTTCGTCATAAGAATATGTATCTTCCGTTCTCAAACCGTCGGCATTATACGATATCTCTAATTTCTCCTTATAAAATCCATAAGCATCAATAACCTCAGCAGTTATCATATTATCATTTTCATCGTATGTAAAACAGGCTATATATTGCAGACCTCCTCCTTTATATGGTGAGTATGTCTCTTGTTTGATTCGCAATCCTTTGTCATTGTACGTGAATATAATATAATCTGTCATTTCTACATAATTGCCAAAGTCATAATATTTATCTATTCTTGATAAGAGCCCTAACTCATTATAATACAAAGAATCAATCGATGAATAGTCACTCCCTTCCCAATAATTTTTAATACATACAGGGTTTACAGCGATCTCGTCACTATAGACAAATGATTGTTCGTCACCACATGATGAAGACGCCATTTTGTTAATACGGTACTCTTTTCCATGTTGCTGCGCAAAGGCCGGCATTGATGCTATAAACAGCAAAAATAATAATGTTTTTTTCATGATTTATAAAATTTATTAGTCCACAAAAGTAACAAATATTCTTCAATAAATCACATTATTTTGATTATTTTAGCCACACGATTGGGGGGGTAAAATATTGATAACAAATCACTTACATAAACAATTATTTAATAGGCATGATGTCAGTCCGTATCCTTCTTCATACAACGCCAGCAGTTTTTTTGTGTCGCGTTCCATTCTGTCGACTACGACAGGTTTCTGCGGACGAATCACGACAATCTCTCCACGATCTTCCATCTCTTCTATCATGGAAATCTGCTTGTTATAAATCTTGTTACGATTTCGGATGGCGTCTTGCATCGCGGGATATTCTTTGTAGAAAAGAGATACGTACCTCATTTCTTTCTCGGATTTTCTATAACCTTTGTTGCGAGTGAGAATCACGACATTATTGTCGTAACCTAACTCTCTCGCTCTCATTATCGGGATGGAATCGGCTATTCCGCCGTCCAACATAGGCTCGCCATCAACAAAAGCAATCGGACAGACGAAAGGCAGACTGCTCGATGCTTTCACAATATCGATGACTCTCTCTGGATTATGTTTCTCCTCAAAATAACAAGCCTTGCCCGTCTTACAACTCGTCGTCACCATCTCGAAATGTTCCTCGCAGCTCTTCAGTTTTTCATAATCGTAAGGAATTATCTCATTAGGAAAAGTGTGAAAGAGCAAATCAAAATCCATGATGTTACCTTTCTTTAAGAGATGTTTAATGCCGATATAATTATATTTTTCCAACAGATTGATATTGCTGAACTTGGCTCTGCCTCTTTGGTTGGAGATGTACGACAATCCGTTACAGGCTCCTGCGCTGACACCAATAGTATATGGAAATCTGATTCCATTGTCCATCAGACAATCCAACACTCCACTCGTAAAGACGCCACGCATGCCTCCGCCCTCGAGAATCAATCCGGAATTATTTGTGATCTTTATCATATATATCTTTAATAAGACGCATCAATGTGTATTTATAAGTAGGAAACATTGATACGTCTCTACAATCATTAATTGTAAATTGTAAATTATTTATTATACTCCAATCCCATGTTGTACATAATGAAAGCATAGATGTCGGCTTGCTCTTCAATGACTTTGGCGATAGGTTTTCCTGCGCCATGACCTGCCTTACTTTCTATTCTGATAATCTTAGGATTGTCGCCGGTCTGTGCTGCCTGCAATGCTGCTGCATATTTAAAAGAGTGCGCCGGAACAACACGGTCGTCGTGGTCGGCTGTCGTTACCATGATAGCTGGATAATTCACATTTTCGCCATTTTGAATGGTGTGCAATGGAGAATATGCATACAGTGCTTCGAACATCTCCTTGCTCTCGTCGCTGGTGCCGTAGTCGCTTGCCCAGTTCCAACCAATTGTAAATAAATGATAACGCAGCATATCCATAACGCCGACTTGCGGGACAGCAGCTGCGAATAAATCAGGGCGTTGGTTAACAACAGCACCTACCAACAAACCGCCGTTAGAACCGCCGTTTACAGCCATCAACTTAGGATTACTGTAGTTGTTTTCAATGAGATATTCAGCGCATGCGATACAATCATCAAAGACATTTTGTTTCTGCAACTTGGTTCCTGCGATATGCCATTCCTCGCCATATTCGTTGCCGCCACGAAGATTCATCATGGCATAGATACCGCCGTTTTCCAAGAATGGAAGTCGTGAGGTTGAGAATCCAGGATTCAAGGTGATGTTAAATCCGCCATAACCGTAAAGCAACGCTGGATTGTTGCCGTCTCTCTTCAAACCTTTCTTGTAAGTCAAGAACATAGGGACTTTAGTACCGTCTTTTGAAGTGACGAAAACCTGTTCTGTTGTATAGTCTTCGGAGTTGAAATCTATTGCTGGAGCGCGGAAGACTTCTGAAGTATTGTCGTTGATGTTATATCTGTAAATCGTTGTTGGGAAAGCGAAAGAAGTGAAGGCGTAGAAAATTTCAGAATCTTTGTAGTCGCTGCTGAAGCCTACAGAACCTAAGGTTGGAAGTGTAATTTCGTGTAACATTTTTCCATCCATCGTGTAAACGTATGAATGATTTGAAGCGTCTTGGTCGTAGGTGACAATCATCTTTCCGTCGGCGAGGTTGATGCCTGCAAGAACGTTTTCGCATTCAGGAATTACGTCAACCCAATTTTCCATCTGAGGATTCTTCACATCTACTTTGCAAATCTTTCCTTTAGGAGCGTTGTAGTTTGTGAAAATATACAATGTTCCGTCGATGACGTCAATTGGGCTGTAAGAATAATTCATGTCGAAACCAATCTGAACAAATTTGCTCTTAGGATTTTTAGCATCTTTAATCCATAAAGTATGACCTGCGCCTTGACCGCTTTCATACAAGAACATATAATTCTCATCTTCTGTCAAGCCAAGCTGATGGAAGTAACGTGGTTGCTCAGGATTCTCATAAAACAAAACATCTTCCTCTTGTGACGTACCGAGTTTATGATAATAAATCTTATGATTTTCATTTACGTTGCTGAACTCCTTGCCTTCTTCAGGACGGTCGTACGCGCCGTAGAAGAAACCGTCTTTATACCATGAAGCGCCAGTAAACTTTGCCCATTGGATATGGTCAGGAAGAAGCTCGCGAGTGGCGATGTCCTTCACATAAAACTCAACCCAGTCGGAGCCGCTGCGTTGAATAGAATACGCTAAATATTTTCCGTCGTTAGATTGATAAGTTCCCGACAAAGCAACAGTTCCGTCATCTGACAAGGCGTTAGGGTCGAGCAAAACTGAAGGTTCTTCGTCTAATGAATTCTGAATATAAATAACGCTCTGATTTTGAAGTCCGTCGTTTTTCGAGAAGATATAACGGTTGAAACGTTTTGAAGGGAGGCTGTAACGCTCATAGTTGATTAACTCTGTCATGCGGTTTTTCAAGTCCTCGCGATAAGGAATGTGCGAGAGATAATCTTCTGTCACAGCACGTTGTACATCAACCCATTGCGATGTCTCTGCCGTAGTGTCATTTTCGAGCCAACGATAAGGGTCGGCTACTTTTGTTCCAAAATATTCATCGACAACAGCGTCTTTTCTTGTTTCTGGATATTCTGCTACAGAATATTTCGTTGTTTGTTGTCCGCATCCGAACATCGTAATCATGCTTCCCATGATGATAATTTTAGATTTTATATTCATAGTATGATTTTTATTTGCAAATATATCTATTTTTATCGTGAAAAATGATATTTTTGCAGAAATAGATTCATCGGTAGATTCATCAAAATTATGAGAAGATTTTTACTTTTATCATTGGTAGTTATCGCTTTCTTTTCGTGTGATAAAAAAGAAGATGTCGCTGGTTTCCAATATCCTGACTCAAAAGTCTGGAAACATCGTGTCAACAGCATCGAAGAATTGAAAGAAGCAATAGAAAACTTCGATGGAATTGAGGTGGATATTTTCTACCATCCTAAAAGAAAAGATATTTATGTCGGTCATTCTTACTCCGACAGCGTTAACAATCTTCGTTTCGACGATTTTCTGTCATCAATGAACGACTCCAAGAAAAAAAATTTATGTTATTGGCTCGACTTCAAACATCTTGACGAAAAAAACGCTGAACAGGCGATTCCGGCATTAGACATAATTGTCGAGAAACATAAAATTAAAGACAAGTTGTTTGTTGAAAGCTATAGCCAGAAAGCGTTGAAAACCGCGAAAGGAAACGGATATTTTACAATGCTTTGGGTTACAAGCCTTTCTTACAAAGAATATAAAACTTTGAACGACACAATCGCGGTTATGGATAATATTCGCAATTGTATAAACAACGTTAAGCCTGATGCGATAAGTTGCGTCTCTGCAATGTTCCCAATTCTATGCGACAGTTTCCCTGAACAGAAGATTCACTTTTGGGACACACCTAAGAAATATACTCCTGAAAATGTCGAGTTTACAAAGAAAATATGCCAGAATGAGAACGTGAAAATTGTTCTCGTCGACTATCCAAATTCAATAGAACATTAACTTTATGAAAAGAATTATACTATTTTCTCTGATATTTATAACTCTATTTTCATGTAACAAAATTGACAATTATCCCGACTCAAAGGTCTGGAAACATGGCGTTTATTCTAAATATGACGCACAGAAATATGAGGACATCTTCGATGGATTAGAAGTCGATGTAATTTATTCACAGGAAAAGAATGACATTTACGTGGGACGCGTTGTCGCCGACACTTCCAAAAACCTGACTTTAAACGAATGGTTGTCTGTTCTTAAACAACCTGAAAAGATGAATTACTGGATTGACTTCAAGAACTTGTCAGAGAAGAATGTCGAATCTTCGATGATAATTTTAGATAACCTTAACGAGAAATACGGATTTAAGAATAACGCCTTCGTGGAAAGTAAAAACTTAAAAGTTCTTAAAATTGTTAAGGAACACGGATTCCGCACCTTGCTTTGGGTTGAGAACATAAAATATTGGAAAAGAAAAGAACATAAAGATTCCGTATATTTAGCAAAGATGATCAGGAATCAAATTAAAGAACTGAATCCCGACGCGATAAGCTGCGAGTATAGCATGTATCCTTTCTTGTGCGACAGCTTCCCGGAACAAAATATTCATTTCTGGGATACGCCTAAGGATTTCACTCCTGAAAACGTGGAATTTACGAAAAAATTATGTAACAACAAAAGCGTGAAAGTCGTTTTAGTCGACTATCCAACTCCTGATATTTTTTAAATCTGAGAAACTGAAAGCTTGAAAATCTGAGAGAAAAAATCTGAAATAATATGTCCTCCTGACATGACTTTACTTTTTGCGTAAACTTATTTCAGGACAAGTCACAGTTTTTCAGATTCTCAGATTTAAGGGGACTTCTATCAATTCCCCGTTTTAATATTTTTTTACAATGATAATAACAACTTTTGCATGCTTTATGTTTTTTATCGGAATCTTTTCGTCTTTCTTTCAATCACATAGCCCGTTATGTTCTTTCAAGAAATACAAAAATCTTCTCAAAGATAAATTCATAAATCTTTTGAAAAGCAATTTATAGAAGTCCCCTTAAACTGAACAAAAAGTGGTCTGTCATATCAGTAACAGGGCCGTATGGGGCGATGGGAAAAGTAAAACTTTTTTATTAAATAACGGTTCTTAAGAACATAATTATGTATCTTTGCACCTATGAAGAAGAATCTATATATCATAAGCGGTTGTAATGGAGCTGGTAAAACCACAGCTTCGTATACCGTCCTTCCTGAAATTCTTCAATGCAAGGAATTTGTAAACGCTGATGAAATTGCGAAAGGATTATCACCGTTCAATCCAGAAAGTGTCGCTATTGAAGCTGGAAGAATAATGCTTTCAAGAATAGAAGATTTATTAAACAGAAATGAAACTTTCTCTATTGAAACAACACTTGCTACAAAATCATACATTAACTTAATTAGAAAAGCTCACGATAAAGGATACTGTGTACATCTGATATTCTTTTGGTTAGAAACTCCAGAGTTGGCGATACAACGTGTAGCAGAACGCGTTAGTAATGGAGGTCACAACATTCCCACTGATGTAATTCAGCGTAGATATATAGCTGGCATCAAAAATATGTTTAATCTTTTTATGAAAGAAGTTGATCTATGGGCTATATATGACAACAGTCGAAATCCGCGTGCTATTATTGCAAGTGGTGGTAAAACCGTTGATTTTAAAATATATTCAGAAATAACTTATAACAAAATAAAAAACTATGTCAAATAAAGAAGCCGACGAATTTGTAAAGAAACTTAATGCTGGTTTGGAATTAGCCGAAAAGCGAATGTTACAAGAGAAATCATCGCGAGGAGAAAACGTGGTGATATACACAGAAGACAAAGGAATACAACATATTCCAGCAAGTCAGGTCATTGCAAATAACGATATATTTCAAAATTGATATATTAACATTATTTATAGTCTAAATAAATGTATCTTTGCAAAATTAAAGTTAAAAATTAAAAAGAATATAGTATAGATTAGACAAAAGACAAAAGATAAAAGAATATCACAGCCACCCAGTTAGCTAAAGATATTTGTTGCACTCGTCCTCATATTCATAAAATATTCCGCAAGGAAAATTTAGACATCTCCCTCCTACTCCTCATTTCCAAAGCATTAAAACACGACTTCTTCAAAGACCTTTCTGAAGAATACAAACAACTGTAATCAGATTGGATACTGTATCCGTTTGGGATACTCAGGATTAAAAAGGAAATGGATTATTTACGGTATTTTTGCCCTGCAGTTATAAAGAATTGCATTTAGCAAAATCACATCAACCTCAAAAAAGATTAAAAATGGAAATTGTAATATTGATAATACTAGTAATATTTGGCATTTTAAATATAATATTATTCTTCAAAATATGGGAAATGACCAATGATGCACACAGAATCGGGGAACTTATGAAATCTATTGCAGATATAGAAGAATATAAATACAGAAAACTTCTCAAAAACGAATCCAATAATAAAAGCGACGCTGTAAACATTAAAAAGATTGACAACGACATTGAACTATATTCTTGGATAATAGAAATTAAATCAGGGAAGGAATTCCAAGTAATGAAAATTCTTGATGAAAACACATTTTTATGCGTAAATGAAAAATATCAAGAAGGAATAAAACTTAAGAGATTCGAAATTGAAAAAGCATAAATATTATTGTGAAGTAAGTTTAAATCATCATTTAACTTAGCGAAACTTGCGCTAATCCCCACAACAAATCAATCGGACTTTATCTCTACAGCGACCTTTACATCGTTGATGATTTCTTGATCGAAATGCATAACAAACAAAAAGGACGCAGCTCTAAAACCACGCCCTTATTTCAATTTATATTGTTAATTTTTTGATCAAGACACACGTCCGTGTGACTCTACGGGATATTTTACCATAATTGTTAATTGTAAACTGTTAATTGTTAATTGAAATGCTCGGGTTTTCATTCGCTGCTTTCCACGAGCGTAGCGAGACGGTGGCGACGGTTATTATCGTTATTGTCAGAACAGCAACTACATAAACCCAGACCGACATCTCGGTGCGATAGACAAACTGCTGCATCCATCTGTCGATGATGTAATAACTTATCGGTATCGCTACCGCGGAACATATCGCTACGATGTAAAGATATTTCTTGTTGAACATCTTCAATATTCC
>JAZNSO010000017.1:0-34457 GCA_045591245.1 Bacteroidales bacterium
GCTTGAAATTCAGCAAAGTCGAGAAATCCAGAAACGAGAAGATTAAGTCGTTGGAGTTCTATTTCTGACAAGTAATTTTTTGCAATTTTCACATCGTCTTTGGTAACATAATTACCCTTGAAATTCGTCATGCCAACAAAAGGTTTCTCATTATCAACTCGATTATAAATCACTTCAGCAGCAGTATTCTCATGTACCGCATAATGCAATTTATTCTGCACCGTAGCAAAAAACATCTTAGTCATTTCATTGCGAGGATCATAATCTGTTGCTGTTGCATAAATATCAGTCACTTGTTGATAGAAATTTCTTTCACTGCTACGAATATCTCTAATACGTTGTAACAATTCGCGGAAGTAACGATTTCCACCTTGTTTCAAGCGCTCGTCATCCATCGCAAAACCTTTCTGAATATATTCATGAAGACGTTCGGTAGCCCAGCGACGGAATCGTGTTGCCACCTGAGACTGAACCCTATAACCAAGAGCAATGATCATATCAAGATTATAGTGAGCGATTTTTCGTTTCACCTGTCGATTTCCCTCTTGTCGAACTAATAAGAAATCCTTATAAGTTCGATTTTCTTCCAGTTCTTTATCTGCATAAATATTGCTAATATGCATAGAGATATTTTCCTGAGTTGTGCAGTATATCTCTGCCAACTGATTCTGTGTCAACCATAAGTCCTCGTCTGAGAATCTCACCGACACTCTTGTTATCTCGTTATCGTCCTGATAAATAACAATTTTATTTTCATCTTTCATCATCAACCTCCTTCTTTGCAAAAGTATAAAGAAAAATCTTCAGTTTTACAATTTTAACAATTTTTAACTTTTGACTGTACGGACGTGGCTCGCAGCGTCCATTTTTTCTTTCCCTCGAAAAGACGCAGAGAAAACTCGAATTTTTTTAAGTCAACAGACTTTGGTTTAAAGTTTAAGGTTTAGCTGTGAGCATCTCTGTAATTCTTTCAACTTTAGTCTTTAGACATTAGACAATTTCTGTATCTTCATGTTGAATATTTCGAATTAAATCTTTCTTTAAAGAAAAAAATAATTAACTTTGTCATCTATGATTAAGTCATTAATTTAATGTAAATCCAAAATACGTAATTATGAGAAAAAACATCATTATCATGGCATTAGTTGCTTTATCATTAGCATCGTGTGGAGATAAATCGGATAAAAAATCCGAGACATATACTCCGCCTCAAGCTCCAACATTAACTTCCGACATCATGACACCGGAAGTGCTTTGGTCAATGAACCGCCTCGGCGAATATGCTGTTTCTCCTGACGGCAAGTCGGTGGTTTATAGCCTCACATATTTCATCATACCAGAAAACAAAAGCAAGACCGACATCTACCTCATCGACATCGACGGTAACAATAATAGATGTCTTACTCAATCATCTTCAAGCGAATACAGTCCTACATGGAATAAAGACGGTTCCAAGATTTTGTATATGAGTGCTGACAGCGGCGAGATGCAGGTCTGGGAAATGAATCCAGACGGCAGCGGAAGAAAACAAATGTCGTTCGTAAAAGGCGGCATCACAGGATTCAAATATTCTCCTGATGAGTCGCAGTTGCTCTTCACAGCAGAAGTTAAACTCAAAGACCAAGTCGCCGACATCTACCCTGACCTTCCTCTCTCTTCAGGAAGAATCAACAACGATTTGATGTATCGTCACTGGGATCAATGGGTTGACACATTCGGACATATATTCATCACTTCCGACAATGGCAAAAACACACTCGACATTATGGAAGGTGAAATGTGGGAAGCTCCTGTAAGACCTTGGGGCGGCATGGAACAAGTGGCATGGACTAAGGACGGACAAAATATTCTTTATTCATGCAGAAAGAAAGTCGGAAAAGATTATGCTACATCAACTAATACCGACATTTACCAATATAACATTCCAACTGGTGAATGTAAGAATCTCACCGAAGGTATGATGGGTTACGATATGAACGTTGTGGTTTCTCCACAAGGCGACAAAATCGCTTGGGAAAGCATGGAACGCGACGGTTATGAAGCCGACAAACAACGTCTCTTCGTCATGGATTTGACTACAGGCGAGAAAAAAGATTATTCCATCGGTTTCGATCAGAACGCCACTCACCTACTTTGGGATCCAGACGGACAATCGATTTACTTCATCAGCGACCGTCACGCCACAGACCAGATTTACGCTTTAAGTCTCAGCACTGGCAGCATAAGAAAGATAACAGAAGGAAAACATAACTATATAGGTATCGCATGGGCTGGCGATAAGTTAGTCGCTGCTCGTCAGTCGATGTCGCGTCCGACTGAGCTTTTCATCGTCGATCCACAAAGCGGCGAGGCAAAACAACTCACTACTGTCAATGACGCTATCTTCAATCAGCTGACAATGGGTAATGTCGAAGAACGCTGGATTGAGACCACCGACGGCAAGAGAATGTTAGTTTGGGTTATCTATCCTCCTCATTTCGACAAGAACAAACAATATCCAGCGCTTCTTTATTGCGAAGGCGGACCACAAAGCACTGTAAGTCAGTTCTGGTCATATCGTTGGAACTTCCAGATGATGGCTGCCAACGACTATATCGTCGTTGCTCCTAACAGAAGAGGACTCCCAGGATTCGGTCAGGAATGGAACGAAGCCATCAGCGGAGACTACGGCGGACAATGTATGAAGGATTATCTCTCAGCCATCGACGCTTTGGCAAAAGAGCCATTCATCGACGAAAATCGTCTTGGTGCTGTCGGCGCTAGTTTCGGAGGTTTCTCTGTATTCTGGTTGGCAGGTCATCACGAAGGACGTTTCAAGGCTTTGATAGCACACGACGGAATGTTCAATTTCGAGTCGCAATATCTTGAAACAGAAGAGATGTGGTTTGTCAATTGGGACTTAGGCGGACCATATTGGGACAAAGACAATCCTGTAGTACAATGGTCATACGCCAACTCACCACATAAGTTTGTCGATAAATGGACTGCTCCTATCATGGTAATCCACGGTGCGAAAGACTACAGAATCTGCTTCACACAAGGCATGCAAGCTTATAACGCAGCAGTCTTGAGAGGCATCCCAGCCGAGTTCTTATACTTCCCAGATGAAAACCACTGGGTTCTCCAAGCACAAAATGGAATCTTGTGGCAGAGAAGATTCTATAATTGGCTTGACAACTATTTGAAATAAATTAAAAATTAACAATTTACAATTAACAATTATTATTGCTCAGGAATTCATAATTATGGGTTCCTGAGATTTTTATTCAATTAAATAATATGGACAGAGTCTGTTGACCTTTGTCCGTTGTCTGTTGACAAATAAAAGAAAAGATGTTCAGAAAACTAACAAGAGAAAAGCAGCTGCTTTAACAGGAAATATGTCTCGAGTCCGACGGCGTAGCCGGAACGCCCCAATTAATTAATCATCAAGTCCGTATTTTCTCAGCAATCTGCGCCATTGTTCCGACTCAAGAAAACTGAGCAGATACGGGTTTATCTTGTTAACTAAAAACGGGTCTGACGACATGAAACAATAATACTCTTTGTTGTTTGGCAGCTCTATGAGTCTTATCTTGTCTGAAAGCATCTTGTTTTTTTTATTGAAATAATAATTCAATGTTGCACCGTCATCAACGAAAGCATCGATCTCTCCTTTCTTCAAAGCCTCCACTCCTTCTTCAACAGTTGAAAACTGTCGTGTTTTTATATGTTTGTAATTGAGATAAATATCGCTGCTCCCACCCTCGACGCTGCCGACTTTCATCTTATGCAGGTCGTGAATATTGGTGATGTTGTTCTGAAGTCGATGAGTCGTAAGTTCGGAAGAGATTGTCGCGGTGAAGCCGCTTATGATGAGTATCGCGATGAGCATCCATATAGTTGCGAGTATCTTACCGTTTTTACTTTGCGGCGATTTGTCGCCATAACCGACAGTTGTCATCGTCACCCACGCCCACCAGAATCCGTCGATTATGCCGTTAATTTTTTTTGAGAATGCCGGATTATCATTCCTTTCAGCGAGCCATATCAATGTTCCGATGCTAAAATTTATTAACATCAGCAATCCAATAGTTTTTAAGAAAGAAAGAGAAAACAGGTTTTTTACAACAGTGACGAATCCCGACTCGTAATGATTTTCTATGGCAACACAGATATTGGAGATATAAAACGGCTGCGTGAAAAAAGTGCTGCTTCCAAACGCAGAAGAAACCATCATAGGAGCTATAGAAATATTGATTTCTCCTTCTGTGACATTCGCCATAACTTTATCGTTATCAGCTATAACGAAATCATAATCGATATTTAGCGAATCTGAGATGCTGTTCCATAAGTCGATTGTCAGACCGCTGATTTTATCGTTGTCGATAATGATAAAAGGCGGACTGTCGGTGACACCGATTGAAAGTTTCTTCTCGTCAGCGTTGAGAATATGCGTGGATATTATTATAGTTATAAATATAAAAAAACGTCTTAACATATAGAAAATACTCTTTATGTTAAAACGTTTTAAGACTTTTAAAGTTTCAAGAAAGTCTTATCTTCTTCAACTGATAATCAATTTCTCACCCAATCGTATGTGTAATATCTTACAATGACACGTTCTGAATCGTAGTGTCTGTACGACACCGACATCGTCGCATCTGAAAGGGCAAGCGTGTTGATATATACTGGGAGTCCGTAGATTTCTCCTAAATACCTATATCGTTCAGATATAAATTCTTCAACCAAGCTAATCTCATCTGCTATTACCAAAATCTCGTACGCCACTACTTTATCTTCTTCATAATACACATACATATAATCTGTTACATCCGACTTGTAAGGATAAAGAACCACATCATCAGTCGTGGGATTGTAATCTTCAGAAGCATATTTGGCATCAACACTTTCCCTGCTTTCGCCGAAATAAATATTTGGTTCTTGATAATAGTTGCTGAGAGGCAACACATTGACTCTTATAGAAGACTCATCTTTTCCATTAGATAAAGTTATCTCTGCCGAGCCGACGTAATTAGCCGTAATCACGCCATAGTCAGACACTTCCGCGCAATATCGGTTGTCTGAACAATAAGAGATTTCATAATCCGAAGTAGCATCAATCCAGTGCGTTTCATTATGATTAAGATTTACGGCGATGCCGTTGTTGACTGTAATATGATTCTTTTTACAAGAATAAAACGATGGCAGAAAAGAACAAACTATAATAAACAGCAATAACTTTCTCATAAGATTCTATTTTGAAGTTGTGCAAATATAATGATTATTGGTTAACGGAAGTTCTTTAATAGCAGTAAAAAAACAGAGACATACCTGCCCACGACAACAAACGCCCTAATACGAGACTTAAATACATGACGCCCTAGATGCAAATGTAATTCTGGAGAAATTGGCACTGATTATTTTGTCCACGAATGGGCGCGAAATTACGCTAATGATTTTGGAGGCTCAGCGTATCGCGAGGAGTTACGAGGATATTAAACCATCCATTGTTAATTGTACATTGTTAATTGTTAATTGTAAATTGATTTGGGCGTTCCGGCTATCGCCGTCGGGCTTTCCGCTATATCTTTGCTCGCTCTCCCCGCTCCTGGTCATTGAGCTTGTCGAAACGACGGTCACTTCGACGGGCTCAGTGCCCACTTCCCGCTCCCCGCTTCACGCTCGCAAAGGATGCCGCTTCAATCCCTAACGCAAGGCGGCGATTAACAATTAAGCGGACATCTATAAATTCCATGTATAAAGTAACTTTGTAAATGTTCTATTTTCTCTCGCAGAGAACGCAAAGACTCGCAGAGTATTTGTTTATCATCTCTTTGCGAGTTTCGCGAACTTTGCGTGAGATTTCAATTGCCCCAATCCTATCAATACCGCTTCCGCAGTAAACATAGGATTCATGGGTATCTTAGGTGATTGGGATGCACCATATCCGTCTCAATACCGCTTCCGCAGTAAACATAGGATTCAAAATAAAATGGAAAAATTAAGAATTGCAGTAAATCAGTCTCAATACCGCTTCCGCAGTAAACATAGGATTCGTTAAAATATACTCTGACGAGACTGGACGAAACTGTCTCAATACCGCTTCCGCAGTAAACATAGGATTCTATTAACTTAAAATTATTGTTATATGAAAGATTTGTCTCAATACCGCTTCCGCAGTAAACTGAGGATTCTCAAGACTTCGTCCGTCAACAGACAACAGTCAACGGTCAACAGACTTAGATGTACAGAATTTCACGACCTTAAACCTTAAACTTTAAACCTTAAACAAATTACTTAAAGCTCAAGGCTCAAAGCTAAAAACTCATCAATACTGCTTCCGCAGTAAACTTAGGATTCATGTTTAATTAAAAATGTATATATTATGGAAAGTCTCAATACCGCTTCCGCAGTAAACATAGGATTCTCAAGACTTCGTCTGTCAACAGACAACAGTCAACGGTCAACAGACTTAGATGTACAGAATTTCACAACCTTAAACCTTAAACTTTAAGCCTTAAACAAATTGCCCATTGCTCAAGGCTCAAAGCACAAGGCTCATCAATACCGCTTCCGCAGTAAACTAAGGATCTATTGTGTAATTTAAGAGCGACGGGTCGATGCGTCTCAATACCGCTTCCGCAGTAAACATCGGATTCATATTTTACGGAAATTTTTTTGAAAGCATAATCGTCTCAATACCGCTTCCGCAGTAAACTAAGGATTCTCAAGACTTCGTCTGTCAACAGACAACAGTCAATGGTCAACAGACTTAGATGTACAGAATTTCACAACTTTAAACCTTAAACTTTAAGCCTTAAACAAATTGCTCATTGCTCAAGGCTCAGAGCACAAGACTCATCAATACCGCTTCCGCAGTAAACATAGGATTCTATGAAACAAGAAGATAAAGATTTACTATTGAAGTCTCAATACCGCTTCCGCAGTAAACATAGGATTCTTGTTGTGTATGGCTCATTCTTCGGATTGAATGTTGTCTCAATACCGCTTCCGCAGTAAACATAGGATTCATTATTAGACTTACTAAAAAGAGCAAAGTCAGAGTCTCAATACCGCTTCCGCAGTAAACTAAGGATTCTTATGGCAAAGTTTGAAGTTATCGGAAAAGATGCGTCTCAATACCGCTTCCGCAGTAAACATCGGATTCATTTAGATTTAACTAAAATTTTAAAGGATTGTCCTAAGTCTCAATACCGCTTCCGCTGTAAACATAGGATTCCGGATATAAGTTTAGTAGGGTTAATTGATGATCTGTCTCAATACCGCTTCCGCAGTAAACATCGGATTCTCAAGACTTCGTCCGTCAACAGACAACAGTCAACTGTCAACAGATTTAGATGTACAGAATTTCACAACCTTAAACCTTAAACTTTAAGCCTTAAACATATTGCTCAAAACTAAAAGCTCATCAATACCGCTTCCGCAGTAAACATCGGATTCTCAAGACTTCGTCTGTCAACGGTCAACGGACAACGGACAACAGACTTTGTCCATGGTTTCTTTTGCTGTGATCTGACCGCTGACTGCTGACTGCTGACTGCTCACAGCTAATCAATACCGCTTCCGCAGTAAACATCGGATTCACGAAAACTCGGTAAGATTAGTTTGGAGATATAAGTCTCAATACCGCTTCCGCAGTAAACATAGGATTCAGATTTAAAAAAGACATTATTTCAAAACCGCATTGATGTCTCAATACCGCTTCCGCAGTAAACATAGGATTCTCAAGACTTCGTCTGTCAACAGACAACAGTCAACGGTCAACAGACTTAGATGTACAGAATTTCACAACCTTAAACCTTAAACTTTAAGCCTTAAACAAATTGCTCAAGGCTCAAAGCTCAAAGCACAAGGCTCATCAATACCGCTTCCGCAGTAAACTAAGGATCGAAAGCAATGCAAAGGCGATGAAACTTGAAGGTGTCTCAATACCGCTTCCGCAGTAAACTAAGGATCTAATATGGAAAAATGAAAATGTTGACGAAGCAACTAAGTCTCAATACCGCTTCCGCAGTAAACTAAGGATCTTGATGTTTCTCACAGGTGCACCCATATGGGGCTTGTCTCAATACCGCTTGCGCAGTAAACTAAGGATCAATTAAATTTATTGCCACAGTATTACCTTGGGTAATGTCTCAATACCGCTTCCGCAGTAAACTAAGGATCAAAAAGATATATCAAAACAATAATATTTAATAACCTGTCTCAATACCGCTTCCGCAGTAAACTAAGGATCCGACTGTAATTCAACAGAATAATACTAAGCCCTAAATCCTCCGCAAAGATAATGAAATATATTACAACAACATAGCATTGAACCTAAAATTTTCGCAAACCTATACCCCAAATTTTGCATTGTTTTTACAAATCTAAACCATAACATTTACATATTATTAACAATCAATGTATTAACGCTCAAAATTTCTTCGCAAATCTTTCTTCAAATGGAAATATAACTTGCTTTTGCGAAAAACATATAATTTACACCAATTCAGATAACAATGAAAATCAATACAATATGTCAAAGAACCATTGTCTCTTCAAATAGAATCTCTACCAACGATTTATGGAAGCAGTTCAATGGAATAGTTTCCTAATCCGTATTGCACATTGTTTCCAAGCGCCACACTCATTCCCCAGATTAGCAAAGGCAGATATTGACACGACACATTATGAAAGACCAATTGACCTTCATATCCTTCCATCACATAAACCTGCTTCAATTCTTTCTTAGGAGTGCCATAAATCTTACGACGACGCAAAGACGCTTCCTGCAAGAAAGCAAGAGAAGAACATTCAACAAATTTGTCTAACTCTTTTTCAAAATCCTTCATATTTGATTCTGACGGATCGTCGCCATACAACATTGACAGCGAAGCCCAACGATATGTCATGGAACGCACAATCTGATAAAAAGAAGGGAAACCATTCATTTTGTGCTGATAACTCAGTTCCGGCTGCACCTTTTCCTTTACTTGATACAAAGACGTAGGAGTATGAAATGTAATACGTATATCAGCATATTTATCTATGTCAGTTTCATAATCTGAGATTCGTACAGGATTTTCAGGCATATTTATGAAAGTAGAGTTCCCGCTGTATAACAGATTATTCTCTCCGTCACAGTCTTGTTCAACAATGTCAATGAGGCTCAACTGCACTAACGGATGACCTATGCCATCGGCAAACATTTTTTCTATAGTCTGTACTGCCATAGGGAAATATCGGACAGTTCTGCCAATGAAAACCATCTGAAAAGAATATACAGTATTCTGATACAAGACACCTTTGCGGCTTTTATTAGGCACATCTCTGAAATCGAACAACAAACCTTTTGGGAATCCGCCTTTCATTTGTTTGAAATAGGCATGGTCGGGCGATAATGGCAGTTCATCTAAACGCTCTCTGAGCGAGACGCCGCTCTCATCACAGACTGATTCCGCAAAATAAAGGAACCGATTACGAAAGACAGCCCCTATCCATGCGTCCAAACAAACATCTTCCGCAGGGAAAAAGCGCACCGTCACACGATAACAACCCAAAGAAGATGACAATATCTTTTCTAACATCTGCATTTTACTTTTCTTTTATAACACTCAACTGCCCATAACCCACATTGGTCTTGGCGCCTATGCCGACGGTAGTGAGAATTATCTTGAAAAGATCACGTTTAAGTTCTTTAGGCACACGTATCTGAGAACCATCAGATTTACGAATCTGTGTTTCATTTAACTTAAAGCAAAAAGACAACTCGACATTTGGCAATATTTTAAGGAACTGTATTGGATTGGGATTTTTCAAAGGATCCGGATGTGGTGTAATGTAGTCAAATCCGAGAATTCCCATTTCAGAATAATCGCCAACTATTTGTGCATCATAGAAAATATCCCTTTCATATATTGAAAGGAAATCTCCATCATATCGTTTTCCACAAAATATAGATTCAGCTAATTGAGTAGATTCTTCATTTGTAAAAAGGTTTATCTCAGCACGAATGTCACGATATTTATCATTATTATTGACAATTTCTTTTATTTTCGATGCAATATAGTTTTTTTTCTCTTCAAACAAGGCCTTCTTTGCATCATTATCCAACTTTTGACCAGTATTTAAAATGGGGAACATGCTTCTCAGCAACCCTTTAACAGAAGAACCTGGAATAACAGGATAGCCTGTTGAGAAATCAAAGGCCATCCCCAACTTAAATTCACCCATCATGCCTGTTTCGTGTACCATTCCGATACCGGTAATTAAGCCTGGATAAATCGTTTTCAATCGAAATCCCTTGCCTATTACATAATCATCATAACTGTGCTTAGAATTTTCTATCAAACAGTTATTTTTTTTACAAAAAAACGATGTCTGTTCCGTTTTTTCTTTAGTTGTATCAAACAAAACATCTTCTTTTATCCCACGATAATAATCCCGTTGAAATAAATAACCCATGTTAGCAGCCATCATTACCTCCTTTTTTCACTATACATACGCAATGCCAACTTCAAAGCCACCATAGCATCTGTAACAGTTTTGACATAAATCCTATCGTCCGCTTTATTGTTATTAATTATATACTTAGCTAACCTCTCATCAGTCGGCTTCATATTCTGCGGCAGCATTTCTATCAATGCGTCAATCAATTTTGTGCGGTCTTGTGCCGAATCACTTTTGTTCTCATAAAATATGACTGTGGGCAACAACCCTGCTTGGGCAATTGAGGCACCAAAAGAAGAAATATACCCCTTAAACACATCTTGATACTCACCACCACTATTAACTATTTTGGCAGTTCTCAAAGCGGTACAAGCCTTTTCTATAGTTGTGCTATTTATTTTCATAATTACAATTATTTATTTTGATTAACACATACATTTGACAATTTGCACAGGCCATATCCTATAGTCGCATTTGCACCGATTTGAACTAACGAATTATTCATCTCAGTACAAAAAACATCGAATTGCTTATCTTCACCAGTTAATGCAAATATCAAACGTGAATATTTTGGAAGGACTTGTTCATACCAAAGATTTTTACTTTGCCCATCTTCAAGATTATTACGAGATATAACCGGCAAATAATCATCACTGCACAACAACTTCAAATCCTCGTCCTTTAAAATGATCAAATTTTCACCCAAAACAGTGCTTAAAGCATTCAATTTATCATTAATATTTTTATATACCACTTTCACTTCTGCGCCCAAATCGCCTACAACGGCACCATCCAGATTCTGGTTAAAAGACACTACACTCTCATCTGTCAAATTATTTAAAACTTTCTGCAATTCCCCCTTTATTGCAGAGCCATTTTGGGGTTCAAATGTCTCAATCATATTCATAATATGCAGAAGTCTACTCTTCGATGTTGCCATCATATATGGAACCTTGTCACTACGTACTGGCAGAGAAACCAATTCTGCCTCAAAAAAGCGTACACTTCCCGGTGATCGTCGCTCTTGATTTTTTGGATCGCTTCCAAAGACTGTCTCAATCGAAAAATTCAAAGGTTTTTCTTTTGCCAAAATAGTGCAATATTCACGCAATGCACCTTTCAAACTAGAAGCATTAATATTGGGCAGTTCAAGTATAGGATCACGTTGGATAAGATTATCAATTAAGCCATAATTTACTTCGCCACTACCCACATGCATATTGGTAAGGGCATTAATGGAAAAAATTTCACTTTTCATATTTCTATCTATTTTTATTTTATTCTAAATATAATAATTGTAACCTATTTTCTTAAAATGAGGATTATCTATCAATCCTTCCACTTTTTTTCTATTTTCTTCTGCAAAGAACAACACAGAACCCGCTGTCAACATATTATAACATATCTGTTTCCGGTGATATGAGACAAGACCCGAATTCAGTTTGCCATTTCCAGATTGTGCCTGTTGAATATTTCTAAACGGTTGCATATAACTCCAATGGAATATGCAATATTCATTAAGTTTGTCAACATCTGCGATATATGTAGGGCTCAACAGCTCTATACGACCGATTTGCTTATCCTGACTTTTTGATGGATGACTCGACAAATATGCATCCTTCACATTATCGAAATCTTGCACTTGCTTTACCACCATTTTAAAACAAGAACGTTCGCCTCCCAAATAGACAAATCCGCTTGGCAAGCTTGCATTCAGAGAGGCATAAAAAACATACCGGTATGGCACTTTCAGTTTAAGCATCTCCATTTTATAAAAACCATCATCATTCGATTCGTCAAATTGACTATTTTTGGTTATACCTATCTTTGTCCTACTAACAAAAATATCAGAAAAATCAAGAGGTTTATCTGAATTTTTCCATTTCAAATAATTGTCATATTTTTTGGGATCAAAAGTGCCATTGTCGTTAATAAGCACATTCTTTTTCTTACCATTTAGGGAGACCTTAACATTTGGATCAAATGTAAGGTCATATCCTTGAGTCATAGGCATCCTGACAACCATTCCCCCTTCATTTTCCAAGAACACAGGAGAAAGTTCATTTATCACTCCAAATGTCTGTTCACTATCAATCGCACAAAAACTACTCTTACCGACTAAGGCTTCTACAGCCTTGGCATCTGGAATAAAATCATTGCGTGTCAACAAGCCTTTCTCCTTCAGAAATTGATATCGTAACATACCTAACAAAGCAGTCTGTTGTGGATATAATTCCGACTTAGCATAATAAGAATCTTTCAAGGTTTTTTCACCTCCGAAGAAAAACCAATCAAGTGGCTTTAATGAAATTTTAAAAATCTTACTCATTGTCTTTTAAATTTAAAAGGTGAATAAACTGAAGTGTATTAAATACGGTTTCAATTGCAGCTTTAGCCGCCTTCTTCGAAAAAGAAACATTCTCGCACTCATCATATTTCATACTATCTGGCATGCTATATTCCAATTTCTGCAGAACAGAACAATCGTTCGCTGAATATTCTTTGTAAGTATTGTACAGAAAGAGTTTCAAATCGTCAAACATTGCCTCATAACGCTTATGTATTGGTTCATTAAAATTATTGGCAAAAAAGTTATCCAACATATTATTAGTTAAAGCCACCAACAACATACACTCTTTGTCACGAAGAGAATTCATGACAGAAGACAGCAGCATTTTTTCATCTAAGGATGTGTATCTATTCATAAAAGTTAGAAAACTACCATAAGAGTCCTTGTTTCCTTTATGGATTAGTACAGAACGTGTTTGCCCACTATGTTTTCGTAGAGAGAATACTATATTATTTTTCAATGGAGAGAAGTCTTTGGGCGCTGAATACGATTTTGCCAATTGTAGGAAAGAATCCGCTAATTGCAATGCCTCAAACATAGGGAATTTATAGTATGTTACCGAAACCCCATACGAAAGTGTCGGATAATAAGACTCATCTATTCCTGTTTCTTGCATACAACTTTTAAAAATCTCATCCAATTCGGCTATCAACTGAAACACAGATTTTTTATTATTTTTAACGGGAGCAAAAAACAGTAAGTCATCGCCACCGATATAAACAGGAAGTCCACCGAATTCCGAAATAGTTTTTGATGCACCTTCATTAAACGACAACAATGCCGCACTTAATTTATTGGCATCAGCCATTGCTTCCAAGGCTTTTCCTATAGAGTCACCATCTGCCTTTACAATGGCGATATAACGCTCATAGGGATACAGGTTTTGTTCATTTTCACAACCTCCTGAAGACACTTCAACTATTGATGGAAACTTATCACCAATACCGGCATCTTTGGTAAGGAATGATTTTGGGATATTGCTAAAAAAACGTTCAAAATAAGCTTTTGAGTCAGAAATCTGAGCAACTAACGATTCCTGTTGTTCTAATAAGGACAACATCTTTTCGGACTCTTTCTTCACCATCTTTTCTGAAGCACTGTCATTATATTCTTTTTCATAAAAATAAACTTTAAGATACTGCTTCAAAAACGCATATAATTCATCTTGATTAATTTTATCAAATTCCGATGATTGATGGCGATTCACAACCGAGGTCATCTCTGCCGCCAAATTCTTCAATTCTTTTCCTATAATTTCCCGAAGACTGTTAAAATCACCATCTTCCGATTCAAAAATATATCTATCAGGGAATATACCAGCTCCATGATATTTGTTTGTAAACATCTCGTCTTCAATGGAAGGCAATAAAAATCTTCGTTCCTTAAAGTGGAAAATGATTTTTTTTGCCAAATACGAAAAGAGATAACTTGCGGCCCATAATCCTCGTGTGTTCTCTGCCGATTCAATAATACGCGTTATCGGCCCAAAAGTAAGAGAAATGTATTTCATAATTACTTAACAATTTTATCATAAAAATAGTTGTCTACACAAACCAATTATTATTCAATTTTTGTAAACCCAACATCCGATTTATCTTTCATAGCATAGGCCATAAAATTCTTTAACGAAAACACATCTGGATCTGGCGTTTTTATACTTTTAAAAACTTCAGATACACGTAATGACCTATCTCCTATTGAATAAGTAATATTAACATCCTTATTTAACACACCTTTATTAACATCATTACCGACAAGATACATTGCTCCACCAAGAACCTTAATCAAAATAGGGGATTCACATCTATCAACTCCATTAATTCGGGGCTTTACAATCAATTTATTTTTATTATCACGCTTCCATCCGTTATTTTTAAAGTTATTTTCCAATAAAAATTCATATTTATCCGCAACACCAAGCATAGCCCTAATATACTTATACTCATATCTATCTTCATCTTTCCAAGACTGCTTCCCTCTACTATCACAAATCGGAGCTTTATTCTTGTTTAATAAACGATATCCATTTGGCAGTTTGCCTTGAACAGCTCGTTTAAAGAACCTTTTCTCCCAACGAGGATTTTTTTTCATTTCATCAGCAGCATAACAGAACAACAGAGATTTTGTATATGATTTATGGTTATTCCCAGATTTAAGTATTTGATAGTTCTTCTTTATGTCCGAGAAAATTCCATTCATATCAAGTTTTGACACATCCTTCTTATACACAAATTGAAAGTTGTTTTTCAACACACTATCAATATCGGCCGAACTATCAGCTATAGTAAAACTTCCAAAACCTTTAGTGCTTCTTGTACCAAAATTGGTACAAATGAAGAATTCCGAAAGATATTTTTTTATCTCTTCTATTATTGCAGGAAACATCGAGCACACTATCACTTTAACTCCATTCCACATCAACCCCTTTTTACCAATGGAATTCCACGCTTCTTCATTATATATATATATATATTGATTATTACTATTTTTACCCATTATTTTAAAAACGAGATTTGAATTATTATCTTCTTTCCCTGAATTTACATTCTCTTGGGCAAAAAATGGCGTGTTTTTCAATATTTCAAAAGGCAACTTTTTTATCTTTTGATCTTGAGGATCACGAAATTCCCCGCCAGAAAATAGTGAACATATTAGATATTCTTTCGGTTTTCCTTCTGCCTCTATCCTCATCTTATAATCCAACCAGACTTTGTCGTTTTTACTTTTAATCCATCCGGCACGTTTACCCTTACTCCTCTCATCATCGGAAAGTTTTGCAAGTATAAACTTATCCAACTTAGGTTTCACCTCCGAGGCCCTCAGAGTCGCGCGATACTGATCATGCTGGAAATGAATCAGCGGCGTATGTTGTTTTAATTTTACAGTTAATGTTTTCATGATACTTTATCTTTTAATAACTGGTATGTTTTTTCTACCTTCTTTATTTCTGCATCTAAATTTTCAGCTGTGATTTCTTCCTTGCAACCCGAAAGAATCAAATGAATCATAGCAACTCTATTCAAATCAACAGGATTTGTTTTTTTTATCTCACTGCTAACTTCATTTATAATATCTTTCTTCAATTTTTCAAGCTTATCTACAATTTCCTTATTCTCTTTTAGGTGGGCATTAATTTTATCTTCCCATTCTTTCTTATTACTGAATTCCAGATTAATTAAATCTTTTTCATGTTTTTGGCTAAGTTCAAGCAATCTCTCTTTATGCTTAATATTTACCTTACACCATAATACAATCATCAGTGCTATCAATGCACAAAAAACGATAGTTCCACATACGATTAACGCAATCAAAACATTTTCATTCATAACTATTTTCTCCTATTTTTTAATATTTTAAAAAACACTATTGTAATTATAGCAATCAATAATATCTGTATACCTATACTTAACACTTCTTGACCTTCTCTAAACGGATTCATACCAAAAACGCCCGTAAGCAATGTGGCTGGCAAGAAAATTGCTGCCAATACATTAAGCATCTCTCCATTCTCGTTACGACGTTGGTCAATCATCAATGAGACATACTGATGCAATTCACTTATCTCATCATCCAAGTCTTTTATCTGTGTATCAGAATCGAATTGGCGGAGCAACATCTCATACATTTCAATACCTTGGTCTTGCGCTGTTACGCTACGAAAATAAATCTGATTGATAAAGCGGATATATTCCTTGTATAATGATGCTATTCGTTCGGATAATTTCTTGTTATCATTACCTTTTAAGGCACTCACTCTGGTAACTTCTCCCGAGAAACGAAGTATGGAAGCACGTTGAAGGATGACAAGTTCAAACATACGGGAATATATGGTACGCATGTGCATTGCCAATACATTCTTTGCAAACCATTGAGTATCGGTCAATAACACCATAGAATATCTGGACAATCCATATAATGTACCGTATTTTTGCCATCTGCTGTAAGTAGACTCCTTCAGCAATCGTTTTTTCATTTCCTCATTTTGACATGTCGGATCACTGCCGTTATCAACGAACAAATGCTTGTACCATAAGTCGGAATACACAAATGGCACTTTTCCATCTTTATCAACAGTTTTTATATCAGTTGCCAAATCGTCATTTCCATACCAACAATTCACGAGCATACGGTCGTCGATGACAGGAGTAACCCTTAGGGAAGATGACAAATCCTCAATCAAATGTTTTATAAACCATGCTGGTTGCCAAACACATTCAAATCCTCGCTTCAAAGAAGTTCCAACACCTTTAACATAATCATAGGTATCGGAATAACGATATTCATCTCCATGCAAACCAACTATCTGAATATAGTCTGCCAGCATATTACGTCCACCTTGAGAGAACTCACCGCAATGAGGAGGCATAATGCGACGTCCAAACTGATTTATATCCCTTATCGAATTCTCATCTTTCTGTTCTTCCTTTTCATTCTTCAAGAAAAAAGACATGATACCGACACCTGTAGAATATAAGTTCACATTAAGAGCATCCAAGCGTAAGACATACGTCTTATCTTTAACTTTAATATGGTACTCAACTACACTTTCTTTAGGTTCACGTCGCTCATAATGATGGATGATAGAGTTTTTTACATTCTTTATATCATAAAGAGCCGGGTGCACGAAATCATAATAATACTGACGTTCTGCAAACAATTCTTCCTGCTCCTTTGTGTCTTTCTGTTGTGAATACTGTGAGTCTTCAATCTGCACACGCTCCCACATAGAATGCGATGATATAGGTATGTTATCCAAATCCACCTGTTCGGAAAAGACTTCATTTTCTTTTCCTTTTACTTCCCACTTGAAAGGGAAATAGAATATATGATAACTATAGTAATCCATAATATAATTATATGTTCTTTATTCGGTTTATCATTTCTATAATATTGTCTTTTTTGTAAACATTCTGCTTAACACCTACATATCCTTGTTCACCTCCGCCATAGAACAAATTTCCTGACAATAATTCATCGGCAAACAAGTCACGTACACTACAGCATCCGTCACCATAATACATCCACTCCGAATCAGTATAAATCAGCAGTTTATGATAAGGGAACAATCTGTCGCAAATAGGTGAAAAACGAGAGCATAAAGCTTGAACTATTATTAAATCATCTTTTATCTCTAAATTAGACTCTATAGCTTTTTCTGCCAAACGTTCTTCTTCGTCTGTCACCCCTTGCGCTTTACGGTCTGCTCTGCGAATAGATGTAATTTCCTCCTCAGAGGCGTCCAGTTCCAACATTCCAGGGATATAACTCTTGTCATTAGCAGCGACTAATTGTTCGTAACGGTTCATTGGCTGTTGAAGTATTTTCATCACCTGTTCCAAAGCACAAGGTGATGCAGATAATTCGTTATGATGATCTATTGCACGATAACACTCTGGCGGAATAATATCTTCACGCAACTCGATTCCAAATACAATTTGTCCATCCTTGACTGTCTGTAGCTCTAATTTATAACTACTTAACAAGGCATTATCCCATCGCAAATGATGGTCAAAAAATGTTATCCCTTCGCGACTTAACACATCACGAATGGTATGCATCTCCAGATCAGCACCTCCCAGCAGAAAAATCAAATCTTCTTTCATCATCAATTATCGACAAATTTTTCTTAGCAACTCCATATCTTCTTCAAGTAGTTTACTAATCTCAATATGCGTACAAGCCTCTTCACGCAACAATTTAGATGTAGAAGACTCATTAGTTACATTCCATGTAAGCAATATGACATCTGTTTTCAAAGCTTTCAATTTCTTAACCAACATTTCGTGGTCAGCATCGCCTGTTATCAATACCACATAATCAAAATCGCGGAATACAGACAACTCATATGCTTCTAATGCAAACCAGACATCAATACCTTTTTCTATGACTGTAACTTCACCATCTTTCTGTATTTCACGTAGATGCTTATAATGGAAAACGACATCATTTTCTATCAATGTATCTTCAAATTTTCTTTCCAACAATAATAGGTGTTTATTGCTGGCATCGTGTGCACGGTAACGACCACGGAAGTAATGAGCTTCTGTAATAAAACATTCGTCCAATGCCAAACCATGACGGCGAACGATTTCAGAACGAATAAAATTAAAAAGACCTGATATGTTTATATTAGTTGAAAGATAATCTTGTAAGTCTTCATTAATTTTAGCAAAATAGCCGCCATCGATAAATACACCAATTGATTTATTTTCTATACTCATAATATCACAATGTTATTTTTTTATTTTGCAATATTAAGTTTTTTTCCCAAGAAATCAAATGAATATTATTTAACTTTTGAAAAATTTTTATAGAAAATAATCAATATGGGTATAAGGAGATTACACAATACGATTAAACTCCTACGGATTGGCACGAATGTACAAATTTCTTAATCTACCATCGACTTTAAATTAGGCGAGCAAGTTTGTACCAGCTTCAGGAAGTAGACACTAAAAATAATTTTAGTTAAACATAATTTTTAAAAGTAGACAAACACAATATTTTTATCGTATTTGATTTTACAAAAGTAGACATTTTCTACATATTTACCTCATTTCCGTTTTCAAAAGTAGACATTTTTTCTAAATTGTTGTCGGATAGAGCAATAGCTCTTTTCTTCTGTACAAACTTAGGTTCTGAGGTCAATTCTCTTTTTTCAAAAGTCTCTTTACATTTTATTTCTCCTTTGTTATAGCGTTTTCTGTAGTTCGAAGGAGTGTCATATCCCTATTATCAGTTCTTCCTTTATCCAGCCGTTCAGGGCTTATGGTGTACCTGATGCTTCGTCTCAGACCTGATGCCCAGAAACCTGAAACATTTATACACATAGCTGTCGCTGACCTCTATATGCTCATTGATTCTTATATACGCAGCGACCCAACGACATCCGTGCGTGCGGTGCCTTTCATGCACACTCTTCACCAGCTCTATGAATTCAAATGTGCCATAAAAGTTTCTCCCTTCCGGTAGAGCGACTAAAAAGGTTTTATCCAGTAAAACATTGCTCTTCCGTTCGGGCAAGCCCTCTCTTCAGAGCAATGTTTTTATGCAAAGGTAATCTTTTTTAGTTTTTTTCTACCTCATAGTGTCTACTTTTTTGATAGCAACATGTCCGAAAAGGCGCGAAATTACGCTAATGATTTTTTTCTCCTCGTATCGCGAGAATCAGTGCGTATCTTTCACGAACTTGTATCTAATGTGTCTCGAATGTGATACGAAGATGGTTTTAAGCACAGATGGCGCATAGTTATCAGCCGATTATTTCCTTGCGAACAGCTTCCCTATTCTGTTTTTGCTATTTATCTCCATCACGAATAGTATCCCGAAAGCTATAGCTATTGTTGCCTTAATGGCAACGGCACCAGTCTGAATGGCTGCGTATAAATCATTGGATACCAAATGATAACTTGTCCAGAATATTCCTGCACCTGGAACTAAGGGGAATATACCGCTTATCAGGAATACCGTGACAGGGCACCTGCGAATTATCGACTGTATCAATGACGTTACTGCCACCAATACGGTAGCGAAGAACACCACTATTGTCGGCGATAATGAAGTGTGGTTCAGTAGCAGAAGATACAGAAGCCAGCCGAGCATTCCACACAATCCACAGTCGAGATAATATTTACGAGGCACGCCGAAGAGTACAGCAAAAGCCCAAGTTCCTATGAAGGCTGCAGGCAGCTGGATGTACAGATGTGCCGTTTCAGAAGACGCGGCGAGAGAATCCAGATTCTGCATCTGACCATAGATAACAGAGTCGATGACAAAAGAGAGAGCGACGCCCATGGCTATGCAGAAAAAAGTAAGAAGAGCATCGAGCAGGCGCGTAACACCAGCGATGTAATCTTCATTGGCGAGGTCGCGGATGCCGTTGGTGAACGCCACTCCCGGTATAAGAGGAATGACGGCTCCTATAATCATATTGCTGAGATGAGTGCCAACACCAAGCTTATACATCACAATGCAGAAGAATGAAGCAAGCAGACCTCCGAGTGTATTCGACATGATACGAGAAAGATGATGTTTCCCAACAAAGAGAATGAATATCCAGAGAAGCAGACCTGCAATAGTTGCAATAAGACAATCATCGAATCCACCGCCGAAGATGATACAGAAAGCCGCGCTGCCGAGAGAAGATGCCACGATTTGTTCCCAGACGGGTTTGGCTTTCATGGCACGGATGTCATTGAGACGTTGTTCCAACTGATTTATATCACAGCGACCTTGTGATATGTCGCGCGACAGCTGATTCACAGCGACGACCTTATCGAGACGTGAGCCTTTGATAGGGATGAATTTAGAACGAGCGTAGCTGTCGCCCGTAGCCATAATACCGTTACTCAGCACGAAGACATTAACATCATCGACGCCATAATAGTTAGCGATACGCTGTATAGTATCCTCGACACGCGAAATCTCAGCGCCGTTTTCCAATAGAATAGCCCCCGCCTCATAGGCAAGATTCAATATTTTCGAATTGTTATCCTGCATGATATATGGTTGATAGTCTTGTATTAGACATTTTGAGTTTCACACTTAATAATGATTTCTGTCGCTAAAATTTAAAATGATTTACATGAAACATTTTATACAAATAACATCTCATAAATCATCTACAAAAGTACATTTTTTTATTTGATAATTGAGATTGTTGGAAGATTATTTTTAGTGAAAATGGATTAAGTCCCACGAATTTTACGCTAACTATTTTATCCACGAATGGACACGAATTTTACGCGAATGATTTTTTTCTCCACGTATCGCGAGGAACTGCGCGTATCTTTTACGAACTTGTCTCGAATGTGTCTCGAATGTGACACGAAGATGGTTTTGATCAAAGATGGCTTAATTTGACACAGATTTATTGAATTGAAAATTGAAAACTGAAAATTATGCATTATGCATTGTGAATTATGAATTGTCTTTGGGCGTTCCGGCTATCGCCGTCGGGCTTTCCGCTATATCTTTTTCCGCTGCGCTCCAAAAGGATGCCGCTCCAATCCCTAACGCATGGAGGCTGCCATAATATAAACGCTTCTCTCGGACTTGGTACGAACTTGGTACGACTGTGACACGAAGGAGAGACATAATTTATTAACGCTATTTCTCCGAGGCTGAGCAGAGACTCAATAATACTTCTGAAAGCTACTTCAATTTTTTCTATCTCATTAAACAACAACAGACGTAATTTTCTATCAAAACGATACATGTTCATAACCTTGTCGAATGTCGCATCGACTTTAAACAAATGCTTGTGTTTGGGTTCTTGATAAAGAGGATAGAAATACGCTTTAAGTCTGTAATAGCCAATATTACGAATATAATTTATTGATTTTGCTTCATCAGCTATTGACAGTCCTTTTCTTTTGAGAACAACAATTAAATCATCTGCTGTTTTGTTGGTTTTATAAAATTTTGGCATTGGTATAATATTAAAAAACGACCTGCCAATTTGAGCATTGTCAAGAGGCTTGGCAGGTTCTACTTTGAGTGCAAAAGTATAAAGAAAAACCTTCGCTTCTACAATTTTAACATTTTTTAACTTTTATGTTCCTAAATGGAAAGTTAACGGACAGGAGTACTTAATGGCTCGACTCTGATATTCGAGATAGAACTGTTCGGGATAGTACGAGAGTCGTAAATCTAATTAGCGGACTTGGTACGGAGAATGTTCCCACAAATTAGCACTGATGGGCACGGATTATTTTATCCGCGAATGGACACGAATTTTCCACGAATGATTTTTTTCTCCACGTATTGCGAGGATCTGCGCGTATTTTTTACGAACTAAACAGGAGCTTGGCAAGAACTTGACAAGAAGATGACAGGAACTTGGTAGGAACCTCTACCCTTTTGAGTTTAGTCTTTTGTCATTCTGAGAACTTGGTACGTACTTGATACAGAGTATGTACGGAGGAAGTCGTCATTCAAAGAATATAACATCGCCGAGGTTGTAGCCGTAAATTTAAACAATGTAACAGATTTTAAAAAACCGCCCAACATTTCTATCTGGCGGTTTTGATTGGTGAGACTGTAAAGTAAACTGTGTCAAGACAACAATAAAAGGAGTCTAACACAGTTTAATTTTTTAAGGCACCATCCATAATTTTGTGTAAATGAAAATTATGGATGGTGCCCATTGAAAACCTCAGAATCTGAAGTGTTAGAAGTGACGCTCCGGGTTCTGAGGTTTTTTTGTTGGACATATTTGGGTTTATGGACTTTACAATGCGTGTTCCAATTTCGGAAAATCAGCAGAACAATGCCCACAATCCGCTTAATTTGGCTCTTGCATCCTGATGACCTCCATCGGCGGCTTTCTTGAACCAGTATTTAGCAGTCTTTCTATCTTTTAAGACACCTTTGCCATCAAAATAACAAAGACCTAATTTATACTGATATTCGGCATTACCATTTTCCGCAAACTTTTTATACCATTTGACAGCCTCATCCCACCATTTTCCCTCTGCCTCACACAAAATAAGCAAATTCTTTTGAGCTAACTCATAACCACTGTCTGCAGACAATTTATACAATCTAAAAGCTTCTGATGTATCTCTTATGACACCTTCTCCCCTTTTATAGCGATTTGCAAGATTATTTTGAGCTACGACATTACCCTTATCTGCAGCCTTACGATACCACTTTACAGCTTCCTCATAATCTTTTGTCACACCTTCACCTTCATAATAACAATTACCTAAACAAACTTGAGCGGAAACGTGACCTCTTTCTGCTGCTTTGCGATACCATTTCGCAGCTTCAACATTGTCTTTAGTAACACCTATTCCATTTTCATAATGCACCCCCAAATTATATTGCGCATATAAATTATTTTGTTCTGCAGCCAATCTAAACCACTTTACGGCTTCCGCATCATCTTTAGGCACGCCCCTACCATACTCATAAGAAAGTCCCATTCGATTTTGTGCATAATCAAGACCTAAATCTGCTGATTTTCTATACCATTTGACAGCTTCTTCGTAATCTTTGACATCGTATAGTATGTTGGCTAAGTTAGCCAATGCATATTTATTATTTTTAGATGCAGATAAAATATACCACTTGACAGCTTCTTTTTTATTTACTTCTACACCTCTTCCGAAATCATAACAGAATCCCAAACTCAATTGTGCGTCAACATTACCCAATTTCGCCGCTTCATGATAATATTTTACAGCTTCAGTATAATTACGTTCGTTTTCAAACTTTTTACCTAATTCAAATAATTCTATATCATTCATAATATTTATTGTTATTAATTAAATATATTTTATTTTCAATATAATACCTTTTTACATTATTCAATTTCAATTGTATAACCATTATCGTGTAAAGCTTTTATCAAATAAGAGCAAATGATAAGTAACATAGAGAATACTATTTTAGAGTAATTCTTCTAATCGACTTGGAAATCTTTTTGCTCTTGATTTTAGAGTCAATAACAATTCTTTCTCCGTTTTATCGACTGTTCCATCTCCCTTGATTTTATTATATAACCATTCGGTTTCTTTTTCATCAATTTCATTTGGAGAGTTTTCATCATCCAAAAGGTACGACACAATTGCTTTTACAAACATTTCTCTCCTTATCATTTTAACTTTTCTATATAATATTATTTAGTATTCTTCAATTGTAATTCCATTCTCAGCCAATAATTTACAAACGAAGGCAAAAATAACAATAAATAATGAAAATACCAATTTAAATAATAAATCATACGACTCAAACAGTATAAAACTCAATGCAAAAATAACCGCATAGATAATAAGATAATATTTAATAGGGGTATCATAGTCTTCCACTATATACATAGCTATCATTGCTAATGATACCAAAACAACCATCATAAATGTCGGAATGTTGAATATAGCTTCAAAAATACCCTTTTTAATCTTGATTGAATCTAGAATTTCATTTATCTCATTCATTTCACTTTCGCTAATATATGTAAACAATAAACAATACGGGTAATCGCTTGTGTAAAATGTATAAGTTAGTATGTTGTATTTTCCAGCATCGTAATATCTCTTAACAAAATCTCTGTCCATCTGATAAAATTTCTCATTTTCTGTTTTTACCAATTGGGCATTGGATAGATTGTAGCATAACGTATCCATTGATTTCTTGACCTTACCAATATCAAAATTCTTTACATCAAGGTTCTTTAACAAAAGGATACTTTCATTATTTTTATTCTCAGCATCTATCAAACATGACTTGCTTTCTTTTCTAATGTAATTATCTGGAATTTCTATTGATAATTTTTCCGTAACATCTATTCTAGTCTTGTTTTGAGAATATGATTTTTCTGCATATATTAACGACATACAGAATACAAATAAGATGGTAATTATTCTTTTCATAACTTTTATAGTTTTAAATTTATTGTTATATCATCGCACAAACAATTTAAATTCAATATTTTCAAGTTGTTTTGGATGAATGATTATATATTTAACCGCCCAACATTTCTATCAGGCGGTTTTGATTGGTTGATTATTTTATAGCAATTCTTCTAATCGACTTGGAAATCTTTTTGCTCTTGATTTTAGAGTCAATAACAATTCTTTCTCCATTTCATCGATTGTTCCGTCCCCCTTGATTTTATTATATAACCATTCGGTTTCTTTTTCATCAATTTCATTTGGAGAGTTTTCATCATCCATAAGGTATGACACGATTGCTTTTACAAATAATTCTTTCCACGAAATATCATTTGCTTCGCCCGAAACAGCATTGTTTATCTCAAACAAAAATTCTGCTTCTTCTGAATCTATTTTACCATCCTCAAACAATCTCTTTTCAAGCATCAAAGCTTCATCTTTATCTATAATACCATCTTTTAATAATTCTACTTTTAATTCTTCTAAAGTTTTCATATCACTATTATTTAAAAAACTATTTATCAAACAAACAACTTAATATGCGCGATATAACATCTTCTATCATCCTTCTTCAGGCATAAAGTAGGTTATAATACAACATAAAAAGAATAACAACGGAAAGATTAGTTTATATAACAGACTATACGATGGGAAGAAAATAAAACTTAATGCAAAAACAATTAGATAAAAAATAACAATACCTATAATAGGATTTTTGCTATTTATAATTTCAAAGAATATAATCGCACCTGCAATTAATAAAATCGTAGCTAAAATGGATGATGTCAAAAACATATAAAAGAACTTGCCAAAGAAATTCATTTTTATTTCAATTGACTCTATGACATCATCAATTGTTTTCAACTCACTCTCATTATTATATGTAAACAGAATACTATACGGATATTTATTTGTATAAAATGTATATGTTATAATTTTATCATCTCCCAATTCATAATATTTTTTTACATAATCTTCATCCATTCTATAAAACTTTGCCTTTTCCTTTTTAATCAATTTTGCATTAGAAAGATTAAAACATAAGGTATCCATTGATTGCTTTACTTTTCCTGGATTAAAATCCCTTGTCGCTATAGTTTTTAGAAGTATTATATTGCCGTAATTTTTATTCTCAGCATCTATCAAACAAGACTTGCTTTCCTTTCTAATATAACTATCAGGAAGTTCTATTGATAATTTATCGGTAATATTAACCCTTGAATTATTTTGTGAATAAGCGTTTTCTGCATGTACGAGTAACATGCAGAAAACTATTATATAAATAAAAAAACCTCTTTTCATAATCTTAAATTTATTTTCTAAAACATTTACTTACCAAGCAATATGCTTCTCTAATCCACAATACTAATGATGACAAACCTACAATTAACAACCAGTCAATACAGCCGCTAGTATTTATTTGCCAATCTGCAGTATGGAACATCGGTGCTACATTGAAGAAGTTGTATAACAGTTCTACTATAAGTATTTGTCCAATTACGATAACCAAAACTATTGTCCAGAATCCAGAGCTATGTTTGATTCCAAAGAAACTGCTATTTGTTTCGTATGAACGTGCATTGAACATGTACCAGAAGTGTGTCCAGACAAATATCGAGAATAATAAAGTCTGTTCGTATGGAGTAACGATATTCTTTGCACCTAATTTCAATGTCAACAAGTCTTTTACTGAAGTAACATCAGCATGTTGGAAGATGTACAAGAAACCTAATGTAATCAAGAAGAATAATGTACCAACACCAAAAATGTTAATTCCCATTGATTTATTGATAATGAAACTATCTCTGTTGCGAGGTTTATCATTCATCACTTCTTTGGATGGTGGCAATGAAGCCAATGCCATAGCACCAAATGTATCCATAATCAAGTTTACCCAAAGCATCTGTGTTACTGTCAATGGAGATTCAACACCCATGAAAGCGCCAATCAGGACTATGAAACATGCAGCTACGTTAACTGTTAATTGGAACAACAAGAAACGTTGGATATTTTGATATAAGGAACGTCCCCACATAACAGCACGACCGATACTGCTGAATGAGTTGTCGATAATAGTAATGTCACTTGCTTCTTTTGCTACTGATGTACCATCACCCATTGACAAGCCAACGTGAGCAGCGTTCAATGCAGGAGCATCATTTGTACCATCGCCTGTAACAGAAACAACTTGATTTCTACGTTGTAATGATTCAACCAAACGTTTCTTGTCCATTGGCCTTGCACGAGCAATAATCTTAAGATCAAGAACTATATTATCCAATTCTTCATCTGATAAAGCTGCTAATTCTGGTCCCATGATAATATTCTTATCGGTGTCTTTATCTGTCCACAAACCAATCTGACGACCAATCTCTTTTGCAGTACCAGGAGTGTCACCTGTAACAATTTTAACATTGATACCGGCTTTAAGACATTCTTCAACAGCTGCAGGAACATCTTCCCTAACTGGGTCTGAAATAGCGACTATTCCCAAGAATGTAAGATTATCTGCTACGACTTTATTTTCTCTGATTGTGACATCACTATCATTCAACTCTTGATATGCAAAACCCAATGTACGCATTGCTTGATTTTGATATTGAACAAGTTGCTGATCAATATCTGTTTTTGCAACATTCCCACACGTTTGATTACATAATGAATGTATAATCTCAGGAGCACCTTTGACATATAAAATCTTCTTTCCTAAAGATGATTTTACAATGGTTGCCATATATTTTCTTTCTGTAGAAAATGGAAGTTCTTCAACCAATGTTGTATTGTCCTTCAAAGTTTGATAATTAACGCCATTGGCCTTCAACCATAACAGCAAAGCACCTTCTGTTGGATTTCCTAAGACTTTTGTCTTGTTGGCGTCTGATAAATCCAATGATGCTGTAGAGTTTACCGATATACCTTCCTTTATTATAGTGCTGATTTCATCATCGCTCAACTTCTGCTCTGCCAAAGAATAGAAGTTTGTTTGATAGATCTTCATCTGGTTTTGTGTGAGTGTACCTGTTTTATCTGTACAAATAACAGTTGTTGCACCCATTGTTTCGCAAGCGTGCATTTTGCGTACAAGGTTATTGGTTTTTAACATTCTACGCATGCTATAAGCCAAGCTCAAGGTAACAGCCATTGGAAGACCTTCTGGAACAGCGACTACTATCAATGTAACCGCAATCATCAATGTCTGCATTGTATGAGACAACAAACTTGAGATGTCTTGTCCAGAATTCAAGTGAAAGAACAGACCTACAACCATTGCCATCAAGACGGCGAAGAATATCAAAATGCTTACTATACACTTTCCTTTGCTGAAATCGTCAAATTTTTTGATTACCAACCAGAAGAATATTGCTGTTGGAATAGCAAGTGTCAATGCGATAGGATTCCAGTTGAAGAATACAAATAATCTTCCCACAATAACGATACCTGCGAAAATGTAACTGAGTTTTGTAATCAAGTCACTCAATCCATCAAGTTGTTCATTAAGAGGAGTCTTGACACTATCATCAATTTGCGCCGCTTCAAAAACTTTTCCGTTTTCTGTCTTATCACCAACTGCAAATACACGACATATGCCATGGCCTTCCATCACTTTTGTACCTCTCATCACATGATTTGATGGGAATGTAGCTTCTTTGTCGAAAGCACCTTTATCTGTTGTTTTGCTGCAAACAGGTTCACCTGTCAATGTTGATTCATCAACCTGAAGAGTTACTGCTTCCAACAATTCTGCGTCAGCTGGGATTTCATCTCCTGTTGAAAGAATAACAATATCACCAACGACGATGTCCTTTTTAGGAACTTCTATAGTAAAACCATTTCTAATGACTTTGACTGGTTCGTCATCATTGACTTGATTTAGGATAGAGAACTCCTTGTCTGCTATCAATTCAAAATAGAATGAAAGTCCAGTTGCAAGAAGTATAGCTACGAAAATTCCAATAGGTTCGAAGAATGCAGTCCATGAATGACCCAATCCCCAGAATTCATAACCAGCAATACCTACAGAAAGTAAACCTGCAACAAGAAGAATTCTAATCAATGGGTCTTTAAATTTCTCCATAAACTTCGACCATAACGACTCTTTCTCTGGAGGTGTGAGAATATTCACACCATTCTTTTTACGGCTTTCCAACACTTCAGCATCAGTCAAGCCTTGATAATGTTTTTTGTTTTCCATATAGTTTATGTTTTAAATTAAATTCTTAGTTGATATACTTTATTATCAATCATTACTTTCAAATTCCTTAGCTGAAATTCTTGGACCTAATCCATCTCCATAAGAAGAAAGACTGAACGTCATTGTTCCTTCTGTCCATTCATAATCAGTACAAGTCACCGAAAAAGTTCCACCGTCATGATACGATGCAAAACCATTTTTAACTGCTTTTATCTTCAACTTATATGAGCTACTACTATTGAAGTACACTGTACTACTTGAATAAGGACTCAAAACTACTGTACGATACAGACCGCCCCAATAGTTCATTATTTTTAGAGTCATCGTGTATTCTGACTTGTTTTGAAATGTTATAGATGCACTTGTTTTGTTCTGACATGATGATGTTTCATTTGCATCAGAATCATTATACCATGTGTGTGCTAAAATAGGGCTGCTGTTAAGAGCCACCATAACTACTAATGTTAAAAGATACTTTTTCATAATTGTTGTGTTTTAAATTATGATGCAAATGTACATCGACTATATTTCTTACAAGAAAATCTGTAACATTTCAAAAAATCAATTCTCAAATCAAATATTTATGGTTGTAACATTGCAACGTTTTTATTTCACTTTCTCTATCTTTTTGTAAATATCAGACTCTATTAAACATGTAATCCCATTTATTCCGTCATTAACAAACAACATATCGGTTTCCAAACCAATTCTAATATTTCCAAACTCATCTTTTGTAATCATATAATCTTCATAATTATATAATCTATCTTTCATATCCATCAGACTTCTCTTCAAACAACTTATAATTGGCCGACGTATTTCTGGCTGACTTAGATCTGGAGCTTTATCTCTTTCTCCCCCAAATAGTTCATAAACCATTTGATAGCGCAATTGCAATCTTTGCAATTTTTTATTATGCAACTCCAACTGTTTAACATTATGCGGCAAAGAAAAATTAACGCCTCCTTCATTAGACATTATCAAGAGTAAAACATATAATGCTTTTTCTCTACGATGTAATTTTTCTAATTTGCAATCAATGTCTGGAAAATAGATTTCTTCTCTGTATGGATGAATTATCAAACGACTTCTAACATTATTACGAATCAGAAATATATCTAATAACTGTTTATAAAATCCGTGATATAAAAATTGCTGTTTTTTTTCTTCCGCTGTAGATATTGATAACATATCAGTATTTACTAAAGATAAAAACTCATCCATAAACAATTGAACCTCTGCAACAATATTCTCATCCACATCAATCTTTACATAATTTGCAAAAGTTTTATTATCAACATAACTCTGACCTATCTTAATCATTACAGCTGGATTACTCTCTCTCAATTGAGTAACACCTAATTTATTACATAATAAATCCTTACAAAAACTACTTGTCGTCATATTTTTCAGTCCTTCAATAATTCCATTGATACCATCTTCTGTAAAAGAAGGTGCAAGGAAATGAATAATTTGACTAATAAGTTTTGAATCTGAATTTTTATAATGTTCTACAACTTTAGGAATATATATAAAGTTAAAACCTGCTATCTTACATTCTTTGAATATAGTTCGATAACTTTGTGATATTACTTCATTTACTTTCCTTTCAAAACGAGACTCTATATAAAGAACTGTAGCAGATTCAATGTTAAATATTGGTTTTGGTATTGAAATTACATCTACACCATCTCCATCCGACAATAATTTATTTTTCAAAGCCATCAGCAGAAGAGATTCTGAACGAGCGCAAAATCCATCGCTGACTGCCATATCCGAGCAATCTGATAAAATATCATTTTTCAATTTACTATCAGATTCTATCAATATGTTAATCGCATCAGCAAATGTGATTTTAGTTGCAGCAATTTCATCATCGTTACCAATAGAATACTTGTCTCGCAACAACATATATTGCTCAACTTCTCCATAGTTGATGATACTATCTGCCTTAATCAAATCGGAAAGGATTCTTACAAGCGCTATTTTTTCTTCTCTCTTCATGTATGACTATTTCAAATTTGAAATTACATTGTAACAAAACCAACTGTCAAGTCTTTCAAAAAATACTGGTTTACTATTTGCACCATCTTTCTGTACACCTAATCCATTGGAATATGATTCTAAACTTATAATTTTGTCATAAGGAATTTTCATACTTTTCTCCATTGACGAGAAATACAAGTTCTTATCAGTTAAGCAGACACTTCCTTCAGAAATTCTTTGCATATAACTTGTTTCAACTGGAGTGCCTTTAAAACCACCTGTCCTGTAATAGATACCTTTGGCAACCCTTATATTAAAGCCACTAGAACGTCCAGTATATTCCCTTCTGGTCTTTTGTTCATGCAAAATTATATTACGGAACATCCAAATCAATGTTTCGTTTTTAGAAAGCATGAAAGGAAAATCACCAGAAATAGTTATAGCTGGTTTAGGGACATTTCCTTTTAATATTTCTTGAAGAACACGCGATTGTACAACTTTATCCAGAGCATGTGTTGTATTCAACGAATTTTGGGTAAAACCTGAAAACTGTATAAATCTTGCAATACAAGTTTCTTCGTTTTTTTCTATTACACTGTCATTAAGATATTTATTAACGGCTTCTTCTAAAAGTTCCCCATATATTGAAATAAGGAAATCTTGTCTAATATATGAATCAGCACAAATCTTATCAGTCTCACTTTTGTGTAAGAAAAAATCTTCTTTTTTCTCAAAACAATTTCTAATGATAGCCTTTAGTTTTGTGACACCAATATTATATTTCTCCTCACAATCTGAATGTTTAGAACCAAACCAGCCAGCATCTTTATGACAATATTTACATTCTCCCATATCAGTTTCTCAATTTTGATTGATAATTAACACCTTGTTTTAAATATGTATTCAAAAGAATTACGGTTGCAAACATTATAGGGAATGCTATTAAAAATCCTAAAGTAGTACCACAGAAAGTATCGTATAAACCATGTAATAATGCAGGAATACTTATTGCAAGGAAATATAAAGCAACACGATATTTAGGATACAATGAAGCGAATGATATAAAATATCCGGCGATACCACACCAAACCGCATGAATGAATGGCAAACTAGTTAATCTCAGTATATTTAAATAATATGCAGTTGTATATTCTTGTTCTGCATTTATCCCCATTTGATATTGCACACCTTCAAAAACGCCAAAAGCAATACCAGACATGAGACCATAATAGACCAATGTTTGAGGTATCTGCGGTTCTTTTGCTCTATAACATATTATCAATAATGGCAATAGTTTTACTAATTCTTCAGTGAATCCTACACCAAAAATATAACCCAGTGCATTAAGAGGGAAAAACGTATCAACCAACAAGTAGAATGGATTCCATGCAGGTAAACCCAACACATCCCATACCAAGAAGACAACAACTTGTGTCGCAAAAAAAGTAATTAGTGTTGTTTTGACATCTACTTGCGGTGTCTTGAAGAAATAATAGAAAAACAATCCCCAGATAACCGCAAAATATAATGATATTAAATAAAACACCATAAAATCACCCAATGGAATCATCATTATCAGAGATGGCACTAAACCAATCAACGCAAGTAAAATAAGTCTTTGGTCTGACAATAATTGTTTTTTCGTAAATGAAGATTTAGGAATTATCAATTCACTTCCTATATTTTTCAATTGAGAAGTCAAACCTTTATGTCTATCGACCTTTACATTATGTCCAGACTTTTTCAAGAAATATCCTACTGAGTTTATTTCACCACTAATAGAATCTCTTGCCTTATCACATTTTAAAATCTGTCCATTTTTAACGTACGAAACAATCGTGGCATAATCGTATGGACCAAAGTCTTGGTTATTTCTTACTATATAGATTCCCATGAGAACAAAAATTAAATAAAGTTTCAGATTTCAGAAAAAATAGCTACTACAAATACAATAGCAATAATTATCAAATATATCTTATAAATAATAGCCATTGTTTTCCAAAATGTTGACATTCGCTGAACTCCTGATTCAAGATTATCGATTGTTCTGTCTGTAGTAATATTTCTATACAGTTTTGAAGCTTTCCACAGATTATCAACAATAAAATAAGCTCCTACAGTAACAAGCAAATAAATAATTGCTTCTCCTCCATCACCACCTGCGAACAAACCAATTGTACCAATACCCATAAAAGTCAAAGCAATATACCCGATGATTGATATAAATTTTGTATGCTTGCCAATTTCCTGAATGCTTCTGATAATCCTTTCGTTGTCTAACAAATTACTTCCATTGTTATTAACAATATTTGTTGTTTCAATTGTAGTTGTTTCACTTTCTGAAGCATTATCATTTTTCTTTTCAAGGTCAATGCGCTTAGTATATTGTTCGCAAGATTGTCCATTGAATACAATATCTTCAGTACAAGAAGTATTGTATTTTTTGCATTGTTCACATTGAGTTTTAATCATACTTTAATTATTTACAAGTTGTACAATAATCAACCTTCCTCCGTCTTCGGTAGAAATGAGTATCTTTTTACCTTCAGTTAATTCAACATATTGACCTATTTCGATTTTTCTATCCTCGTCTTTGTCATAAAGACTATTAAGACGACGGTTTATCAATATCCATTTGCCATTATGGAAATGGAAGTCACCAACAGGCTTCTTGTCTTCTGCTGTTAATTTTTCATTAAGTGCCACATACTGATTAACATGCCATTTGTATAAAGACTGTTTATCATACACCATCAGACGATAGTTTTCAGGTTTGAATACACCTTTTTCAGGAGAATAGTATAAATTCAAAACAGGTAATTGTCCATGATATTCTTTACCACAGAACGGACATCTTGGTTTTGTTGTATTGTCAAAAACAAACCATTTTGATTCACAATTTGGATTCTGTCATGGTTGCATTAAATCTGATGTATTAATTAATGCCTGCTCCCATTCGTCAGCAGTAGGTCGCATTGGAGAATTATGCAAACCATCAATGAAAGCTCTATTAAACAAGTCTTTCAAATAAGGTCCACATATGCTATATGGAAGTTTCGTAACATCACCCTGTGGTAATTCGTATTTGTTTAATTGGTCA
>JAZNSO010000018.1:0-84344 GCA_045591245.1 Bacteroidales bacterium
CAATTTAATTGCGTATCTTTGTTCCGAGGTTAATTGTTTATACATAGCAACACAAAAATAGTTAATCTTAGGGAGACTTCGGTCTCCTTTTTTTGTATTGCTCGTAGAATCTACTTTTGCACTTCGTTTGTGAAATTAGAAAATTTTTATTTTTTTCTATTTTCATGGGATGTGAAATATGTTTTTTATGAAAATTAAAAAACTTTTACCATCACACATACGACATTAGTCATTTTTTATATCTTTGCCATCACTATGGAACTACACGAACATTTTGAAAATCAGAAACACGAGTGGGAGTCGGCGCTTCAGGTAAACGCTCCTACGGAGCAGCCTATACAGGTCAACCCCAAGGCTTTGGAACGCATGATGGCGAAGCGTCAAAGACTTCTGCCTCTTGAGGAATACGTCAGTGGAATTCTTAAAGGCGACATTGTCATTTTAAGCAAAGCCATCACTTTGGTTGAAAGCTCGCTGCCAGAGCATCAGAAGATGGCTCAGGATATTATCACGTCGTGCCTTCCCTATTCGGGCAATGCGGTTCGTCTCGGCATTACAGGCGTTCCTGGAGCGGGCAAAAGCACTTTTATCGAGGCTTTGGGAATGGAATTAAGCCGCAGCGGACATAAACTGGCGGTGCTTGCCATCGACCCGAGCAGCCAGCGTTCAAAGGGCAGCATTCTCGGCGATAAGACTCGTATGGAAGAACTTTCGCAGCAACGCAATGTATATATCCGCCCTTCAGCATCGGCAGGCACTCTCGGCGGCGTGGCGCGCAAAACACGCGAAGCTATAATTCTCTGTGAAGCAGCAGGTTTCGACACAATTTTTGTTGAAACAGTAGGTGTTGGACAATCGGAGATTGCCGTATATTCCATGGTCGATTTCTTCCTTTTAGTACTAATAGGCGGAGCCGGCGACGAGCTTCAAGGCATAAAACGCGGTATCATGGAAATGGCAGACGGAATAGTTGTCAACAAAGCTGACGGCGACAACATTCAAAGAGCAAATCGCGCCATGGCAGAAGTCAAGAACGCGGTGCATCTCTTCCCTCTCGCCGAATCAGGGCAGCCCGTAAATGTGATGACTTGTTCAGCAATAACGCATCACAACGTGCCAGAAGTTTGGGAAATGGTCACAGAACACGTCGAGAACATCCGCAAGTCGGGTTATCTCGCCAAGAAAAGAGCAAGACAAGACGTTCAGACGATGTACGACAGCATAGAACAAGAACTGCGCAACGACTTCTATCAAAACCCTCTGATAAAAGACATGATAGCACTGACAGAGAACGATGTGAAAGAAAAAAGGACAAGTGCTTATATAGCCGCACAAAACCTTTTGGAAACTTATTTTAACATGTTGAAAAAATAAATTTTTAAATTGTGTTATTAATCCAATTTTTTGCCTAAGTTTGTAAAAAATTTCGTAAAGCTGCAGATAAATGACAGCTGCGTACGTGAATTGAATTAATCTATGTTATAAAGAATAAGATATGAACACAAACATTCAAATGAATCCTAATTCGCTGGTTCAATATTTACAAAAGCCAGCTCGCGAATTTACAAAACAAGACATCATTCGCTACTGCGAAGATAACGGTGTTGAATTCATTAATTTCCATTATTGCGGATGGGATGGCAAACTCAAAACTTTAAACTTTGTCATTCAAAGCGTTGACCATCTCGACAATATCCTTTCAGCAGGTGAACGCGTCGATGGTTCAAGTTTGTTCCCATTCATCGAAGCTGGCAAGAGCGACCTCTACGTCGTTCCTAAATTCAGAACAGCATTCCGCAACCCATTCTCAGAAATCCCAACAGTTGACCTTCTCTGTTCATTCTACGACCGCGAAGGCAACCCATTCGAAAGCTCACCAGAATATATCCTCCGCAAAGCTCACAGAGCATTCCAAGAATCAACAGGCTTGCAAATGGAAACAATGGGCGAACTCGAATATTATATCATCGCTGATGACGAAGAAATCTATCCTGTTCCAGATCAAAAAGGTTATCACGAAAGCCGTCCTTTCAATAAGTTCACCGACTACCGCGTAGAAGCTATGCGTCTCATCGCTCAAGCTGGCGGTATGATTAAATACGGTCACTCAGAAGTAGGTAACTTCACATTAGACGGAAAAATCTACGAACAAAATGAAATCGAATTCTTACCAACAAATATCGAAGACGCTGCTGACCAATTAGTTATCGCTAAATGGATCATGCGTCAACTCGCTTACGAATATGGCGTAACATTGACATTCGCTCCTAAGATCACTGTAGGTAAAGCTGGCTCAGGTATGCACGTACACTGCAAGTTCACTAAAGACGGCAAGTCAGTCATGATTGAAAACGGTGAATTGACAGACATTTGCAAGAAAGCTATCGCTGGTTACATGATGGCAGGTACTTCACTCCCAGCATTCGGCAATCCTAACCCATTGGCATTCTTACGCCTCGTTCCTCATCAAGAAGCTCCTACATCATTGTGCTGGTCATTCTCAAACAGAAGCGCTTTGGTCAGAGTTCCTCTCGGCTGGATCAACAACGGCAAAGACATGCTCGCAAACTGCAACCCACTCGAAAAACCTTCAACAAAAGACTTCAGCGACAAACAAACATTCGAATGGCGCGCTTCAGACGCTAGCGCTGACATCTATCTCTTGATGGCAGCTTTATGCGCAGCAGCACGCTACGGATTAGAATCACCAAATGCTTTGGAAGTAGCTGAAAAAACATACGTTGGTCTCGGCGTTAACATCCACGACGACAAGAACAAGTCGGTTCAAGACGCTCTCGAACAACTTCCAGACTCATGCTACAGAGCAGCTGAAGAACTCGAAAAAGACCGCGAAATCTATACAGCAAAAGGCGTGTTCTCAGACAATATCGTCGATTATATGATTAAATATCTCAAGAGCTTCAACGACACTAACCTCCGCGCTGAACTCGGCAACGACACAGAAAAAATCATGAAAGTCGTTAACGACAACATGCACGTCGGTTGATATATGACGAAAGTCTAATAACGAAAGATTAAGGGATGTCTGAAAAGATGTCCCTTTTTTATTGAGCCCCAACACTTTTTTACAAAAATCATTTGTAATTTTTGTCCATTATCCCCGATTTTCAGGAAATTACACCCGTGTAAGATTGTATTTCTTTAACTTGGTAAATTCATTGTTTTTTCATAAATTTGCAAAACATAAATACATTCATTATGAGAAAAAAAATACCGTTTAATACTTGTCAAATGAAAAAAAGTTTTTTGTTAATTATTTCCATGCTTTTATGCAGCGTAGGTTTTGCACAAAGAAACAATGTAGTTGAAGACAGACTTCAAGAAATCTTGAATCAAAAAAGCGATGAGCTAATAAGCGTCAACATCATTTTCAAGTCGCAGATGAATTCATTCGACCTGCCGAGAAATATTTCAAAAGACGAAAGAAGAGATTTTGTCATCGGAGAACTTAAACACTTTTCCGAGAAAGAACAGTCTGATGTGATGGCGATACTTAGATCTGAAGAAAGAAACGACAAAGCAGCTAAAATAAGAAATCACTGGTTGGTAAACGCCATCAACTGTGAACTTTCTCACGATGTGATTAATCAATTGTCGTCACATCCCGACATCGCCATCATCGGATACGACAGGAAAGATTTCCTTTTATGGGAAGAGACTTCTCAACCGTACGATGGCAAAGGATTGTCGCAGAGCATCGCTCACATCAACGCCGACGATGTATGGGATTTGGGTTATACGGGCAAAGACGTACTTGTGGCGTTGTTAGATACCGGTGTCGACATCGAACATATTGATTTGGTCAATAACCTATGGGACGGAGGCGAAGAGTTCCCTAACCATGGATATAACACATACGAAGACAATCATAACGTCAACGACGGTTTCGGACACGGCACACATTGCGCTGGCATTATATGCGGCAACGGAGCAACGGGGACGCAGACTGGCATAGCTCCTGATGCTACGATAATGGTCGTCAAGGTCATGGACGACGGAGGCTACGGAGGTGCGAGCGGAATATGTTCAGGAATGGAGTTCGCCTTAGAACATGGCGCCGACCTTATGAATATGTCGTTGGGAATACCTAACGCATCGACTTCAGCAAAGGAGATGCTTAGAGAATCGTGTGTCAACACCATGAATATCGGTATCGCAGCCACTGTCGCCGCCGGCAACGAGGGGCAGCTGCAAATATCATTTCCCGCACCTAACAACGTAAGAACCCCAGGCTCATGTCCTCCGCCATGGATACATCCCGACCAGCAAGTCAACGTCGGAGGGACATCATGCTGCATAGTGGTAGGTGCCGTCGACTATAACAACGCCGACGCTCCTTTCTCCTCAAGAGGACCGGTGACCTGGCAAGCAACTTCATACGCCGACTATCCATACGAGCCTGAAATAGGACTTATCCGTCCCGACGTATGCGCCCCCGGCGTAGGAATAATCTCAGCCGACCCTTTCAACAGCAATGGTCTTACCACGATGGACGGAACATCGCAGGCAGCTCCTTGCGTGGCTGGTATCGTATGTCTTATGTTAGAAAAAAATCCTGAACTCACTCCAGAACAGATTTCGATGATATTGGAAACGACGGCGGTAAAACTCGACGAAAATAAAAATAACGTCAGAGGTTCCGGACTCGTTGACGCCTTGGCAGCGATAGAAAACATAGAGAACGGCGATGACACTGAAGATTGCGACGCCCCGACAAACCTTACCGCAAACACCATCGATGAATATTCAATAGCTTTATCCTGGAATGAAGTAGCGACAGCTACAAGCTATGACATTTATCGTAATAATACTTTTGTCAAAAACGTGAATTCAACATCATACAATGATGAAGGATTAAATCCAGCGACAGAATATTGTTATACCGTTGTAAGCGTTTGTGAAAACGGAGAGTCGGAACATTCAAGCCAGACTTGCGCCACAACTGACGAACTGATAATTCCTTGCGACGCTCCTAATAATCTCGACGCTACAGTTGAAGAATATTTCGCCGACTACGAAAATAAATTCGAAGTGACATTGACATGGGATGAAGTGGACAATGCAGAAGCGTATGTTGTTTATATGAATGGGGAAAAAGTTGAAGAGGTCACTACACCTTCTTATATATATGGCTGCAACGAAGAAATGACAATAGAATTTTCTGTCACAACAAAATGTGATACCAACGAATCTGAGATGTCGGATACCATTACGGTTGAAGTAAAACATAATAGCATTACAGAGTTAGAAGACAGATTCGAGATATTTCCTAATCCTGTAAAAAACACACTTGTCATAAGAAGTAATGACAAGATAAATGATGTTGTCATATATAACGTTGTAGGCATTATAGTTCTAAATGTGAACGACAACTTCGACAACATTAGTGTAGCTGATTTACTTGATGGCATTTATTTCGTCAAGATAAATACAGACCATGGTGACATTGTAAAACGATTCATAAAAGAATGACTTTTGTAATATGTTGTTTCATGTTTTCGTCATGCTTTACGTTAATTAGCAAGCATTTAACTGAATAGCTAAAAGATGTTTCAACAAATAATTCGTAGAATAATTTATAAGCCCTTAAAAAATATCAAATGAAGAAACTGTTATTTTCGATAGCTTTAGTTTTCGCGATAAGTGGAATCAAAGCTCAGTCATACGAACTTGTCATCAGGATGAATGACGAAACAGAGACAACATGGAATCCAGAATCATTATGCAACATCTACTTTGAAAACGACGAGACCTTGATTCTTGTTGAGAGTGAAAGTCTGTTTACACATTCATACGAGCTTGCTGATATTGAAAAAATCTATTTCAAGTCGGAAATTGCCATCACAGAGTTGAACAAAGAAACAGCATTGTTTGTTTATCCGAATCCTGCCAAAGACAACATCAAGATAATTGGCATTGACAATCAAGAGATAGAAATTATTTCCATTGATGGGAAATCTATGTTTAAAGGAAATTACGACGGAGCTTCGCTTGATGTTTCAAATTTTCCTCAAGGCACATATATCATAAACATACAGAATAATGTTCAAACATTAAAATTCAGTAAGATATGAAAAAGTTATTTATAATTATTTCTCTCGTTTTGATGATGAATATCGTCAGCGCACAAAACGCGATGTGGATTTACAACTCCGACGGAACAATCACTACATATAAGATTTCCGAAATAGACTCATTGAATTTCACACCTAATATGATTAATATGCTCTTATATCAAAACGGAGCAACAGACGATCTGACTGTCGCAGGAATAGACAGCATCGTTTTCAGGCCAGCCGACGACATTGAGGCTAACGCCATTCTTATTGAATACAATAACGATATCGCCACCGTAAGACACAATATCACTTCAGAATATTTCAATGTAAATGTCAATGGTGCTGACGTTGAGATTATCTCTGAGGCATCGATAGAAGGTCTTCAGTATTATCTGAGTGGATCTACTAACAACGGTTCCTTCTCACTTGAGAGTGATATGCCATACGAGGTTATTTTGAATAATACAGAAATAACATCACTTACGAATGTTCCGTTGAATCTTTCTAAGAATGTCGAGAGGAATATCATCATTGCAAACGGCACGACAAATATTCTCAGCGACAGTGAAGACAGCGATGGTAAAGCCGTCATTAATTCTAAAGGTGCGACCAATATAAGCGGGTTCGGTTCCCTTACCATAAACGCTAATAAAAAACACGGCATCTCTTCCGACAACGACATTAATATCGATGGTGCGACTATAAGTATAAACCATAGCGCGGATGCTTCGAAAGGTTTGAAGTCGGATAGCAACATCATGATAACAGATGGCGATGTGACCATAGTCTCCTCTGGGACTTTGACATTAGAAGCGTTAGATTTAGGTTACGACGCAACATATTGCACCTCTATCGGAGCTGATGGTAATTTTGAGATGAGAGGCGGCAAACTCAACATCACTCTACCTGTCAGCAATGAAGCAGGACGCGGTATTAAAACAGACGGTGACATCTCCATTTCCGGAGGCGAAATAAACATCGTCTCGCACTCAGGTGGCGACACTTACACCAACTCCGACGGTGAGATTGATTCGTATAAATCGTCATGTATCAAAGCCGACGGCGATATACATCTGAGCAGCGGCGTGATCACTTTAGAAGCCACTGGCGATGCCGGCAAATGCGTCAATGCCGATGGAGCGATATATATCGGCATTGAAAACAGCGACAACGACTTAGTTTTAGACATGAAGACAACAGGTGAGAAATTCTACGAATCGGGGTATGGCGAAGATGCCGACTACGCTAATCCTAAGGCCCTCGCGGCAGAAGGCAACCTCTATGTCTATGGTGGCGACATCACCATATACACGGAAAACGACGGAGGTGAAGGACTTGAAAGCAAAGACACCGTTCATATCTTCGGGGGCAACATCAGCATCGACACTTACGATGATGCCATCAACGGTAAATATCACGTTCAGTTTGACGGAGGCTCATTATACGTCAATGCTAGAGGCAACGATGCCATCGACTCAAACGGCACCATCACTATCAACGGCGGCTTGATCGTGGCATCCGGATCAACAGCACCAGAAGGCAGCTTCGACTGCGACCAAAACGTCTTTTCCATCACAGGAGGATTTGTAGTAGGTATCGGCGGACATATCTCCAGCCCAACATCATCGACTTGCACACAGAGAGTGTTGGTCTACAATGGAATTGAAAACGGTAGCGCAATACAAATTGTCGATTCAGAAGGCAACGACCTATTAACATTCCAAGTCCCAACATACTCAGGAGGTCCTGGTGGTGGTGGTCCTGGCGGCGGAGGTCCTGGTGGACCAGGTGGCGGTGGATTAGCATTATTATTCACTTCACCCGATTTGGAACAAGGAAACATCAGAGTGAAACAAGGCGGCACCATTTCGGGAGGCGAAGAATTTCACGGATATTACATCGGTGCCACATATTCCGGTGAGACTACATCACAAGACATCACGATAAACGGAATGGTAACTACATTCGGCAACGGAGGCGGACCGTTTTAACATCTCTCACTTTCTATTTCTTCTTGGGAAACATCTTTCTTAAACGGAGAAGTATCTTTCCTATATTACCTCCCGCGACGACGAAGGTGACTGATGTTATTACGAGTATCAGTCCTAATATGATTCTCGGTGTTAATACTTCGCCGAAGATGACGACACCGAAGAATACCGCCGTGACAGGCTCAAGCACTCCGAGTATCGCTGTCGGCGTGGAACCGATACACTGAATGGCTTCCGTAGTGCATATCAAAGAGATGATTGTCGGGAATATCGCCAATGCCAAGACGTTAGCCCAGAGATACCATTGCTCTGGTGATGGTGTATTCAGCTCTCCCATCACCAAGGCTCTTATGGCAAATATGAACCAGCCTACCATCAGCACATACATCGTGACTTTTATCGTCGCCATTCCTTTTATCCTTGACTTATTGATATATACGATATATATCGCATAAGATAATGCTGAGCCGAAAACGAAGAGCAAACCCTTGACACTTATCATCGCGCCATCGCCGCTCTTACATAAAAGCGCTATTCCTATCATCGCGACGGCGATACATGTCATCGTCATCTTTGATATTTTTTCCTTAAAGAAAATAAACATAATGACAGCTACAATGATAGGATAAATAAATAGAATCGTCGAAGCCACGCCCGCGTCCATGTGATTGTAACTCGAAAATAATGTTATCGACGACAAGGCGAATAAGACACCTAATACTATTAATGGCGTGACATCACTTTTCTTTATGGAGAAGTCGCGGCGACGAAGTTTGAGCATCACCGCCAAGATTGGTATTGCGAATAAATATCTGAAGAAAAGGACGGAAAACAAATCCATGCCGCCATCATAAAGCGGCAGCGCAAACAAAGGATTCATGCCGTATGTGGCAGCAGAAACAGCTGCTAAAATATAACCTTTTACCTTAGTATTCATAGTTACAAAACTTGCGACAAAGGTAAAATATTTATATCGAAAAAATTGATATTTATATAAGTATTTTTTATAGCATAACTCTTGTTTTTCTTTTAAAAAAAACCTTATCTTTGTGAGGTAAAAAATAACGGTCAATGAAACTGAAGACAACATATTTAGGATTAGAACTAAACTCACCTATTATAGTGAGCAGCTCTACGTTAACTGGCAACGTTGAAAGCATCAAACGTTGTGCTGACGCAGGTGCAGGCGCAATCATCTTGAAATCGATATTCGAAGAACAGATTTCATCTGAGATAAGACGCGAAGAAGGATACTCAGAAGAAGACATTTACGATTCATATCCAGAAGCACAGGAATATCTCAACACATTCATGCGCGGCACAGAGATTGAAATCTACGAAAAACTCATTCGCGAATCGAAGAAAGTAGTCGATATTCCAATTATTGCAAGTATCAATTGTTCTGATGAAGGCGAATGGATAAAAATCGCGAGAGAACTTCAGGCTGCAGGAGCCGACGCTCTCGAGCTCAACATAGCGATAGCAGCTTTCGACAGAGACCTCGACCCTCGAAAAATTGAAGACGAGTATATAAGCATCCTTAAAAAAGTCGAGAAAAACATCAAAATTCCAGTTTCCGTAAAACTCGGCGATCACTTCACCAACATCAGCCGTATAGCTTTCAGTCTGTCAAAGGCAGGCGCAAAGGGTTTGGTACTCTTTAACCGTTTCTATAATCCAGACATCAACATCGAGAAGATGAAAGTCGTCCCTGGCAATTCAATCTCTGCTCCAGAAGAAAACCATAACACACTCCGTTGGATTTCTCTCCTGTCATCGCAAGGAATTCCATGCGAACTTTCTGCTTCGAGAGGTGTTTATACAGGCGAAGACGTGGTGAAACAGATTCTCGCAGGAGCTAAGACAGTTCAGATATGCAGCACACTCTATCGCAACGGCATAGAATACATAAAACAAATGAATTCTGATGTCGAAGCATGGATGGACAGACATAATTTCAATAATGTTGAAAGTTTCAGAGGTATCGTTAATAAGGAAGAAGATATAAAAGTTGTTGAACGTCTTCAATATTTAAGAAGAAACTATGACTTACATTAATATTATTGTTTAACATTAAAAAAAAGAAAAAAGATGAAAAAATATGTTTGTGACGTTTGCGGTTACGTTTATGACCCAGCAGTAGGTGATCCTGATAACGGTATTGAACCAGGTACTCCATTCGACAAACTTCCAGCAAGCTGGGCTTGTCCTCTCTGCGGTGTAGGAACAGATAATTTCTCATTAGAAGATTGATGTTCAATTCCCTTTATGGATACCAATGCTCTTTTTAAGATAGGATACGGACTCTACGTCCTGACTTCTAACTATGAGAACATAGACAACGGTTGTATTATTAATACGGTGATTCAAGTTACAGATGAACCGTTGCGTATAGCCGTCGTCGTCAATAAGAAAAATTATACGCACGAGCTTATTCTCAACTCGTGCGTATTTAATTTGTCGATGCTGACAACAAAGACTCCCTTTAAGGTGATAGAACATTTCGGATTCCAAAGCGGTAGGGACATAAATAAATTCGCCGAATGCGAACAAGAATTCCGCTCTAAAAACAATGTTCTATATATTCCTAAATACACCAATTCATACATCTCGTGCCACGTAGTAAGCCATCAGGATTTAGGAACACACACGATGTTCTTTGCCGATGTCATAGATTGCGAAATCTTATCAAACGAAGAATCATTAACTTACAGTTACTACCAGAACAATATAAAACCTAAGAAAGAGTTCAACGGCAAAAAAGGCTGGTACTGCAAAATATGCGGCTGGGTTCATGAAGACGAGAACCTGCCTGACGATATAATTTGTCCTTTGTGCAAACACGGCAAAGATGCTTTCGAGAAAATTGAAGATGAAAAAACAACAGAAATAGAAACAAAACAAAGTATTGATATGTTAAAGATTAACTTAACCAACGATATTTATTACGTCGGTGTTAACGACAGAAAGACCGAACTCTTTGAAAATCACATGGAACTTCCTAACGGCGTTTCATACAACTCATATCTCATCGTCGATGATAAGATAGCTCTCATCGACCCAGTGGAAGTCAGCTTCATGGCAGAATTCCTCTTCAAGATCAAGAGCGTCATCGGTAACAGAAAAATCGACTATCTCGTCATCAACCACGACGAACCTGACCACAGCGGTGCTGTCCGCGCTATCGTCCAGGAATATCCAGATGTGGAAGTCATAGGTAACGCCAAGACCTTCGCTCCTCTTGAATCATTCTACGGACCTTTGAACAATAAGAAAATCGTTGCAGAAGGCGAGACATTATGCCTCGGAAAACATACACTTCAATTCTTCATGGTTCCTATGTGCCACTGGCCAGAATCGATGGTGACATACGAACAGACAAATAAGATATTGTTCTCCAACGACGCTTTCGGAGGTTTCGGCGCTCTCAACGGATGCATCTTCGACGACGAAGCAAACTTAGATTTCTATGAAGACGATATGCGTCGTTATTATGCAAATATCGTTGGTAAGGTAGCAGCTCAGGCTGTCAAGGCTGTCCAGAAATTAGGACCATTAGACATCAAAATGATTGCACCTTCACACGGTTTAGTATGGCGCAGCAACTTGCATTGGGTTCTCGACAGATACGTGAAATGGAGCACAGGCGAGAATGAAGAAGGTGTCGTTATCGTTTACGGTTCTATGTACGGCAACACAGCTTTGATGGCCGACATCATCGCTCGTGGCGTGTCGGAAGCAGGTGTCAAGAATATCAAGATTTACGATGTCGCCAAGACAGAAGTGTCACATATCATCAGCGATATATGGAAATACAAAGGCGCCATCATCGGAGCCTGCGCACACTACGGCAGCGTGTTCCCTAACATGACATTATTGTTGCACGAGCTTACTGAGTTCAAGCCAAAGAACAAGATCTACGGAGTTTTCGGCGGCATGAGCTGGGGCGGCGGCGGCGTGAAATATATCAACAACGTCATGGAAAAGAATCAATGGGAATGCCCAGTAGAATCAGTTGAAGTGAAAGGTGCACCATATCGCGATGAAGACGTGGAACGACTCTACAATATGGGAAAAACTATTGGAGAGAGAGTTATTAATTCATAATGCATAATTCATAATGCATAATTAAGGATGTAGGGTCGTGGCTTGCTGCGACCTTTAAAATATCAACAAATATAATATCATAAAGAAACAGAGAAATAAGATTTATTACATATTATTAACATAGTGTTTGCTATTTATTCGGTACATTCTGAAACCTGAGAAATTTTAGAACAATTATACCACAGAATAAGTTGTGAATGCCTGCATCTATTGCGGGCTTGCTTATCTGGTATAATGGGCAATCTCAGGGCCTCAGAATGTGGATAATGCAAGTCCGCGTTTTTAAAGTCCTGATGAAAGTTCATTAGAATGAAGAGGCAATCACAAAAACACTTAACTATGAATGACATTCACATAGGCGAATTGATTCGGAAGGAGATGCGCCGGCAAGGAAAAACCAATGCATGGCTCGCCGAACAGATCGGCGTGACGCCGCGAACTGCCAATAAGATTTTTTCTAAAAAAGACATCGACACAGCACAGCTGCTACATATCTCCAAAGCCTTGCAACACGATTTCTTCGGATATTATTCTAAGCTTATAAATTATTGATATAGTCTATTTTGGACGATTGCCCAAAGTGGACGATGAGATTTGTTTTTAACATTAGGTTAAAATTTACCTTTGCGTGAAAATAAATCAATTAACTTTAGAAGCGACGACTCGATGCGATATAACGGAGGAATAATGTTATGAAGAAATCTATTCTATTATTAGCATCATTGATGTTTTTAGCAACATTCACTTCATGTTTCAAAGATAAAGAAGGCGAATACAAACCAAAAGAAAAAATAAGCAGAATCTTCAAAGATTATGGTGATGGAGATGGCAAAGAATTGAGAGAGGTCTGGAATTGGGACAAGAAACTATTGAAAAGCATAGACCATTATTCAGGTGGTTCTCTCAACTGGACAGAAGAATTCACATACAACAAAAAAGATCAGATAGAACGTGTTGATTGTTATGCTGATGGAGAATATGCAGAATATACATACGACGATAGCAAACTCTCCAAATCAACCTATTATTATAAAGGTAGCATCGAAGAAGAATATACATTCAAATATGATGGTAAAAAAGTCTCTGAAATAGAAATATTCTACTTTAGCAAGAAAAGAGCCGAAAGCCGTTTGTTAACAGAAGGTTTCAATCCTATTAAATTATTATTGGATGAAAAAACTTATCAATCATTCAATAACGCAGTGGCAAAGACTGATACTTATAGAGACGGTATCATAATAAAATTAGATTGGGACAAGAATAATGTTTCTAAAATGACACTTGAAGCTGGCGCAGAAAGACTTATAATTGACCTCAAATACGACGACAAGTTGAATCCATATAAGAATTATTTTGACATGTACACATTCTACTCAGAAGATTGGCTTGATATAGAATCCTCATTCAGCAAAAATAACGTTACTGAAGCACGCGGTACATACACTTATGAAGGTGAAACTGAAACTGATATAATCAAATACTCTTACTCATATGATGGTAAATTCCCAACAATACAAAGATGTACATATACAGAACAATACTACGATTATTGGGAAGATGAGTACATCACAGAAACATACACAGAATCTATATACTTTGAATACGAATAATATTTAAGAATAACATTTACAAATCAACCTCCTTCGTTGAAATTAATCAGCGAAGGAGGTTTTTTATTGTCAATAAAAAGCATATTAAAAATGTTCAATTCCATTCACAAAAATGTTCAAATCTATCTCCAAAAATGTTCAATTCTAAACTTAAAACTTGCGCTTTATTAAAGTACAACTTTTAATTAGCGCAAAAGTTAAAGTCATAGTCAGAGTCTAAAATATTTTCCATATCAACAAAAATATCTGTATCTTTGCTATAAAATAAAACTTTATCATTCTATGAAAACTATCGCTCTCGTTGCGCACGATGCCAAAAAATACGACCTTCTACGCTGGGTCACAGAACACGCCGACAAACTTATCGGCAATGAATTTTACGCTACTGGTACAACAGGTAAGATTTTATCTTCCGTATTACCTAATATTAATAGATTGAAATCCGGACCTTTGGGCGGCGACCAACAATTAGGATCTCTTATCTCAGAAGGTAAGATAGATTATCTAATTTTCTTCTGGGATCCTATGACAAGTCAGCCTCACGACGTGGATGTGAAAGCTTTGTTAAGATTAAGCGTACTTTACGACGTGCCGACTGCCTGCAACCACGCTTCCGCAGATTTCTTAATAAATTCTCAGCTTTTCGGAACAGAATACAAATCAAATCCAGAAGATTATTCAGGATATCTTAATAGAAATTTATAATATCACAGAAAATTGTAAGTGAGATATTGTCAATCAATAATTTACAATTCCCTTATACTAAGAAAAATATGTCGCGCCTATTAAATTGTTTCAAAGCGGCACGTCCAAGTGCTTTCAAGACCATACGGTGGCTTACGAAAATTATGGTCATATTGTCTTTTGTCATAATGCTGCTTCAATATTTCGGAGTCATCGAATGGATTTCATATTGGCTTACACCAATCTTCTCTCACTTCGGACTTCCAGGAGAAGCAGCACTCGCGTACGTCTCGGGATATTTCGTCAACTGCTATTCCGCCATAGCCGTAATGACGACACTTGAATTAGGCACGCGCGCCGCGACAATATTATCTGTCATGGTGTTATGTTCACACAACATGATTGTAGAAACGACAGTTCAGCACAAAACAGGATCCTCCGTAGCAAGGATTGTGGCTATCAGAACGTTATCCGCATTCATATTAGGATGGATATTAAATAAAATCATGCCTGGAAGTTTCGAAGCCGCATCCGAAACCAGCGACATCATAAACGAACTTACATTTACGGCAATGCTTAAAGATTGGGCTCTACGAACAACTAAAAACGTCGTCTTGATGACCGTCTTGGTTTATCTCCTTACGGTACTTCAAAAAATCCTGACAGAATATGGCATAATAGAATACATTTCAAGATTCTTAAAACCCGTTATGATATTTTTCGGTCTATCGCCAAAGACAGCGTTCTTATGGTTGGTATCCAACACGTTAGGTCTGGCTTACGGAGCTGGCATTATGATAGAAGAAGCTGAGAAAGGCGAGACAACGAAAGAAGAAAACGACCTGCTGAATCATCATATCGGGATATCACACAGCAACTTAGAAGACCTGCTGTTGTTTGCAGCCGTCGGCGGATCATATTTATGGATGCTGCTCTCTCGCTGGGCAATGTCGTGGATTCTTGTTTGGGAGAGACGTCTTGAGAAAATGCTGAGGATTAGACCTTGAAACACCTGTATATCAAACGTTTCACAAGATTTTTATCAAATCACCGACCGTTGCTAACGGCACCACTTCGACTTTAAATTTCGAGACGTCGAGACCGCGGCAATTATATTTTGAAACGAATATTTTTTCCATGCCGAGTTTGTCGGCTTCTGCTATTCTGGCTTCAATTCTATTGACGGAACGTATCTCGCCAGAGAGTCCCACTTCAGCGGCAAAAGCATATCTGTTGCTAATATCGACATCTTCGTTAGACGACAATATTGCCGCGACGACGGCGAGGTCTATTGCAGGGTCATCAACACGCAATCCGCCGGCGATATTAAGAAATACATCTTTCATCGATAGGCGGAATCCGGCTCTTTTCTCCAGAACGGCAAGCAGCATATTGAGTCGTCGCGAGTCGAATCCAGTGCAGCTACGCTGCGGTGTTCCGTAGGCAGCAGTGCTGACAAGAGCCTGAGTTTCAATCATCATTGGACGCAGTCCTTCGAGTGTGGCTGCAATACTGATGCCACTCACCTGTTCGTCGCGCTGCGATAACAGAATCTCGCTCGGATTGCTGACTTCTCGCAAACCGTTGGCATTCATCTCAAAAATACCTAATTCAGAAGAAGAACCGAAACGATTCTTTATGGTACGAAGAACGCGGAAACCATAATGGCGATCGCCTTCAAATTGTATCACAGTATCGACAATATGTTCCAAAATTTTTGGTCCGGCAATGCTTCCGTCTTTGGTGATATGACCAATGAGGAAAGTCGGGATATGAAGTGTCTTGGCGACTTTATTCATCTCAGCGGCTGTCTCGCGAATCTGACTTATACTGCCAGCCGTCGAATCGACAGACGCCGACTCCAGAGTCTGAATAGAATCTATTACAACGATGTCGGGAGTTGACTCTTCTATATGTTTCGCGATGAGCGACGTATTAGTTTCTGTCAAGATGAAGCAATTTTCGTTACGCACGCCAATACGTTCGGCACGCATCTTAATCTGCTGCGCACTTTCTTCTCCAGAGACGTAAAGCACTTTTTTATCTTTAAGATTAAGAGCTACTTGCAGCAAAAGTGTCGATTTTCCAATTCCAGGTTCCCCTCCAAGAAGAATGAGAGAACCTGGTACCAGACCACCGCCCAGAACTCGATTCAACTCTTCACATTCAAGGTCGATGCGCACTTCCTTAGCACTGCTAATGTCTTTAACCTTAATAGGTTTCGACTTCGTTTCAGCGACAATGGCATTCTTGTCGGATTTGCTATCCTTGCCGACAACAACGCTTTCTTCCACATAACTATTCCACGCTCCGCAACCTGGGCAATGTCCAATCCATTTCGGTGATTCGTTGCCACATTCCTTGCAAAAAAATACAGTTTTTGTCTTTGCCATCTCCTCTGAAATTATTTTTTACAAAGTTAAGAATTTATTGACTTATATTATTAATTATCTTAATTTTGTGAAAATTTTTGAAATTAAAATATATTATCAAATATGAGGAGATTTTACTTTTTCTTAGTCTTGTTCCTTTGCACAGGTTTCTCCATCAAGGCACAAGACATTAAGGTTTCCGGTTATGTAACCTCAAAAGATGACGGTTATGGCTTGCCGGGTGTTACGATTCAAATTAAAGGTACATCAAATGGAACTATCACGGAGTTAGACGGTGATTATTCTATTACTGCAAAAACCAGAGACACTTTGGTTTTCTCGTATGTCGGTTACCAGACACAGAACATTCCTATTGACGGCAGAAGCAAAATCGATGTCGTTATGAGCACTGACGCAGTGTTGTTAGACAACGTCGTTGTGACTGCTTTGGGTATCAAACGTCAAAAGAGAGAGTTAGGTTATGCTACAGAAGACATCAGCGGTGAAGACCTCACTCGTTCAGGTAGTGACAATGTTATCAACTCATTGAGCGGTCGTGCTGCCGGTGTTCAGATTATCACTGGCGACGGTGTTGCCGGTGGTTCTTCACGTATCGTTATCCGTGGTAACAACAGTATTTTTGGCGACAACCAGCCTCTTATCGTCGTTGACGGTGTTCCTATGACCAACGAAGGCGGCGTCACTGGTTGGGACGGCGGACAAGACTGGGGTACTGCTCTTAACAATATCAACCAAGAAGACATCGAAGATCTTAACATCTTGAAAGGACCTACCGCAGCAGCTCTTTATGGTGCTCGTGGTGGTAACGGTGTCGTTCTTATCACAACTAAGAAAGGTAAGAAACAACAAGGTCTTGGTATCAATTTCTCATCAACATACAAATTGACAAACCCTTATGGATACCGCGATGTTCAAAACAAATACGGTGCAGGCGGTCCTGTCTCTTTTATGACTCCTACCCTCACCCAAGACGCTGACGGAAATTACATCTATAATGGCAACTATAACTCAGACAACGGTCCAGAAGGAGAACCTACAAATACCACTTTCGGTTACTACGGCGGTGCTGTATCATGGGGACCTGTGATGGACGGAACTGGAATGATTTGGTGGGACAGCTCATACAGATACTATTCTCCTCAGCCTAACAACTTGAGCATGTTATACAAAAACGCACACTCATTTACAAACAACATTTCCTTCCAAAATGCAGGCGACTTCGGTTCTATTAGAGTTTCTGTAACAGATGACCGCTCTAACGCTATCATCGACAATTGTAATTTAAGCCAAACAACTTTCAACGTGGGCTCTATGTTGAACATCTCTGAAAAAATCAAGGCTGATATTTCTTTCACATATTTCGATTACCATCGTCTCAACTCCCCTGTCTTGGGCGAGTCATACAGCAACTTCAACAAAGGTCTTCTCTACAGTTGGCCAAGAAGCTGGCAAGGTATCGAATCGACAGAATATGAACAAGCTGACGGTTCTATGACAGAATGGGGAACATATCCTTTCCAATACATCAATTCCAACACATTCTGGAGTTTCTATAACAACAACACAACTCTCGACCGTGACAAGGCTTACGGTTCTCTCCGCCTTACTTACGACATCACCGACTGGTTGACATTGGCAGGTAAAGCAGCTCTCGATTTCAGTTTAGACCAATATGAAACCAAGAACAAAGCTACTACAACTGATGGTATGACTGGCGGTTATTATAAACAAAATCTTTCAAGAGACTATACTCTTGATGCCGACTTCCTCTTGACAGCTCACAAAGATTACATCTTCGGTTCTTTGTTCAATGCAAGACTTTCATTCGGTGGTGAACGTTACTACAGAAATATGTACGGAATGTGGGCAAACACAGGCGAATGGGCTTTCGCAGACTTATACACATTCTACAACTTCCTCAGCGGCGGTGCTAACCCTATCACAACCAATATGCTTCCTGGAGAATCACGCTACGAAAAACAAGTCAACTCTTTATATGGTTTCTTAAATATTTCTTACAGAAACTACCTCTTCTTAGACTTGACAGGAAGAAACGACTGGTCTTCAACATTGCCAATGGATAACAACAGCTACTTCTATCCATCAGCAACATTGAGCTTCATCGCTACAGAAGCTTTCAAAATCAACTGGGGTCCTATCAGCTTCTTGAAATTCAGAGGTTCTGCTGCTATGACAGCTAGCGATGACAACCCTTATCAATTAGACTTCACTTACAATACAGGTTCTTTCGGCGGTCAGTTGATGTCAACTCTTCCAACACAAGTTCCTCCATTGCAGTTGAAGCCACAACGTCAACGTTCATACGAAGTCGGTATTGACTTCGGTTTATGGGATAAGTTTAATATGGACTTCACATATTATGACATCTACTCATGGGATCAAATTCTTGCATCACCAATGGCAGTGTCATCTGGTTCAAGCAGTGCTCGTATCAATACAGGTGTCGTTACAAACAAAGGTATTGAAGCAATTATGAACTACAATGTCTTCCAAAAACCTAACAGTTACCTTCAAATAGGATTAAACTTCGCAAGAAACACAAACCGCATTGTTGACTTAGGCGGTGCTGATATGTACATATTGTCTGAAGTATGGGGCTCAAACGGTCCTGCTATCGCTGTTCAAGAAGGCGAAGAATACGGTACAATCTACGGTTGGGATTATGTTTATCAAACAGAAGTTAACGGCGAAATGGTCGGTCCATTCTACGATGAAGAAGGCAATCCACTTCCACTTATCAACGCTGAAGGTACAGAATATCTCAAGACAAACCAACGCGTTCCTGTTGGCAACTGCGCTCCATTGGTAACTGGCGGTCTCAACTTGAAATACAACTACAAGAACTTATCAATCTACGCTTTGATTGACGCTAAATTAGGCGGAGAGATCTACTGCGGTTCATACGTCATCGCAATGCAGACAGGTCAAAGCAACGAGACTTTATACGAACGCGAAGGCAACGGTCTACCACTCTACGACGCTGAAGGTAACTTCATGGGCAACTACGGTGTTGTACTTCCTGGTGTTTACGTAGATCCTGAAACAGGTGTAGCAACAGAAAACGAAGAAGTTGTACATTATTATTATAACTACATGCCAAACTTTGGTGGCTGGGGTAACTACATCTCAACACCTGGTATCTTGAACAACACATGGATCAAGATGCGTGAGATAACACTCAGCTACAACTTCCCTAACAGAATTATCGAGAAACTTAAAGTGTTCCAAAACGCATCTATCTCAGTGACAGGCCGCGACTTGTTCTACTTCTATAAGTCATTGCCAGACAACATCAACCCAGAAGGAACTCTCGGAACCGGTAACGCCCAAGGTCTCGAATACGGTTCATTCCCAATGACACGTTCATTTATATTCTCACTCAGATTCGGTCTTTAATTAATGGAAGGAGAAAAATTATGAAAAAGAACACCTTGAATATTAAAAACATTTTGTTGGCTTCAACAGCAGTCATCATGCTCGCTTTTGGTTCTTGTACCAAAGGTTTTGAGGAAATGAATAAAAACCCAATGAGTCCTACCGGAACCGACATCGGACCTCTTTTCAACGGTGTCGTCAGCAGCCTCTGCTGGACATGGGACGAGCAGTTCTATCTCAACAACGAGATTTTCTATCCTGAATCAGAACTCGGAGCTCTGACTTCTGAAGGTTGGGGTAATACAAGTATAGGCGTCGATGCAGTGTGGAACAACTATTATCTTGCTTTAGCTAATATCCACGACATCGACAAACGTCTCGATGAGATATGCGCATCAACAGGCGACAACGAAATCGATGATAAAGTTAGAGCTCAGCTTACTGTCATTGAAGCTTACAAGACTTTCAAAGTAACAGATATGTTCGGCGACATACCTTATTCAGAAGCAGGTTACATCTGGTATGACACTGAAGGTAACAGAAAACCAAAATACGATTCACAAGAATCAATCTACAAGACTTTATTATCAGAATTGGTTTGGGCAAGAGAAATATTGAACAGCGGTGTAGCAACAACATCTCTTGGAAATCAATACTATTCACTTGGTTCTTACGATGTTTTATATCATAACGATTATAACAAATGGGGTAAAATCGCTAACTCTTTGATTTTACGTCATGGCATGAGAATGCATCACAAGGACCCAGCTTTCGCTGACACGTTATTGCAAACAGCTTTCAACAAACCAGTTATCGATGATTATTATTACGTTGGCGGTGGTTTCGCATTATGGCCACAAGCTCTCGGAAGCCAATTCGGCGATCAAGGATGGTCATTCCGCGAACACAAGAATTTAAGAATGGGTGAGACAGTCTTCGCCCAGATGTCGAAAGAAACAGATTCCATCGACAACGAAATCTTTGACCCTAGAGTATATGTATTCTTCGATACAAACAACAAGACAGCCAACTATCCAGAAGGTGCATGGAGAGCATTCCCACAGATAAGAGATGAAAACACACCTACAGAAGGTGGCACACCTTATTCATCAGCAAGAGACAAGAACTACGGATTTAAAGGTCCTGCTTGCTTGTATTCTCCTTTCAACTTCTATCTCATCCGCGACCATGTATTCGTACCTCAAATCATGATGAGCGCTGCTGAAGTTTACTTCATCAAAGCTGAGATGATGATTAAAGGCATAGTGCCTGGAGGTATCGGAATGATGTCTGACGAACTCATAAGAAAAGGTATCGAAAACTCTTTCTTGTTATGGATGCAACTTCCTATAAACGGGGCTGAGGCTACCTATAAATATATATATGAAGACCTCCAAAAAATATTAGACGACGGCGACTTGTATTCAATCTCTTACGCATACGCTTCAAAGATTTTCAACGAAATGGTTTATAACAACCTTGACTTCGCATACGATGAAAAATCATACTTGGAATTCATCTATCAACAACGTTGGTTAGACTTATTCCGTCAACCTAGCGAAGCATGGAACTTGGCACGCCGTACCAAAGATTCTGGCGCAACAACTCCTACTACAATAGACCACCAAAAACTCGTAACTTACAGATTGCCTTATCCTCAATCAGAAGTGACTTATAACTATGACAACTATAACGAACAAGTCAAGAAGATGAGTCATGGCGATACAAGAGAAACCAAAGTTTGGTGGATGGAAGATTAACGAATAACAACTTAATTTACATTAACAATGAAAAGATTATTTTTAACATTATCATTAATGTTGTGCTTAACGATGGTTAACGCACAAGAAGAGTTCGTTATTGATTTCAATAACTACACTACAGGCACACAATGTCTCAACGGACAAGACAGCTGGGCTACACACTATCAGACAGCGGGTTCTTCACAAGACTTCGACGTCGACTATACAGCAGGCGGATTGTTATCGCCAGACGAAAGCGTAGCTGTATTCTATCCTTACGGCGGTGCCGGTGTCGGTAGAACAGCAACTCGTAAAGCTACAAGCAACTTCAATTTTAACTTCAAGAACGGTGGTATCATCGACATGGAGTTCGACATCTATCCTGCATGGTGGGGCAACTACGCCGGCGTTGGTTTTGACGCAGACGGCGACGGTCACGTCCTCCAAGGAATGACAGATGGCGATGGCGGTGTCTACCTCAGAGTGGCTGGCGCTAACGGACAGGAAAACCATCCTAACATCATGCTCGCCGACGGAACTGAAGTTCTCGTATCTAACTACAAACAAGAAGGATGGGCAAGATATAAGATGTCGTTCGACTTCTCAGGTCATGATGGCGCAGGTTCTTTGACAGTCTTCGTCAAAGATTTCGACGGAACAAACTGGGGCGAATGGATGCAGCTCGCCGAAGCAACAGAACTCAATATGGGTATTACTCCAGGTTCTGGCGATATGCACGACAATGCTAAGTGGGACGCTGTATTCTATCACTGCCAAGGCGGTACCGGCGGATTCGACAATCTCCTCGTTCGTCAAATGCCAGAAGGTAACGTTCAATATATTAATATGAATGACATCCCAAAACAATTGACAATTAACCCTCCTTATACTTTAGAAGCAACATCAACATCAGGTCTTCCTGTTTCTTTCGAAATGATTAGCGGTCCTGCTACAATAGAAGGTAACATAATGACTCTTACAGGCGAAACCGGCACTGTATCTTTGAAAGCTACTCAGGCTGGTAACGACGAATGGTTATCTGCTCCAGACGTAGTAAAGACTTTCCAGGTTATTGACCACACAGCTTATCAGACAGATATCACAATTCGTCGTCCTTACGATGGTTCTAAGGTATATCTTCCAGAATTGAAACCTGTCATCTTGAATGCTAGTCTCATCGTTGAACATGCCGACGCTCTTCATTTCGAAGAAGTGACAGCAACAGTCAACGGCGAAGAGATAACATTGACAACAGACTATCCTGATGACGCAGATAACGGCTACTTCTACGGTTACTGGACTCCATCAGAATATGGCGACTATTCAATGACAATTTCTGTTACAACAACTGGTGGCAACGTAACAACAAAGACATCTTCTTTCACTGTTACAAATGAGTTCAACGATTTAAGCGTTACAGCATTCGACGGAGACCTTCAATGTACACCTTCAATTCATTCTGCAAAAGGTAACTACGAAATGCCAACTCACGTAGGTGCTTTCAATAAGATAATGGCTCAATATGACCACAATTGTATCAACGGCGACTGCGACCCTTACGACCGTGTTGGTGGCGTTAAGGTAAGAAACTATCGTGGCGAATGGATGGAACTCTTCCGCTATATCACTCCTTTCGGCGTTGAATGTGACGACAACTTAGATGTAACCGATTTTACATCAGTGCTTCAAGGTCTCGTTGAATTTGAACTCTATTTCGAATCATGGGATGGAACAGGCTATATGCCAACTCTTACTTTCGACATGACAAAAGGCGCTCCTGAATATGACTATGTCAACTTAGATGAAATATGGTTCGACATTTTCTCATTCGGCGACTACGCCAACCAACAACCGGTTCCAGAAGTTGATTACACCTTCGATGAAAATGCTGAAGCAGCAAAATTGAAACTCACTACAACAGGTCACAACTGGAGCAGCGGTACAAACGGAACATACAACACAGGTAATGCCGCTGAGTTCTATGAAGCAACACATAATATTAATATTAACAACAGTAAAATCGGCGATCAGCACTTATGGAGAACATGTAATCCTAACCCGTCAGGATGTCAACCTCAAAATGGTACATGGACTTACAACCGTTCTGGATGGTGCCCAGGAAGCATAGCAATGGTTTGGGATTATGACCTCTCAAGTTACATCAGCAATGGTGCTAACATTTTCTATGAATTCGACCCAACATATATCGATGAATGTCATCCTAACTATCCTGACTGTGCCGATGGACAAAACTACTGCCCAAGATGCGACTCTCCAGACAACCCTGTACTCCGTGTTTCTGGTAAAGTTATCTCATACAGTAACAATGTCGATGTCCTCGATGGCGGTACTGTCGATATGGAAGAAAACCTCTACGATTACAGCGTCAACATCTTCCCTAACCCAGCAACTTCAACACTTAACTTCTCTTCAGACTACGAAAACGGCAAGTTAAGCGTGTTGATTTTGAACGTCCAAGGACAAGAAGTCAAGAAATTCGCTTTCAGCGGCAGCAGAAGCATCAATGTCTCTGACCTCCCAAGCGGAATGTACTTCGTAAAAATCTTAGGCAAGACAATGCAAACACAGAAGATTGTTATAAAATAAGATTATAATCTTCACAAAAAAACGCCTCGATGAAATATTCGAGGCGTTTTTTTGTATGTCAATCCATACGATGGATTCATTAGAAAATTGAAGGTTTTACCCTATCACTCCGCTTCCCAACACTACTGGTTCTGTCTCGTGATAGATGACACCGAATTGTCCTGCTGCGACGCCTGAGATGGATTCGTCTGAAATTATCGTCAAACCGCTTTCGGTAAGTCTCAGATTTCCTAAATTAAAACCAGGCTGATGTCTTATCTTATAACGAACTCTTTGTCCTTCAGCAAATTTTATTGCAGGATTCATCGTCATCATATCAACCAAATCGATAGTGTTGGTATATTGAGCTATCGGGTCATAGCCTTTTGAAACGAATATGAGGTTTCTCTCAGTATCTTTTTTAACTACGAACCAAGGACCTCCACCTAAGCCGAGACCTTTTCTCTGACCGATGGTATGGAACCAGAATCCCTTATGTTTTCCTAATTTCTTGCCGGTTTCTAGTTCTATGATGTCGCCTTCTTTCTCACCGACATATTCTTTGATATAATCGTTGTAATTTATCTTGCCGAGGAAGCAGATTCCTTGAGAGTCGTGACGTTGCGCGCTCGGAAGCTTATGAAATTCTGCCAGTCGTCTCACCTCTGCCTTTGGAAGGTCACCGATTGGAAACATCGCCTTCGAGAGCTGGTGATAAGTTATTCTGGCGAGGAAATCGGTCTGATCTTTAAAGGTATCGACTGCTGTGCCGAGCCAAGAGATACCGTTTTCATCATACCATTGGCGTGCGTAATGTCCGGTAGCGATTCTATCGAATTGATAGCCCATCTTTTCCTCAAATGCGCCGAACTTAATCATTCTGTTGCACATAACATCAGGATTTGGTGTCAAGCCTTTGCGTACCGAATCCATCGTATAAGAAGCTACTCTGTCGTAATATTCTTTTTGTAAGTCAATAATATCGAAAGGACAACCGTATTTCTTGGCTATAAAAGTCGTTATTTCAATATCTTCTTCAGAAGGACAATCCATAAGGTCTTCATTGCCTTCGAGTCCGATTTTGATATAAAATATGTGAGGGTTAAAACCTTGTTCCTTTAAGAGAGGAACCATCACGGAACTATCAACTCCGCCAGATACTAAAGCTGCTATCTCCATCAATGTTACTTATCCGTCTTAACTATTCTTACGAAACCAGTCTTCTCAAATTCTTTTTCTGCTGGACCATACAATGCTCCGAGACGCTTTCCTTTATAAGCAGCCCAAACCTTATCGCCATACGAAAAATGCCACCATTGTCCAGGATAATTGACAAAACCTTGTGACTTCATAAGTTTCATAAGTAAATTTCTATTATCACGTTGTTCCTTCGTCAAATTGGAATCTCCTCTCTTTTCGTGATATTTTGTACCAAAGTCGATGTCGTTACCATTTTTGTCGCAGAGACTCAAATCGATGGCACCACCTGTATCGTGGCCACCCATCTTTATACGAGGACTGCTGACCTTACTATTGACCAACGACAAAAGTTCTGCTCTGCCGATTCCTTCGTTTTCTTTCTGAGTTCTGAGCAACTCTTCGTTCCACTTCTCGCTGAGAGCAATGCGAGAACGATATGCGCTATATACTTTTATATACAGATTATCAGGTAATTCGTCAGCAATTTTAAAAATCTTTGCTACAACTTTCTTTCTCAACAATACGGGTGACTCAACTGTATCATCATTCATTATAATTTTTGGATGATTCTCCAAGGAAACAAGATGTTCATAATTTTCTTTCACGTGAACTCTTGATAAACAATAAGATGACAGACGTTTCTTCAAACCAATTTTATACAATGCATAGCTGACGTAAAAAATGACCTTGCTTCTCATTCTCTTTGAACCGAGATAAAAGCACAACATAACAAACAAAATTACAGCAGCAATGATGATTAAAGTCTCGTAATTGTGTTTAATAAATTCTACCATGATTAAAAAGTTAATTCAACTAAAATTGGACAATGATCTGAAAAATTCACTTCCGGCATTATGGAAGCGTTTGTTAATTTTTCGTTAAGATTTTCTGTTAAGATATTATAATCGATACGCCAACCTTTGTTATTTTGTTTTGCGTTAGCGCGATAACTCCACCAGCTATAGTGATTAGGTTCTTTGTTTAAAAATCTGAAACTATCTGTATATCCGTCATTTAAGAAATCTGTAAACCATTGACGTTCTTCTGGAAGGAAACCTGATGACTTAGCGTTACGAATGGGATCGTGGATGTCGATAGCTTCGTGACAGATGTTATAATCCCCGGACAAAACAAGCTGCTGACGCGATTTTCTTAATTCATTTACATAATTATGGAAGAAATCGAGCCATTTCATCTTAAAATCTTGACGTTCTTCGCCGCTTGTTCCGGAAGGATGATATACACTCACAACAGATAAATCGCCGAAATCAGCTCTCAAGAATCTGCCTTCGTCATCATATTCCTGATTATCCATCCCGTAAACAACATTGTCGGGAGTAATTTTTGAAAGAATCCCCACTCCGCTGTATCCTTTTTTCTTTGCAGGAAACCAAAAGTGATGGTAACCCAACATCTCAATTTCCATCAACGGAATCTGTTCCTGGGTCGCCTTAATCTCTTGAAGACATATAACATCTGGAGAAACATCTTCAAGCCACTGTAAAAAACCTTTGGAAATGGCAGCTCTTATACCATTAACATTATAACTGAATATTCTCATTTTCTGATATGCATATCATTTTGCAAAGATAAAAATTATTTTATAAAAACTACCACTTATAACAAATCATTTTTTATATTTGAAAACTGAAATTTGAATGACGTGAAAAAGAAACTTAAAGCACGGTTTATATTGATTGCGCAGAAGATTAACAAATGGCGTTTTTCCCACATGTCGGAGAAGCAGTTTATGTTGTTGCTCAGCGTACCCACAGGTTTTCTTGCTGGTTTATCTGCTATTATTATCAAGAAGTTAGCTCATTACATAAGAGATTATTTCTATAATATAGCGACACACGAGGACCACTACGGTCTGCTCTTTTTTATTCTTCCGGCAATAGGAATTTTCCTCACTATATTGTTCTGCCGTTTCATTTTGAAGCGTGATGTCGGTCATGGTATTCCTGGAATTCTGTACGCCATTCAGAAAAACAAAGGCGCGGTGAAGCCTTACAACACATTCGCGGCTATCGTGACGAGCGCGTTGACTGTAGGGTTCGGAGGTTCTGTCGGACTTGAAGGACCGTCAGTATCGACAGGTTCGGCGATAGGTTCCAACATAGGACAGTTGCTTCGCCTCAACCAGAAAAATATAGTTGTGCTGATAGGCATGGGCTGCGCCGCGGCTCTCGCTTCTATTTTCCAGGCTCCTATCACAGGCATCATATTCGCAATTGAGGTATTTATGATAGATATTTCAATGGCTTCGTTGATACCGATAATAGTGTCATCATTCGTGGCAATCCTCACATCATACTATTTCTTAGGAAGAGCCTTCGAATATACAATCACGACAAGTACTGCATTTATGCCTTCTAACTCATTGTTTTATGTTGGTTTAGGATTGTTCGTAGGATTAATGTCGGCATATTTTATGTACGTGTATTTTAAGGTTGACAAAAAGACCAAGAAAATAAAATCACCGTGGATGAGATTTTTGATTGGAGCAACGGGACTCGGTATTTTAATTTTCATCTTCCCTGCACTATATGGCGAGGGCTACGAAGCCATCAACGCTGCCCTGAATGGCGATACCTCCATATTATTTGAAAATGAATTATTCAGCAGTTTCCAAAACAACATCTGGATTGTTCTTGTGATGCTCCTTGTCATAATACTGCTTAAAGCATTTGCCACCTCGTTCACTTTTGCGGCAGGCGGAGTAGGAGGAACTTTCGCTCCTGCGTTGTTTATCGGTTCTTTCTCAGGAATGTTCTTCGCATTATTAATCAATACATTAGGACTGGGAAATCTTAATATCACCAATTTTGCCCTTGTCGGGATGGGAGGCGTCATTGCCGGAATGCTGCATGCACCTTTGACAGGAATATTCCTTATCGCAGAAATCACCAACGGATATTCCCTCATGGTACCGATGATGATTGTCTCCGCAATGTCGTACGCCATCAACAGAGCCTTCTTCAAAGATTCAATATACACCAAAGCCGTCAGCGACAAAGGTGTGCGCGTATCTCATAACAAAGATGTCAGCATCCTTAACATGATAACTGTCAATAAATTAATTGAAACTAATTTCAAAACCATACGTCCAGAACAAACACTTCGCGATCTCCTTCCTATCATTTCTTCATCAAGACGAAACATTTATCCTGTCGTTGACGAAGAAGGAAACTTCAAAGGTCATGTCCTTTTCGATTCTATCAGAAAAATCATATTCGATCCAGAACAATACGACACATCGATAGAAGACATCATGCTTCTCCCTGATTATCTTGTAACTACAGAAGACAGTGCGGAAGAGGTGGTAAAGAAATTCGAACGTTCTGGTAATTATAATATCGCTGTCGTTGATGGAAGAAAATACCTCGGTTATATTTCCAGAGCATTGATATTCACAACATATCAAGCAACATTAAAAGAGATTTCTGACGATTAATTTTGTTAACATAATGAATTTTAAAGATTTAAATATAAAAAAAATTAAGGAATTATATAAAGATAAAAAATACACGTCAACAATTGATGTCTGTCTCTTTATCTTATTGATATTCAGCTTTCACTTCCTATATTTGGGATGGTCTGCCTTAGGTTTTTTCCCAATAGGAAATCTTATCGCTAAATTGTTCGATTCGGCGTCAACGCTGCTGTTCAATCAGAGCTGCTGGGTTCTCGAACATCTACTAAACGTCGATTTCATTACCTACAAACATTCTATCGGCGTGATAAACTGCAACGACACTTATTCTTTTATCAACGTCGCACCAGAATGTACAAGTCTGAAACAGTGGCTTCACTGGCTCTTCCTGATGCTGCTTTTCCCAGGACCATGGAAACATAAACTATGGTACATTCCACTCGGACTTGTCATAATAGAATTCGTCAATGTCATAAGAGTGGTAGGAATAACACTCTGCATGATTCCTTTCCCAAGTCATTTCAACTTCTTCCACGACTACTTTTTCAAGACATTATTCTACTTCTTCATATTCATAATGTGGGTTGTTTGGGTAGAGAAATTTTTACATAAAAAAGAAAAAAGAAAAAATTAAAAATTAAATATCATGGATTCAAAAAGCATTATTTTCGTCCTTGATGCCGGAGGTACAGGATTCAAGTTCTCAGCAGTACAAGACTATAAAGAAATTATAGAAGCTTTCACTATCAAGACTGCTTCCGACACATTAGAAGAACAACTAAAAAAAATCATTGATGGATTCCGTCGTACCGAAGAGTTATGCGGAAGTAAACCGGCAGCGATAAGTTTCTGTTTTCCAGGACCTGCCGACTATCCTAACGGCATCATCTGCGACCTCGCCAACCTTCCTCTTTTCAGAGGCGGCGTAGCCTTGAAGGCAATGTTGGAAAACGAATTCAACGTGCCGGTATATATCAACAACGACGGCGACTTATTCGCTTACGGCGAAGCTTTAGGCGGAGTGCTTCCAGAGATTAACGCCATGCTCGAAAAAGCAGGTAATCCTAAGAGATACAAGAATCTCGTAGGTCTTACACTAGGAACTGGATTCGGCGGCGGCGTAGTACTCAACGGCAGACTTCTTGAAGGCGACAACTCAGCTGGTGCAGAAGTATGGTGCATGAGAAACATCATATATCCACAGACAAGCGCAGAAGACTCAATCAGTATCAGAGGCGTGCGCCGCGTCTATGCCCGCGAAGCTGGAATAGAATTCAATGAGGCTCCGCAACCTTTCGACATCTATGAAATCGCGTTGGGTAACAAAGAAGGCAACAAAGAAGCAGCTCTTAAAGCTTGGGACGAATTCGCAACAATATTGGCAGACATCATCGCCAACATAGCTACTGTAATAGACGGCATCGTGGTTCTCGGAGGAGGATTGTCAGGAGCATCCAAGATTTTCATGCCTAAAGTAGTCGAACTTCTCAACAAAGAATATCCAGGATTAGACGGCAACAAGATTCCAAGAATGGAAATCTCAGCATACAACCTCGACGACGAAGAAGGTAGAAACGCATTCTGCGACAGTTCATCAGGTAAGATGATAAAGGTTCCGTTCTCAGAAAAAGAAGTCTGGTACGACCCTTCAAAGAAAATAGGTATCACAGCAACAAAACTCGGAACTTCGTCGGCAGTCTGCATCGGAGCCTATGCATTCGCTATGAACCAAAATTAATTAGTGATATATGACACTTAAAATAGCTTGCGTACAGAGCAACATAATAGCTCGAAATCCTGAAGAAAACTTCAAACATCTTGATGAGCTTTTCAAGAAAATTCAAGATGACAGAGATATAATTATTCTGCCTGAGACTTTCACTACAGGTTTCCCGGCAGAGCCAGAAATATTCGCCGAAGACGAAAACGGCCCGACAATGTCATGGCTTAAAAACAAAGCAAAAGAAAGAAACTGCGTGATTTGCGGAAGTTTTATCACTAAATTCAACCAACATCACAACACTCTTGTCTGGATGAATCCCGATGGAAGTTATCATACCTACAACAAACGTCACACTTTCATGGGCGGGGAGAAAGAACAGCTGAAGACAGGACAAGAGCAGATAACTATAAAATATAAAGGTTGGAAGATAAGACCTTTTGTTTGCTACGACCTTCGTTTTCCGGTATGGTTACGCAACAGCTATGAAAACGGCGAATTCGAATACGACCTCGCAATATTAATCGCCAATTGGCCGATGCAGAAGTCATATATATGGAACACCCTGCTTTCTGCGAGAGCAATAGAAAATCAGGCGTATTTCGTTGGCGTAAATAGAGTTGGAATCGATCATAACGAAATTCCTTATATTGGCGAGACTAAAGTGGTGAACGGGAAAGGTAGGACGATAGCTGAATTGAGCGACAAAGAAGATATTCTCGAAGCAGAAATCGACAAACAGTCGCTGACAGAATTCAGAAATTATTTCACCGTCCATCGCGACTGGGATAAATTTGATATACTATAAATTGTTATATTTGTCTAAATATTTATTATGAACATTATCATAGCAGGAGACGGCGAAGTTGGAATGCATCTGGCAGAAGCATTGGAAAATGGCGACCATAACATCACCATTGTTGACCCACATGAAGAACTGCTGAAGATGATTGAGTCTCAATCTGATTTAATGACTATTGTGGGCGATTCTACATCGATAAAGGTTCTGCAACAAGCCAATGTGAAGAAAGCCGACTTGGTAATTGCCGTCTTGCACGACGAACATATAAATCTGTTGACAGGTATTCTGGCTAAGAAGCTTGGAGCCAAGAAGGTGATTGTGCGCGTCAACACAATGGAAAGTCTCAGCAAAGAGTCGTGGCGTATTTACCAAGACCTTGGAATTGACGGAATTGTCTCTCCTGAAGATATTGCAGCCCAGGAAATTATAAATCTGCTAAAACAAAATGTGGCGACTGAAGCACACGACTTCGCTGGCGGAAAATTAGAACTCCTGATGATTAAGCTAGAATCTACAGCAAAAGCCATCAACAAGACTTTGGAAGAAGTCATCGAGAACTTCAAACACATCGATTTCAGAGCTTTAGCAATACATCGCCGACAAAACACTTTCATTCCTAAAGCCCACGACGTATTCAAGGAAGGCGACCTAGTTTATGTCATAACAAAACCTCACGCCATCAAGGAATTGATGCAACTCAGCGGCAAAACAAAATTCAACATCAATAATGTGATGATTGTCGGTGGCGGTCGCGTAGGAAAACTTGCAGCCAAACGTCTCGAAAACGACCTCAATATCAAGATTTTCGAGATGGATAAGGAACGTTGTTTCGAACTTACCAATTTCCTATCCGACACCTTAGTTATCAATGCCGACGCTAGAAACGTCGATTTGCTCGAAGACGAAGGAATCAAAGATATGGACGCTTTCATCGCCGTGACCGACAACACCGAAACCAACATCCTGACTTGCCTGCAAGCCAAGTCTTTCGGCGTAAAACGTACCATTGCAATGGTTGAAAACATCGACTACATCGACATCTCGCAAAATATAGGCATCGACACTATTATAAACAAGAAACTCATCGCGGCAAGCTACATGGTGAGATACACTCTCGGCGGCAACGTCTCTTCTCTCAAATGCCTTAGCGGAATCGATGCAGACATCGTGGAATTCGTCGTGCGCGACGGAGCCGCTGTCACAAACAGACCTATCAATCGACTTGATATGCCTGAAGGTGCTGTCATAGGCGGAATCATAAGAGGCGAAGACAGTTACATCGCTACTGGCAACTTCCAAATCCAGGCAGAAGACAGAGTGGTAGTGCTTGTCCTTCCAAAGACAATTCAAGAAGTAGAAAAACTATTCAGATGACAATATGAAGAAAATATCCGCAACCATAATAACATTAAACGAAGAAGACAAAATTCGCAGGTGTATAGAGTCGCTCAACGGCATCGTCGATGAAATTATCGTCGTCGATTCCCTTTCGACAGACGCGACAAAATCCATCTGCGAAGAATTCGGGATTCGTTTCATCGAACAGAAATGGTTAGGATATTCTGAACAAAAAAACCTCGCCAACAGATTGGCTACCAACGATTGGATTCTTTCCATCGATGCCGACGAAGCTCTATCTGAAGAACTTAAAAAATCTATTCTTAAACTAAAAGAAAGCGAAACCGACGACAATATCGTATTTTCTTTCAACAGATTAAACAACTATTGCGGAAAATGGATTCATCATTCTGGTTTTTATCCTGATAAGAAAATAAGAATCTGGAACCGTAATGTCGGTAAATGGGAAGGCATAGTACATGAAATCATAAAATTCTCTATAAAGACAAAAGAGATTCATCTCAAAGGCGACCTTCTACATTATTCTTATAATAAACCGGAAGACTTTGAGAAACAAGTGTTTAAATTTGCAGAACTGAGAGCCCAGCATTATTTCGACAAAGGAAAGAAAAACGCTGGTTTGCTTAAAATAGTCTCGCCTATATATTTTTTCATCCAACATTATTTTATAAGATTAGGATTTCTGGATGGAAAAGAAGGTTTCCGGATGTGCTTAGTGGCAGCAAAAGCGACGAGACATAAATACGAGATGCTACAAAAACTTATTAACAAAACAATTTAAATAACACAATTAATTATGAAAAACATAGAACAAGTTAACTTCGAAGGCAAACGTGTCATTGTTCGCGTTGACTTCAACGTTCCGTTGGACGAGAATTTCATCATAACTGACGACACCCGTATTCGCGCAGCAATGCCAACTATCAACAAAGTCATCAACGATGGCGGAATGCTGATATTAATGTCACACCTCGGTCGTCCTAAGAAAAATCCTGATGAGAAATATTCTCTCAAACATATTGTAAATTACCTCAGTAACGTCATAGGCAAAGAAGTAGCTTTTGCTGACGACTGCATGAAAGCAGCCGATAAGATTGCTGCTATGCAAAACGGCGATGTCCTTTTACTCGAAAACCTCCGCTTCTACGCTGAAGAAGAAGGCAAGGTTCGCGGCATAGAAAAAGGCGAAGATGGCTACGACGAAGCAAAGAAAGCTCTTAAAGAAAGTCAAAAAGAATTTACAAAAACTTTGGCATCTTACGCAGATTATTACATCAACGACGCTTTCGGAACAGCACACCGCGCCCACGCTTCAACAGCTTTAATAGCCGACTATTTCGACACCGAACATAAAATGTACGGATTCCTCATGTCTCAAGAAGTTGAAGCTATCGATAAGGTTATGAAAGACATTAAACGTCCTTTCACAGCTATTATGGGCGGTTCGAAAGTTTCAACAAAGATTGAAATCATCGAAAACCTTTTGACAAAAGTCGATAATCTCATACTCTGCGGAGGTATGACCTACACATTCAAGAAAGCTCTCGGCGGAAATATCGGCAAGTCAATCTGCGAAAACGACAAGCTTGACCTCGCGCTTTCAATTCTTGACAAGGCAAAGGAAAAAGGAGTCAATTTGGTTTTGGCTATCGATGCTGTCGTTGCCGACGATTTCAGCAATAACGCAAACACTTTGATTGTCGATCCAATGGATATTCCTGAAGCTTACGAAGGCATGGACATTGGTCCAAAGACAAGAGAATTGTTCGGTGAAGTGATTAAGAATTCAAAGACAATTTTGTGGAACGGACCTTGCGGCGTTTTCGAATTCGACAACTTCTCTAACGGTTCACGCGCCATTGCAGAAGCTATCGTAACAGCCACGAAGAACGGAGCTTTTTCTTTGATTGGCGGCGGCGACTCTGTTGCCTGCATCAACAAGTTCAACATGTCGAATGATGTGTCTTACGTCTCAACCGGCGGCGGCGCATTGCTCGAAGCTATTGAAGGAAAAGAGCTCCCTGGCATAGCAGCGATTAAATAAAACAATAAAATACATCAACGAAAAGGTCGCCTAAATCTTAGACGACCTTTATTTATTGATAAATCCAACTTCCTAAATTATGGATTATTCTATGATTGTCATTTCTTCAACCAAATGTCCTGCACCAGCATATTTGTCGATGATGAACAAAACATAACGAATATCGACAGAGATATTCTTGCAGATAGAAGGATCGTAAATCAAGTCGCTCATTGTTCCTTCCCAAGTACGGTCAAAGTTAAGACCGAGAAGATGACCATCGGCATTTAAGATAGGACTTCCAGAGTTGCCGCCAGTTGTATGGTTTCCAGCGATAAAAGCAACGTGCATACTGCCGTCTTTATCAGCGTAACGACCATAATCTTTTTCTTCATAAAGTTCACGCAAACGGTCAGTCACGACATAATCGTAGATAGCAGGATTTTCCTTTTGCATGATACCATCTAAAGTAGTGAAGTGTTTGTAACGAACAGCGTCTTTTGGTGAGAAACCGCCAATCTTACCATAAGTAACACGTAATGTGAAGTTTGCATCAGGATATATCTTCTTGTCAGGATTTTGGTCAGCGTGATATTCCATTTGACCACGCATGAACACTCTTTGTAAATCCGAGATTTGATCATTTAATTCTACGCTCTTTGGTTTTACATTATTCAAGTAGAAATCCATAACATTATTGTATGCCATCAATGCTGGGTCTTTAGCGAGTTTCTTTGCCTTAGAAGCCTTGAACTCATCTAAAAACTTATTAACATTTTCTTCTGAGACGAACATTGTATTTGCGAACAATTCATCTACGTAAGCTTGAACGTCGGCATATTTTTCAACTATAGTGTTAAGAAGTTCTGGACGGAAACCTTCAGGTTGATTATCGATATATTCTTGAAGTACCATAGCTGCAACTTCTTCATCTATTGGCTGATAATAGTCTTTGAAGAATACTTTTGTTGCTTCTTTAGCATTAGCAATAAGTTTGTCAATCTCTTCTTGAGGAGTATCTTTTGTGACTTGAGCGAGTGCATTAAACTCTGCCGCGAAAGTCATTATTTCAATTTGAAGCACTGTCTCTGTGAGATATGTAGTTGCCAAGCGATAAGGTTCATATTCAGCATATACTTTCTCAAAGTCAGAAATTAAATTAAGGTAAGCGCCTCTTTGACGGCTCTTATAAGCCCATTCTGTGAATTGTCTGTCGAATTCTTTTTTCTTTTGAATACCTTTGAAGTTGTTGATACCTTCGATGACGCCCATCCATTTTTTCCATCCGTTGCCGAGACGAGCATGTTTTGATGCGTACTGGATTCTCACATGAGGATCTTTTTCTTGATGTTTGTTATAGATGTCGAGGATTTTTCCGCGGAGGTCAACGCTGACTGGATAAATAACGTTAGATTCTTGATGAACAGCGACAGCTGGAAGATATTCATTTGTACGAGCAGGATAGCCAAACACGAAAGTGAAGTCGCCTTCGTTAGCACCTTTTAAAGAAACAGGGAAATGATAATTTGGTGTATAAGGCACGTTATCTTCGCTATAATCAGCAGCTTTTCCATCCGGAGAAACGTAAATACGGAATACTGAGAAGTCGCCGGTGTGACGAGGCCATACCCAGTTGTCGGTGTCGCCGCCGAACTTGCCGATATTTGAAGGTGGCGCGCCAACCATGCGGACATCTTTAAACACCTCATTATAAATCATGTAATATTTGTTGCCATGATAGAATGATTTTATAATTACTTGATAGTCGCTGTTTGCCTCAGCTTCTTCTTTTATCTTCTTGATATTTTCGCTGACAATTTCAGTTCTCTCTTCGTTGGTTGTCTCTCTTGTAATGCCTTCAAAAACACGGTCGGTAACGTCTTCCATTCTCTTCAACATAACAGCAGAAATGCCTGGACAAGGAAGTTCTTCCTCTTTCGACATCGCCCAGAAACCGTGAGTGAGATAATCTTTCTCGACAGTACTATGATATTGAATCCAGTCGAAACCGCAGTGATGGTTAGTAAGAAGGAGACCTTGATTGCTAACAATCTCACCTGTGCATCCGCCATCGAAAAGAACGACAGCGTCTTTCATACTGCTATGATTGATGGAATAGATGTCATCGGCTGTGATGTTCATTCCCATCTCATGCATATCTTGTTCGTTGTCTTGCAACAACATAGGAATCCACATTCCTTCATCAGCTCTCACTTTTGTAAAAAGCGACGCTACGATAAATAATGTTAAAAGTACTTTTTTCATATTATAATAATTTGATTGATTTCAATTTATGCAAAGATACGAAAAAAGTTGAGAGTTCATAGTGTAGAGTTTAGAGTAGTTTTAAAGTTAAAAACTATTTGATCAAAATTCATTGCTCACGTTCCACTTCCTCTATGCATTATCATGCGTTTTTTCATATAAAGAACTATTATTCAAAATTTTAATTCTATTATGCATTATGCATAAAAATGCATAGATTAATTACTTGCATTCGGGGTTTTGCGATTATATTTTTGCAACGTAAACAATAAAATATTTGCCATGAAACAAAAATTCTTAATCCTAAGCTTAATGCTTCTGCTACTACCCGAACTGAAAGCTCAGATTCATCCAGAAGCAACTATCGACATCAACAACATCAAGACAACATTGTATGGTACTGGTAACTTTCTTAGATTGACTAACAGCCCTACAGGCTATAGCAATTATGTTGTTCCTGCAGACGGAGATTGCTCAACGATTTTCGGCAATACAATATGCATTGCAGGTCTTGATGACTCTAATGACATTCATTGCGCTGCTGTACGTTATAATCAGGTTGGCGAAGATTATTGGTCTGGACCTCTTCGTATTAATGAAGCTACGAACGACATCTACAGCATCATGGCACATCATCATGTATGGAAAATAAAACGTTCCGACATTGATGCCATCATCAATAACACCAGCACCGACATCCCTGAAGACATTCTTACGTGGCCAGCTCATGGCAATGTAGAAGACGGCTATGCTGCCAATCTCGCTCCTTTCATCGACACTGACGGCGACGGATTCTACAATCCTGAAAAAGGCGACTATCCTGACATTCTCGGCGACATGGCTCTCTTTTGTATCTTTAACGATAATTATGACGCACATACTGAGTCTGGCGGCAAGGCACTCGGTGTGGAAATACATTGTATGTTATATGGTTTCGACGCACCAGAAGATGAAAAACTAAACAACACACTTTTCATGCGTTATTGGATCTATAACCGCTCATCGAACAATTATAATAATGTATATATCGGTCTTTGGAACGACCTTGACATAGGATACAGCAAAGACGATTACATAGGATGCAATGTAGAAAAAGGATATTTCTATTGCTATAATTCTACTGATATTGACGGTAACGGAGAACAAGGTTCATACGGAGACAATCCTCCAGCACAATTAGTTATGTGTCTCAGCGGAGCTAATGCCGACGCTGACGGAATCGACAATCCGAAGTATGATGAGAACGGCTTTCAGATTGTTGACGAAAGCATTAACGGCTTTGGTTATGGAGACGGCATTGTTGACAACGAGCGATTGGGAATGAGCAGTTTTGTATATAACAACAATAGTGATGCTATCAATGGAGACCCTAACACTGCCGAAGAATATTACAATATTCTCAAAGGTTATTGGCGAAACGGAGATAATATTTATTACGGCGGCAATGGCGTTAATGGAGCACCAGGCGTATCTGAAATACCATGCAAGTTCATGTATCCAGACGACTCCGATCCATACAATTGGGGAACGGGAGGAGTTAATCCTAACACCGAATTTTCTTGGAGCGAGGAAACCGCCAACAATGGAGTTCCTAACGACAGCGGCGACAGACGCGGCTTCGCTTCTTCGGGACCATTCACTTTTGAAAGCGGCGAAGTCAACATCATCGACAAGGCTTTTGTAACTTATTGGCCTTCCGTAAAATTCGACAAGAACGAAATGAATGAATGGGCAGACTATATCAAAGATTATTTTATTAACAATTTAAATAAGTAAGACCATGAAAAAGTACATATACATATTGGTTCTCATTCTCTTAGGAATGAACCTGACGGCGCAGAGCGTGTGGAACGGAAAACGCGAATCCATAACAAAAGGCTCCGGAACTGAAAACGATCCTTATCTTATTGAAAACGCCCAAAATCTCGCATGGCTCGTATATCTTATAAATTACGATTACTCCGAATGGACAGAAGGTAAATATTTCCAACTTACAACCGATATTGACCTTAACGGAAGTGCAGATAATCAATGGATTCCAATATCAGCAGGTTTAAGTATGAAAGGTAAAATAAAGTCATTTGATGCAACTTTAGACGGAAATTATCACAAAATAACAGGACTTTATATCGATAACAATTCTGAGATTAATAACGATAAATCATTATGGTTCAGCCACGAAGCAAGTTTTTTCAATTACTTGCCAGAAACATCTAAAATAATTAACCTCTACATAGAAGGTAGCATTAATATTGAAAATAAAAATTGCGCAGGCATCTCTGCTTCTGGCGGCAACCTGGAAAATTGTGTGGCAAATGTTGATATTGAATCAACAGAATCGGCGGCTGGTATTGCAGAATTCGTTAATTCAGTAAAAAATTGTTTCAATATTGGCGATATAAAAGGCGGCAATTTTGTCGGGGGAATAGTGTCTTACAGACCGAAAAATATTGAGAATTGCTATAATGTTGGTAACATAACAGGAAATGACTTTGTCGGTGGAATCGCTGGCGGAGTATTCGGTAGTTCTCATATAAAAAATTGTTATAATGTCGGAACCATCAATGCATCTGAAACCGCTGAATTTATAGGTGGAGTCGCAGGAAATACAACTTCGGAAAACGCAATAGAAAACTGTTATTACTTATCGACTTGCATAGAAAATTCAAACGAACTCGGTGAAGTCAAGACCGCTGAATTTATGCGCTCTCACGAATTTGTAACGCTGCTTAACAACGGTACGAATGTCTGGAAATATGACGAAGACAACTCTAACAACGGCTTCCCCGTCCTGACACACCATTTCCCGATTGGCGTAGAACAATATTCTGAAGAAAAATATGTGGTGTTCATATATCCTAATCCATCAACCGATTATATAAACATAAGCGGCGACATCGTTTCTTACGAGATTTTTGATATTTGGGGTAAAAATGTTAATAGTATGGAAAAAGTATCTGGAAAAATTGAAAGAGTTTCTGTTTCAGATTTTACGTCTGGCTTATACTTCGTAAAATGTCTGTTAGAAAACGGTAATGTTGTCACTAAAAAAATTATCGTTAAATAATTTTAATAACCTAGATACTTTGTTTTTACTGTGACTATTTTTTAATGGTCACAGTTTTTTTTATAAAAAACATTAATTATAAACATTTATCTTATTTCGGATAATTATTTGTATATTTGTCGCCGAACTCAAAATTTATGAAATATGGCAACACATAATGAATTAGGTGCATTAGGCGAACAAATCGCCGTCGATTATCTTCTTGAACGAGGTTATCAGATTTTAGAAAGAAACTGGTCTAACGGTCATAAAGAAATTGACATTATCGCTAAGGACAGCGATACTTTGGTCATTGTGGAAGTTAAAACTCGGCGCTGTACTTACCTCGTCGAACCAGAAGCAAGCGTCGATGTTTTCAAACAAAGGCATCTTATCTGGGCAGCAAACTCTTACGTCAATCGTTATCAATACGATAATGACGTCCGCTTCGACATAATATCAATTATTGTAGATAAGAATAACGAAAAAAGGATAGAACACATCGAAGACGCATTCTATCCTTCTCTTAGATAAAACTGAGAAGAATAAAATCTGGAAAACTGAAAATTCTCAGATTCTCAGTTTTTCAAATTCTCAGATTCTAATTTAGCCAACATTACTTCCTGGAGCGACTGGCTGACTTGGCGTGACAACGACCAATCTTCCGTCTTTGTCTTCTGCCGATAAAATCATGCCCTCGCTGGTGACGCCTTTTAACTTGCGAGGCTCGAAGTTGGCGATGAAGCAGACTTGTTTACCGACCAGATCTTCAGGATTTGGATAATATTTAGCGATACCTGAAACGATGGTGCGCTTGTTCATGCCGTCATCGATGAGGAATTGTAATAACTTGTCAGCCTTAGGGACTTTGGTGCATTCCAAAACTGTTCCCACTCTGATGTCCATCTTGCCAAACTCATCGATGTTAGTATTTGGCTTGATTGGATTTGGAGCCCAAGCATTCAATTCGTTTTGTTTCTTAGTATCTTCCAACTTCTTGACTTGAGCGGCAACAGTCTCGTCTTCAACCTTTGTGAATAACAACTCAACTTCGCCGATAGCGCTGCCTTCTGGCAACAAAACTGTTTCTTCTGCTTGATTCCATCCTTCAACATTCAAACCAATCATAGCTTGTAATTTCTTAGCTGAGAAAGGAAGGAATGGCTCTGACAAGATTGCGAGTTTTGCAACTATTTGTAATGATACTGCGAGAACTGTCTTAACTCTTTCAGGGTCAGTCTTGAATTGTTTCCAAGGTTCATTTTCAGTAAGATAACGATTTCCAAGACGAGCGAGGTTCATCAATTCTGACAAAGCTTCGCGGAATTTATATGTATCCAAAAGATGACCTATCTTTTCAGGATATTGGTTCATTTCTTCGATTGCGGCATTGTCCTTTTCGTTAAGATTTGCCATTGCTGGAACTTTGCCTTCGAAATATTTATGAGTAAGAACCAATGTACGATTTACGAAGTTGCCGAAGATAGCGAGCAATTCGTTATTATTTCTGTCTTGATAATCTTTCCATGTGAAGTTGTTGTCTTTTGTCTCAGGAGCATTTGCTGTGAGAACATAACGCAGAACATCCTGTTTGCCAGGGAATTCTTCGAGATATTCATGCAACCATACAGCCCAGTTGCGAGATGTTGAGATCTTGTCGTTTTCCAAGTTGAGGAATTCGTTTGCTGGAACATTTTCAGGAACTATATAATCGCCGTAAGCTTTCAACATGCAAGGGAATATGATGCAATGGAATACGATATTATCTTTACCGATGAAATGGACGAGTTTCGTATCTTCGTATTTCCACCATTTTTTCCAGTCTGTTCCATTTTCTGTGCAATGTTCAATGGTATTTGAGATGTAACCTATAGGAGCGTCGAACCAAACGTAAAGAACTTTACCGTCGGCTTCTTTGAGAGGCACTGGCACGCCCCAGTCTAAGTCGCGGGTGACAGCGCGAGGTTGCAGTCCGTTGTCTAACCAACTCTTAACCTGACCATATACGTTAGGTTTCCATTCTTTATGACCTTCAATAATCCATTCGCGGAGCCATGCTTCGTATTGGTCTAAAGGAAGATACCAGTGTTTTGTTGCTTTCTTGACGAGCTGAGCGCCGCTGAGAGCAGAATGTGGATTGATAAGTTCGTCAGGACTCATAGAAGAACCGCATTTCTCGCATTGGTCGCCGTAAGCGTGATCGTTGCCGCATTTAGGGCAAGTACCGATGATGTAGCGGTCTGATAAGAATTTATTTCTTTCTGGATCAAAGAATTGTTCTGTTTCTCTCTCGATGAATTTCCCGTCCTCGTAGAGTTTCTTGAAGAAAGCGGCAGCTGTATCGTGGTGAGTTTTAGAAGAAGTACGAGAATAGATGTCGTAGCTTATTCCGAGTTCTTCGAAAGACTTCTTGATTATGTTGTGGTATCTATCGACGATGTCTTGAGGAGTACAGCCTTCTTTTTCAGCTTTGATAGTGATTGGCACGCCGTGTTCGTCGGATCCTCCGACAAACAAAACCTCTTCACCTTTCATTCGCAGGTAACGGACGTAAGTGTCGGCAGGGATATACACGCCGGCTAAGTGACCAATATGCACAGGACCATTAGCGTATGGTAATGCTGTCGTTACCGTGTAACGCTTGAAATGTTTGTCGTTATTTTCCATTTTTATAGAGTTTTATAAGTTTAAATTAAGTTGCAAAGATAATAAATATTTTTTTGAGAATATTAATAAGAATAAGTAATAAACGCGCACTAAGAGTCATCAAACAACCTACAGAGATACAATTTTTCTGTAAAAAAAAGAAGATATAAAAACAGAAAAAATCAAAACTTTTTTCCTTAATTTTGTATTTCATTAAACATAAAACTTTTTATTATGATAACTTTTGAAGAAGACATCCGTAATGATAATATCAAAGACATCGCCAAGATGCTGATGACAGCGGCTCGCACTGCACCAAAGGCAAGAGGAACTGACAATCTCGTTCTAGCCGTCGCAACCGACGAAACGATTGTTACTTTGGCTGAAAAAATGAAACAACTCGCTGTGGAACGTAATATGGAATTTCTGAACCGTGACGCAGAAAATATTTTAAAATGCGGCGCGATAGTTTTATTCGGAATGAAGATAAGTCCGTTAGGATTGAATTGCGCAGCATGCGGCTTCAAGACTTGCGGCGAGAAACCAAAAAACATTCCTTGTTTCTTCAATGCCAACGATTTAGGTATTGCCATCGGTTCTGCTGTTTCACTCGCTGCCGACATGCGAGTCGATAGCCGTGTTATGTTTTCTGTAGGTCAGGCTGTCCTCGCACTCAACATGATGCCCGAATGCAACATGGTTCTCGCTCTTCCTCTATCAGTTAGCGGAAAAAGTATCTTCTTTGACAGAAAATAATCATAAATTTTGCAGTAAAAAAGAGAGCCCTTATTGACAAAGAGCTCTCATTAAACTTTAGTCATTAGACTTTCGCCTTTTATCACTTCTTCACAATCTTAACCATTGTACCGTTAACGTCGAAGAAATACATTCCAGCATTAAGTGCAGAAATATCAATACTATTGATACCTTCGCTTATATTTTGTTGAGATACCATCTGTCCGTTGATTGAATAAATCTTCACTTCTGCCTCTTTTGCACTTTCAATTGTGACGTAATTCTCTGTTGGATTTGGATATAAAACAAAAGCCACTTCGTTATTTTCTGTTATAGAGACTGTTATTTCTGCTGATACAGGACCTGCTGGCGATGACTCTCCGTCTTCATAAACAGCAGTGACAGTGTAACGATGCAAACCAACAGTCAAGTCTTCATCAGTGTATGTCATTTGTGCTGTATTACCTATTTTAGCATCGTTTCTGTAAATATTATAGCTTAATGGTGTCATCTCCTGTGTATTAGGTGTTTCCCATGTTAAAACTACATCCTTATTATCTACAACTTCCACCTCGAGATTATAAGGAGGGAACAAGAAGTTATATGGCATATAGTACATTGCTGAAGCCTTGTTTCCATTTGTCACGTCAGTGTAGAAAACGCAAGGATTGTTGTCTAACATTGACATTGACATATAAGCATCACCTGGATCAGAGTATGCTCTTTGTCCTACAAATGACCATTCTTCGCCGTTATATTTCACGGTTGTCATTCTGTTTTCCATATTCATATCAGCAAATGAGACATAGAAGTTCTGTTGATTATCCAATGCTACATCGAGACCCTTGATAGGAAGAGTTGATGTTAACTCAGAGCCTATAGATTCCCATGCGCTTCCATTGTAACGGTATGTCGTAAGGATATTGCTTGGATAAGCGCAGTATGCTATATAAACATTGCCATCGTTATCAATTGCCAAGTCTTGATAGTAATAGCAGCCTTCTTCAGCAGAAACAGCTTCACCACCAACTACCAACCATACTTCGCCAACGAGTTTTGACACATATAATATATTGCCTGCGTATGTATCTACCCAAGAGACATAAGGCGTATTGTTATTATCCAATGCTAACTTTGCCCATGTGCCGCCACTGACATCACCGCCAAGACGTTCCCAATCGTTGTTGATATATCTATAAACGAAATATCTGTTGTTTTCAGCATAATCCCTGAAACTTAAATAAAGAACATTGTCCGAACTCATAGCCAATTTAGGAACACCGCCTGCTCTGCCAAAATTGCCGACATCCGACCATTGATCGTTTTCATATTTTTTAACTTGAATCATATCATCATAATCAGTTTGTTGGTCGCCCATCAAAGCATAAACCACATAGACAACGCCGTTTTCGTCAACAACTATGCTGCCGTCGTATGCCATCATATCCGACAAAGTACCTAACTTGCTCCATAAACCTGTTTGTCCATCATATTTATAAACTGATGGAAATCCGTATTCCTTCACAAATAAATAAGCGTTGCCGTCATGCGTACATGAACCGAAAAGGTACATATAGACACTGCTTTCTGTTATGCCTCTAAGTCCTAAATATTCCCATGCTGCATCCAATGGTTCGCTAACCACGATAGTATATGATTGTGTTGTCTCGGTCTTGCCATCGCTGACTTTAACTACTACATCATATTCGCCAGGAGTTGTCGTCATGCCATACAAGGCTGCTGATTTATTATCATACTGTTCAAATGACAACCATTCTGGTTTTTCTTCGACAGAGATTGTGAGGTTTTTATCATCTGTATCGTGAACGTATATATTATAAAGGTAATTTACGAGAGCGAAATTTTCTGTTATAGGAGCTGAAATGAATTTTGGAGCTGCATTTTCTGAACCATTCAAATATGCACTTCTTTCTACATTATCTACTGTTCCGTCTTCAGCAAGCAAAAGACCAGCAACTCTGATATAGTTATGATTATAACCTTCAGGAACTGTATATAAGAATGAATGAGAATATGTTTCTCCTGACATTAATGTAGATGGCATTCCTGTTTCGCCACTGTATCCACCAAGAACTTCGCGACCTACGTGATCATAAGCTATTCTGGTTGCAGGTATTGGGTTAGGAAGACTTTCGTAACCACCCATTGGAAGATAACCACCAGAATATATATTTGCTTGATTATATTGAGGAGCCGGACCTGTAACAGCATCTTCATAAACTATTGCTGAGATACGATAGTTGCCCGAAATATTCTCGAGAGCGGTAACAGAAACTGATGTCACCAATTCTCTGGTTGTTTCATTAAATTGGTTATCAATACTGATAATAGCTTTTGCTGGAAGATTCATTTCCTGTTGCACGAAGCTGAACCATTCTTCGTAATTCTTTCCTTGAAAACGACGACCGATGTTAGCTGAAGGTGCCGAAATCAAAGCTGTTGATGCAAAATATTCTGCATTTTCCATGACATCATTGGAGTGAACTGCAATCGCAATGATATTGTCATAAACACCATGCAAAGAATCGATATAATAGTTACCAGCAGGACAATACTGACACCAAGTACCTGTAGCTTCTTCAAGAAGCACATTTTTCTGCGCTGTTGCCACATTCAAAGCCAACATTGCGCAAACAATCAATAAAAACTTCTTCATAAATAACTTTGTTAATTAATTAAGGTTGCAAAGATAGAAAAAGTATAAAGACGAAAAACGAAAGACGAAAGATTTTTTTAGTTACTACACAAAAATATAAACAAAAAAAATCCTCGCTTTTACAATTTTAACATTCTTTAACTTTTCGCATTTTTTTGATATTATCAAGGATTTGAAGGAAGTGAAATAACATAAGGGACGTGAACTTGTGAAATTTGATACGTCACTACTTTTGAACTTCGAACTAAGACTGTTGAACTTCTGACGTTAACCATAACAATATCCACCATCCACACTTTTCCGGAATCCAAGTCTATGATTCGTCCTATTGCTCTCAGGACATGCCAAATAATGTTCATAAGAACCGCCGCCAGACACGTCATAAGTCAAATCACCCAGATATGACAGGGATCATCATCACATACATAGCAGGCGACCATATTATCAACAAAATTTATATCGAATTCGGGTTAATTTAATTTTATAAATCCAAACATTTTTTAATTTTTTTACAAAAATTTGGGTGGGTAAATAGTTGATTATCTACACTTAACTTACAACCCAATCAAAATGACACTTCTTTATCTGAAACAATCTGCACATATTATAGACCTGATTTGTGAATCCGATGTAGAATGCCGCCCTCAGCATTCCAACTTCTCTGAAAAACAGTCCCTTCAGTATGAAAACAGGATCAACAGGCTTGCGTCATGCATTGTTCTTCTTGCTGTTGTTTGTAAACAACCACTCAAGTTCACTACTAAACAGTTCAAAATCAACAATATCCTTCAACGTCACAAACTAATTTCAAATCTTCGACAACGATTCCAATGTGTTCTTATGTTCAAACAAGCCTGATTCAGTTTTAAGTTTTGCCCCTTAGACCTTTCAGTTTCTGAGGTTTTCAGATTCCAAAAAAGGGAATCTGTTGAGCAAACAAGGCTAATAATTGTAAATCAGGAGTATTTTCATTGTATCGCAGAAATAACGAAAAATGGCTATTGGCTAATAAATAATAGCGAAAGATTTTTTCACAGCCATACAGACAGGTCTCGTAACCATAAAGACAACGATTGCTATCGCGGCAGGCATCTTGGTCGTGATGGAGATAGACAGCAAAAACAGAATTTGGAAACTGTTTCTCAAAGATAAAAAAAGACGAAGGACTGCATAGAGCCTTCGTCTTCTTTAAAATTTATGGATTAATCAATAGACTTTCAATTTGTCGCCTGTTTGTTGGATTATTGCTCTGTAGAAATCGTCACTGAACTTAGGCTGTTCCACTTTTGGAGCATAATATTTGTAATTCTTTGGAGTATCTTGTTTTGTCTTAACGTTGAAGTCCATATATTTAACGAATAAATATTTGTAGAACTCTCTCCAATCAGCCGTTAATTTCTCTGCTTCTAAACTTGAGAATGTGGTAAGGAATTTCACTGCTTCAGCAGGATTTTCTTCATATAACTTAGCAGCTTCTGCATCAATATCTTTTACTAATTCAACCCAACCTTGTTCGTATGCTGCTTGTCTCTCAGCGATTTCAGGGTGAATGTAGCTATATTTTGTATAAGCCCAGTTTGTTACTTGGTTGAAGACCCAGAATGCTGCTGTCTCTGAATATTCCATAATATCGCCATTGCCTTCTCTGAAACAAAGTGGAATTTCTGTCATACATGTGTACATTGGACAATATACCGTGCTTGCTGCATCATCAACGCCGAACCAAATAATACCACCTATATTATTAATGGTGTTAGGACGACATTGTGCTACGAAAGAGAAGCCTGTTTGTTGTGTTGCTGTTGCGCGTTCGTGAACATATTCAACGCCATCAACTTCCCAGCCCATTGGACGTGCTCTGTAAGGACAATGGAAAGGACCACCGCCAATATCTTGAGTCATATCGAGTTCTGTTCCTTCTAAGTGGTCGCGCATAAATGCCATCATATCCAAAACACTGACTTTCTCATTAGGTTTAACCCAGAGAGGCATTCTGTTGGTTGGGAAATTTTCTGGAGTTTGAACTTCGCCACTTACATATGGTTTTGCACGATTGATGTTTCTTCCTGTTGCATAGTCCCAATATTGATCCATGCCATCAACAACTTGGTTGAACATAGCCCATACACGGATCTCGCAAGCACGTGCGCCACTGAAATCTACTGGAGCGTAAACATCTGAGAAAGAGAATTGTCCATCAGGACCAGCATATAAGTTGTTTTTCTTTGCGAAAGAAATAACGTCGGCTGCATAAACACAGTCGATGTTAGGATCTGTCAAAAGTTTGTCGATGTGCTTTGAAGTGATACTGTTTTTGTTTGCTTTGTTTGCCAATGGGAAAGTTGTGATACGAGCTTGGTTAGCGTGAGCTGATACGTAACCGTCTGGCACACGGAGAGCTACCCAAACAGCGCCTTTCTCTTGACCTTTACCGATGAGTTCCATAATCCAAACTTCGTTAGGGTCAGCTATCGAGAATGACTCACCGTCGCTCATATAACCGTAGTTAGCAACCAATTCAGCCATTGTCTTGATAGCTTCACGAGCTGTCTTACTGCGTTGTAATGTGATGTAAATCAAGCTACCGTAATCGATTAAACCATCAGGATTACCAAGATTTGGAAGTCCGCCGTAAGTTGTCTCAGCAATAGCGAGCTGCCATTCATTCATATTACCTACAACATTGTAAGTGTGAGCCACTTCTGGAATCTGACCTAAATATCTTCCAGAATCCCAGTCATAAATATGTCTCATAGTACCTTCTGGATAATCTGCTGCTGGATAATGATACAACTCACCGTAAAGGACGTGTGAGTCAGCAGCGTATGAAATCATTGAAGAACCGTCGGCTGATGCGCCTGGTGTGATTAAGAAGTTTGTACATGCTTGCGCTGGTTTCATAAAAGAAACAATGCACATAATAGTTAATAGTGTCAAAAACTTTTTCATATCATTTAAATTTTAGAATGTTAATCAATTATAATATTTCTCTAATTTTCTTTTCATCTATTTCGAGTTGTTTTTTCAGAGCATCCAGATTGTCGAATCTCTGCTCTGCCCTGATTCTTGAAACAAAACGAATCTTTATGTCTTTATCGTATAAATCTTGGTCAAAATCAAAGATATGGACTTCGATATTTTCCACGTCATCATTATTGACAGTAGGTTTTTTTCCTATATAAGTCATTGATTTATATGATACGTCTTCATAATCAACGTAAGTTGCATAAACACCTGGAGTCTCTATCAGACGATATTCTTTCTTCACATCCAAATTTGCTGTTCTGTAACCGATCTCTCTTCCTATTTTATTTCCCGAAACGACTTTTCCGAGATATGAATACTGATAACCTAAAAGCGCATTGGCATGAGCCACGTCACCTTGTTTCAAAGCATGACGAATTTTGGTAGAACTGACGGCTATATTTTCAACATCTTGAGCTTTAACACGTTGCAATTCAAAATTATATTTATTCTTCATATCTTGAAGAAGATTGAAATCGCCCATTCTGTTCTTACCAAAATGATGATCATAACCGATAACCAACTTAACAGGCGCAATATTTTTTACAATATAATCGCTGATAAAACTTTCAGAAGAAATAAGCGAAAATTCTTTCGTAAAGTTCACAACAATGACATTATCAATACCGATACTCTCTAAAAGTCTCAATTTTTCTTCCTGAGTATTTATAAATCTAAGATTTGGACTATCAATATTGAGAACCTGACGCGGATGCGGATAAAACGTAATTACAACTGTCTCGCCATCAATCTCTTTCGCAGCATTCACCATATCTTTCAGGATTGCCTGATGTCCGAGATGCACGCCATCAAAAGTGCCAATCGTAACAATCGCTTTTGATACAGAAGACTGCACCCTATCATTCTTATAATCGCTGAAATTATTATAAACTTTCATATCTTAAAATTCTCTATGATATATTTAGCGATTTGTACGGCATTAGTTGCAGCACCTTTCCTAATATTGTCAGAAACGACCCAAAGATTCACACCTTTTTCTATACTGTAATCACGACGGATACGACCGACAAAAACTTCGTCTTTATCGTATGCCATCACGGGAGTTGGATATAAATTTTCAGCAGGATCATCACAAACGACAACACCTGGAGTTTTCGACAATATTTCTTTAACTTCTTCTATATCAAATTGTTTTTCAAACTCAACATTTATGCTTTCCGAGTGACCGCCATAGACTGGAACTCTGACAACCGTTGCTGTCACTGCAATGTCAGAATGCAATATTTTGTTAGTTTCAAAAACAAGTTTCTCTTCTTCGGCAGTGTATCCATTTTCCATAAAAGAACCGCCATGAGGTATCACATTCTCATGAATTTGATGCGGATAAGCAGGATTATCAGACACTTCGCCTCTTTGTTCGCAAGCGAGTTGATTGAGACCTCTTTGTCCGCTGCCGCTAACAGACTGATAAGTCGAAATCACCAATCTTTTTGCGTTAAATTTTCTATGCAATGGAGCTATTGCCATCAGCATGCAAATTGTTGTGCAATTAGGATTAGCAATTATGTGATTATCAACAGTTATGTCGGATGCATTAATCTCAGGAACGACCAGAGGAATGTCGGCATTTCTGCGCCAAGCCGAACTATTGTCAATGACATAAGTCCCATTTGCGGCAAATTTAGGGGCATATTTTAAAGAAGCCTCTGCACCTGCAGAAAAAATGGCGATATCTGGTTTTTCTTCGATGGCTTGTTCCACCGAAATCAATGTCAAAACTTTGTCTTGATAAGATATTTTTCTACCCACAGATTTTTCGGAAGCAGCGACAATTATCTCATCGAAGCGAAATTTTTGCTCTTGCAATACTTGAATCATCTTCTGTCCAACCAAACCTGTGGCTCCAATAATAGCTACTTTCATAATCAAATCTTAATAAATGTTAATAAAAAGCCTGTTTTTACCAACTTTTTTTGCCCATAATCAACATTATTACGTTCAAATGTTAAAAAATGTTAAAAATCAAAAAGTTAAATAAAAAAGTTGTACTTTTACCTGCAAAAATACGAATTTATTAGCAATCATAAAAGCGTAATTTTTAAAAACCTTAAACTATGAAATCGATTCTATTTTTAATCAGTTTTATAACTAGTTTTTTGTTTTGTCAGGCTCAGGTTCTCGACGACTTCTCTGATGGTGATTTCAGCGAGAATCCTGCTTGGCTCGGCAATGACAGTTTGTTTATAATTAATGAGAACCATCAGTTGCAACTTAATGCAGAAACTGGCGGTTTTGCCTGGCTATCAACAGACTACAACAAAACAGAAACCTTGGAATGGAGATTTTGGATTAAAGAAAAATTTTCTCCTTCTTCAAATAACTTCTGCGATATTTACCTTATATGCGACAATCAGGAATTGGAAAAAATCAATCGGGCCTATGTATTGCGATTCGGAGAATCTGGAAGCAACGATGTAGTAGAACTTTTACAATTATGCAACGGCGAAACGAAAAGTATTTGTCGTGGCGTCGATACTTTCATTGCTTCCTCTTTCTCCACTTTTGTCAAGATAACATACGATAGGTCAAACGTTTGGGAAATATTTTTTGACAAAGACGGTAATAATTTCTACAAATTAGAAACCGAAGGTCTTGACAATAATCCAATTATTTTCGACGACAATGTCTTTTTTAGTTTTTATTGTAAATATACAAACAGCAATACCAAGCAATTTTATTTCGACGATATTTATATAGGTGAAAAAATTATCGACAGCGTTGCGCCAAAATTGCTGACTTGCGACATAATAGACAATTTTCATTTTGAACTAGAATTCTGTGAAGCAATTGAAGAGAACTCTGCTTTAAACACAAAGAACTATTATATTGAAAATCAAAATATTCATCCAAAAAATGTATATTACGGAAACGATTATTCTACGATTATACTAGAATTTGAGACATCCATCGAAGAAGAGATTTATCAAACTTTGATTATTGAAAACATAAAAGATTTCAATAATAACATCATAGAAAAGACGAAGTACACATTCTTCCATTATAATCCCAAACCATACGACATCGTAATAAACGAAATCATGCCAGATCCATCACCATCTGTAGAATTACCTGAATATGAATATATTGAACTATATAATGCTACAGATTACCCTATAAATATAAACAATTGGAAATTGACTGTCGGCGACACAGAACTTATTTTTGACAAAAACATTACATTACAAGGTAACGATTATTTGATTTTATGTCACAATGATGCCGCTGATGAATTATCAGAATTTGGAAATTGTCTAAGTTTCTCTTCTTTTCAGATTTCAAACTCTGGAACAAATCTATTATTATTTAACAGAAAAGGCGATTACATTTCATCAGTGGAATTTAAAACATCTTGGCATTCTGTCAATTACAAAGAAGAAGGCGGTTGGTCCTTAGAACAAATTGATTGCAATAATCCATGTGCGGGAAAAGCAAATTGGGGCAGCTCGAACTGTAAAAATGGAGGTACGCCAGGAATGACAAATTCTATTAATAGCAATAATATCATACTTCCAGAAATCAATTATATTATTCCTAAAAACAAAAATTCAATTGAAGCATATTTTAATCAGAATATGAATATGGAAAGTCTGCAAACCATTGATAATTATTTCATTAAAGAAATCAACAAACATCCGTCTGAAATAAATATCATACAAAATAAAAACAACTATGTTGAACTTGTTTTCAATCAGGAATTTATAGAAAAACATTTATATACGTTAAATATCAACAATGTAAAAAATTGTAAAGACATTGGTTTTGAAAAAGAAATCGATATTGTTTTTGGGATTCCGCAACGAGCAGATTCTAACGACATTATTATCAACGAAATACTTTTTGACCCGATAAGTCCAGGTGTTGATTATCTGGAACTTTACAATCGGTCGGAAAAAGTCATCGATTTAAGCAAAATATTAATAGGAACAATAAAAGAAAGTTTTCCAAACCCAGCCGATACTATTGTGAAAGAAATTTGCTCCGAAAGCAGAATTTTACTTCCAAAGTCTTACGTTTTGCTTTCAACTGATGAAGAAATTGTTAAACATCAATACGATTGTGAATCTGATAATTTCATCGACTTAGAATCATTTCCTTCGCTTCCTAATGAAGAAGCAACAATAATAATTTGTGATAAATCAAGAAAAATTATTGACGTAGCTTATTATTCTGAAAAAATGCATTACGATTTATTGTCAGAAACAAAAGGAGTTGCTTTAGAACGCATTACATTCAACAATTCCTCACTTGACAAAAACAACTGGCACTCAGCTTCTTCTAATGCAAACTACGGAACACCTGGATATAAGAATTCGATGTCGATGAATGAAATAGAAGAGATAAAAAACGAGGAAATTTATATTATTCCTGAGATTTTCTCACCAGATGGAGACGGTTACAATGACAACTGTGCAATAAATTACAAACTTGAAGAAAACGGTTTCAGTATAAATATCAATATCTTCAATAGCAAAGGACATTTAATCAGGAAGTTATTAAGAAATTGTTTAGTAAACAGCGAAGGTTTTACTATATGGGATGGATGCGATGACAACGACCATCGTGTCGAGCCTGGAATTTATATCGTTCAAATCGAGCTTTTCGATTTGGAGGGAAATGTTGAAAGAAAAAGAAAAGTCGTTGTTGTTGCCACAAAATAAAAAAGGGATCGGATCCGACCCCTTATATTTGAAATTGCTATTTATCAGAACTTGAATGTGATACCGATTGCAATGTTTGTGAAACCATAACCTGCTTCAGCATTCACACCAAAACTATCGCTAAAGTAATAACGGGCTCCAACAAACAAAGAATGAGCAAAACCAGCATTGCTTTTATGTTGTTCATCTGTAACAACAGAATTTCCATTATTATCTTTAACTACATGTTTGCTGTTATAGGTATATAAACCCAACATCGCACCTGCATATGTATCCAGATTATCAACAAATTGGTAGTGGAAAGACCCCCTTGCAGCAAAACACATACGCATTACCCTGTTCTTGTAGGTAATAAAATTGTTAACGCTTTTGTTGCGGTAATTTGCAAAACCGATATAACCACCAATACCAATACTTCCATTATTACCTTTAATAAGATTTTCAAAAGCACCAAAATCTACAGAAACTGATGTTGGAGGAAAACCTATTCCATAACCACTATAAGTTCCTATACCGATTTGAGCATTAGCTACGATATCTCCTTTGCGGAATACATCCTGTGCGTTAACGCTGATTCCTAAAAAGCAAAACACTGCCACTAACAATAAAAACTTTTTCATCATTTTAAAATTTAGTTTGTTATACATATTTTTATTGCTACAAAAATAACATTTTTTCAAAATCAAAACATTTTTATTGCTAAATTTGTGACCTTAAAATTTATATAAAATGTCAAAAATTTTTGGTTCATTAATGAAGACTGTCTATTCTGTTGGTAATATTCCTATTGACATCAAACAGAAGAGATTAGACCCTATCAAAGCACAAACAAAAGAATTAAAGAAATTGCTCAAGAAAGCTTCATGTACCGCTTTTGGAGAGCATTATCGTTTTGAAGAAATTCTTAAATCAGATGATATTTTTGATGCATATAGAAAAAATGTTCCTATTTTCGACTACAATTCGATGTACAAAAACTGGTGGTTCCGTGCTTTAAACGGAGAGACTTACGTTTCGTGGCCAGGAAAAGTGAATTACTTTGCTCTAAGTTCTGGAACCTCGGAAGCTTCCAGCAAGTTTATTCCTATCACAAACAATATGTTAAGTTCTATCAAAAAAGCCAGCTTGCGACAAATTCTCGCCGCTACCAAATATGATTTTCCTTTGGATTTCTATGACAAGGGATTCCTTATGATTGGCGGAAGCACTCACCTTCAATACAATGGAACTTATTACTCCGGCGATTTGTCAGGAATTTCTGCCGCAAAACTTCCTTTCTGGTTCGAGTATTTTTATAAACCGGGTAGAAAAATCTCAAAAACCACTGACTGGAATACAAAGTTAGACGAGATGGTTAAAAAAGCTCCTTCTTGGGACATTGGTGTTCTCGTCGGAGTTCCTTCTTGGGTACAAATACTTTTGGAAAGAATCATCAAAGAATATAACTTGAACACAATCCACGATTTATGGCCATCATTATCGGCTTACGTTCACAGCGGCGTGGCTTTTGCTCCATACGAAAAAAGTTTCGAGAAATTATTCGGCAAACCTGTCGTCTATAGCGAAAGTTATTTAGCATCAGAAGGTTACATCGCTTATCAGGTAGATTTAAACAAACGCATAATGCAACTTATCGTTGACAACGGAATCTATTACGAATTCGTTCCTTTCAACGAAAGCAATTTTGACGAAGACGGAAATATAAGACCTAACTGCCAGGCTTTGACAATTCAGGAAATTGAAGAAGGCGTCGATTATGCAATATTGCTCTCGACAAATGCAGGTTCCTGGAGATACCTTATCGGTGATATGATAAAATTTGTTAACAAAGAAAAATGTGAAATAATTATCACAGGAAGAACAAAACAATTCTTGAGTTTGGTGGGCGAACATCTTTCACAAGACAATATGAATCAAGCCATTGAGAATATTTCCAATGAGTTGAAAATCAACATCAACGAATTTACAGTAGCTGGATTCCGCAACGACAAGACTTTTGCTCATCACTGGTATATTGGTTGCGATGAACCTATCGATAAAGAATTGGCTATCAAGAAAATCGACGAACATCTGAAGATCCTTAACGACGACTACCGTGTTGAACGTGAAGAGGCACTCAGACATTTATATATAGATGTTCTGCCAACACACGTATTCTACGACTTTATGGAAAAGACTGGAAAAATCGGAGGCGCAACAAAATTCCCACGCGTGCTGAAAGGCAAAAGATACGAAGACTGGAAACAATTCATTTCATCATTAAATCTTGACAAATGATTTTTCTTGAAGGCGTCGTTGTTGGTCTCTCACTTGCCTTGATAATGGGATTCGGTCCGTCATTCTTTACCTTGATACAAACCAGTATCAACAAAGGATTCAAATCTGCCATGCTCTTAGATATTGGCATAATACTCAATGACATAATGGTCGTGGCATTAATGATGATGACCAATATTCAATTTAATATCACGGATGAAAAAAACTTACTGCTGCCAGGGATTGCAGCGAGCGTCATCTTGATAATATTCGGCATCTACACCTACACTTTGTCGCCTAACAAAATTATTCATATCAGCGAAAATAATAATCAGAAAATCGAGAAAATTGAAGAAAAATATGACGATGCCCGCTGGTATGTTTATTTAAGCAAAGGATTCGTAATCAATATTTTCAATCCTTTTGTTTGGATTTTCTGGATCACCTGCGTAGCCACTGCATCAAGCAATTTTGGTGGAAACAAATATTCTTTATTTGTATTTTTTGTAGGCGTTTTTGCGACGACGCTTTTCTTCGATACATTAAAAGCTTTAGGAGCTTATTCTTTAAAAAGATTCTTTACAGAAAAAATGTTAAAATTACTTAACCAAGTAACAGGAGTTGCTCTAATAATATTCGGATTATTTATTTTGGCAAAAGTCACTATCTTTCCAATAATCCTCTGATTAGGAATCTATTTCGTCGAACTTAATATCCTTCACATTCAGTTGAAGATTTGTTCTTCCTTGCCAGAAATTCTTTTCAATACAATAACAAATTGCGAAAGGTTCTTTAGAATGCACCCTTAAATAGTCGTTGCCTTTTTGGAAAGCGATACCAGCAAACACCAAATCAGGGGTATGTTTTTGAGCAATTGTCAGTTTGAGATGTTTCTTATTCCCTACAGAACGTGAAAGACCCGTATCAACGACATTTCTTGACAAGAAAACAGGAGCCATGTTTCCAGGACCAAATGGTGCAAATTGTTTTAAAACCCTTACAAATTTTGGTGTTATATCAGAAAAATCTATTTCCAAATCTACATTTAATTCAGGGACAAGTTCTTCTCTACCAATATTATTTGCCACATATTCCTCAAAACGTCTTGAAAATTCTTCGAGATTTTCAGGTTTCAAAGAAAGACCTGCGGCATATTTATGACCTCCAAAGTGTTCCAACAAATCGGAGCAATTATCGATAGCATCGTAAATATCGAAATTTTTTATCGAGCGAGCTGAACCTGTTATAAGATTATTTGACCTTGTCAGGACTATCGTTGGTCGGTAGTAACTATCTGTAAGTCTTGATGCTACGATACCTATTACGCCTTTATGCCAATTTTCGTTAAAGATGACAGTGCTTTTTGCATTCAGTAATTTTTCATCCCGTCCAATCATCTCAAGAGCTTCTTCAGTTATTTTGTTATCAAACTCACGGCGTTTAACATTCAAGTCATTGATAGAATTAGCCAATTTGTCAGCGTGATCTTTTCTTTCCGCGATGAGCAATCTTACAGAATCGCTAGCTTTCTCGAGACGACCAGCAGCGTTGATTCTTGGTCCTATCATAAAGACCAAATCACTGATTGTCACTTCCTTATTAAGTACATTTTGCGGATGATCTGAATCTGACAGAATCTCTTCTTCAAGGCGAAAAACATTGGCATGACTTAAAACCGCCTCTAAACCAGGACGAGGATTTTTATTGATAAGCTGCAAACCGTAATATGCCAAGACTCTATTCTCTCCAGTTATTGGAACGATATCAGCAGCAATACTAACAGCAACTAAATCAAGGAGTTCATAAACCTCTTCTATCGGACGATTCAGTCTCATTGACAACGCTGTGACAAGTTTGAATCCAACTCCACAACCCGATAATTCTTTATAAGGATATTCACAATCAACTCTTTTTGAGTCTAATACAGCTACTGCATTAGGAATCTTATCTCCAGGACGATGGTGGTCGCAGATGATAAAATCGACGCCACGACTGTTAGCATATTCTATTTTATCGACAGCTTTGATTCCGCAATCCAAAACAATGACAAGGTTAAAACCATTATCAGCGGCATAATCAATTCCTTTGTAGGAAACGCCATAACCTTCATCATATCTGTCTGGAATATAAAACTCAATTTTTTTCTTACTGATAAAGTTCTTCAAGTACGTATAAATCAATGCAACAGCAGTAGTTCCATCAACATCATAATCACCATAAATCAAGATTTTCTCACCTTTTTCCCAAGCCTCTTTAACACGTTCAACAGCCTTATCCATATCCTTCATCAAGAAAGGATCGTGAAGATGCGTCAACGAAGGGCGGAAAAAATCTTTTGCTTCATCGTAATTCGTAATTCCACGCTGAACAAGCAAAGCAGCAAGGTTCTCATCAATGCCTAAGACACCCGATAAGTCCACAACAACTTGCTTATCAATACTTTTATTTATTATCCAGCGTGTATTCACAACATAAAATTTGAACTTGTAAAATTACAACAATTTATTCCTTTTAACAAACATTTTTTGACGTTTTTTTTACTAAAAATATTTGTTTAATATTCAAGACTTTATGAGTTAAAACCTAATAAAAGAATGAAAAATAATTATTACTTTACATCTAAAAAAAGTTTCAAAAAATCTTTTTTTATCGAGATAAAATTCTTATTATTGCAATATGTTTAACTTTAAATATCGAATACTTTGAAAAAGATTAAAACTTGCTTAATATCAGTCTTTTACAAGACTAATTTAGATAAAATTGTTGCTTTATTGAAAGAGCAAGACGTTCAGATTTACGCTACAGGCGGAACATACGATTTTATTAAAGAACTTGACAATTCGGTTAAGACAATCGAATCATTAACAACATATCCATCAATTTTAGGTGGACGCGTGAAAACTTTGCACCCAAAAGTATTCGGAGGAATTTTAGGTCGTTTGCAAAATGAAAAGGATGTTGAAGAGATGAAGCAGTACGAAATTCCTGCTTTCGACCTCGTCATCGTTGACCTTTATCCATTTGAGGAGACTGTGAAGAAAACCGATGACCCTGCTCAGATTATCGAGAAAATCGACATAGGCGGTATATCTTTGATTCGCGCTGGCGCAAAGAACTTCAACGAAGTAGTTATCGTTCCTGATTCAAAATATTATCTCGAATTTATGGAACTCTATAAAAACCAAAATGGTTGCACAAGCATAGAAGACCGTAAACGTTTTGCAAAATATGCATTCGCAACAAGTTCTCACTACGATGGCTTGATTTACGACTGGTTTGCAAAAGACGACGAAACAGCCGATTTGAATATTCATATCGACAATCGCGGCGAACTTCGTTACGGTGAGAATCCTCATCAAAAAGCTATGTTCTACGGCAAACTTGATGAAGTATTTGAAAAACTCCACGGCAAAGATTTGTCTTATAACAACTTATTGGATTTAGAAGCAGGTTTGAACCTTATACGTGAATTCGACGAACCAACATTCGCAATCTTGAAACACAACAATCCTTGCGGTATCGCTTCTCGCAATACAATAGCAGAAGCTTATAAAGCAGCATTGGCAGGTGACCCTGTTTCAGCTTTCGGAGGCGTGTTTGTAAGCAATAAAAATATTGATATTGAGACAGCTAACGAGATTAACAAGATGTTCTTCGAAGTCATAGTCGCTCCTGATTATGAAGAAGGCGTCTTGGATATTCTCTTCGCAAAGAAAAACAGAATCGTTTTAAAACTCAAATCAAATAAATTCCCAACAAAGGTCTATAAATCAGCTCTTAACGGCATCTTGATGCAAGATCGCGACCTTCACACTGAAACAGCCGACGATTTCAAAACCGTTACAAACAAATGTATTGAACCTCAGGAAATTGAAGATCTTATCTTCGCTAACAAGATAGTTAAACACAGCCGTTCTAACGCTATCGTTCTCGCAAAGAACAAACAATTGTACGCATCCGGAATAGGACAAACATCACGCGTTGACGCTTTGAGACAAGCTATCGAAAAGGCAAACTCATTCAACTTCGACCTCAATGGAGCAGTAATGGCATCAGACGCATTCTTCCCATTCGCCGACTGTGTCGAAATAGCTCATAATGCAGGCGTAACAACTGTAATTCAACCTGGTGGTTCAATAAAAGACCAAGACTCTATCGACTATTGCAATGCAAACGACATGGCAATGGTATTCACAGGCTACCGCCACTTTAAACACTAATTAAATCAAAAGTTAAGATGGGATTATTTTCATTTTTCAATAAAGAATTGGCAATAGACTTGGGTACAGCCAACACCGTCATTATCTATAACGATAAAGTTGTTGTTGACGAACCTTCTATTGTCGCCATAGAAAGAGATACTCAGAAAATCATGGCAGTGGGTAAAAGAGCCATGATGATGCATGGAAAGACCCATGAAAATATAAAGACAATCAGACCTTTACGCGACGGTGTTATCGCTGACTTCCAGGCTGCAGAATACATGCTGAGAGAATTGATTAGAATGATTAATTTCCATAACAGCATTTTCCCTCCTGCTTTGAAAATGGTTATCTGCATTCCTTCAGGCATCACCGAAGTAGAAGAGAGAGCTGTTAAAGATTCAGCAGAACAAGCTGGCGCTAAAGAAGTACGTCTTATTCATGAACCAATGGCAGCCGCTATCGGTATCGGCATAGATGTCCTTGAACCAATGGGTAATATGATTGTCGATATTGGCGGCGGTACTAGCGAAATCGCCGTAATAGCACTTGGCGGTATCGTAAATAACAAATCTATCCGCACAGCAGGTGACGACTTCACATACGAAATTGTGGAATATATGCGTAAGCAACACAATATGTTTGTTGGTGAAAGATCAGCGGAAATGATTAAAATTGAAGTAGGTTCCGCTTTGACAGAACTCGACAACCCGCCAGATGAATATGCTGTTCACGGAAGAGACTTGCTGACAGGTATTCCAAAAGAAATAAAGGTAAATTATTCAGAAATAGCATATTGCCTGGATAAAAGTATTTCCAAGATTGAAACTGCTGTACTCAACGCTTTGGAACAAACTCCACCAGAATTGGCTGCTGACATTTATCGTACCGGCATCTATCTCACTGGAGGCGGCGCATTATTACGCGGATTAGACAAACGTCTGCACGCTAAAACAAAATTGCCAATACATGTTGCTGAAGACCCGTTGAGAGCAGTAGCTCGCGGTACTGGCATCGCTCTTAAAAACTTCGACAAGTTCCCATTCCTGATTAAATAATCTGGATTGATAAAGTCATGTATAACTTATTCAGACTTATAAAAAAGTATAGTTATGTTTTAATGTTTTTGATATTGGAAGTATTGTGTATCATAATGTTGATGAACAATCTTCCATATCAAAAACGTGAACTCGTCAACACAAGCAACGCCATCTCCGGCATGTTTTTCAAGACAAAAACCAATCTCGACAATTACTTCCATCTAAAAGAAGAAAATCAAATAGTAATTGAGCATAATGCTTTGTTAATGAGTCTGATATATAAAACCGTAATAGATACATCCATAATTGTAGATTCTAATTATCAGAATTATAGATTCATTCCAGCTAATGTTATTAACAATAGCATATATAATGTTAATAACTTCATACTCATCGACAAAGGCAAAAAAGACGGAATCAAAAAAGATATGGGCGTAATTTGTGAAAACGGAATAGTTGGAAAAGTCGCAAACGTAAGCAACAACTATTCTTCTGTGATAAGTATGCTCCATCCTTATTCTGTAGTAAGTGCGCGCTTCACTGATAATCAGCATCTTGCAAACGTAAATTGGGAAAATATTGATTACCGTTTCGGTACCGTTAAAGATATTCCTCTTCATTTAAATCCTAAAAAAGGTGATACCTTGGTAACAAGCGGATTCTCAAATATTTATCCAGCTGATATTATGATTGGAACAATAGAGGAAATGACAAAATCTGACCACAAAGATTTTAACTCTGCAAAAATAAGATTCTCAACTAATTTCAGTACTTTAAGACACGTATTTGTTATCGAAAATATGCATCAAACGGAAATAGATTCTCTAATATCAAACAATTAAAAAATGCAAAACAGACTAATTATAAACATATTACGTTTCATTGGATTGTTATTTTTACAAGTTTTGGTAATAGACAATATCCGACTTGGCTATTATATACATCCTTGCATTTACGTGCTGTTTATTTTCTTGCTGCCTTTTAATATAGAAAAATGGCAGCTGCTGCTTTTAGGTTTTATATCAGGTTTCGCAGTTGATTTGTTTCAAGGAACGCCAGGACTTAACGCTGCATCAACAGTATTTTTAGCATTCGTTCGTCCGTTTGTAATCAACATTATGACAAGACGAAAAGAAATTAGCCCAAACGATGAACCTTCTATCAACAATTTGGGTATCAGTGGTTTCTTCGTTTATTCTCTATTACTTCTCGCAATTCATAATATTGTTCTTTTTATGCTTGAAGCCTTCAGTTTCAAACTGATTGCACTTGTCATTACTCAAACATTAATAAGCGTGTTTAGTTCCGCTTTGTTAATACTAATTGTAGTTTTACTCTTTAAGAATTCTAATAAAAAATTAATATAAAATTATTGCCATGAAAATCAAACTATTAACTTTAGGATTAGTAGCTTTAGCTCTTTTTTCTTGTAATAAGAAAACATTTAACGTCAATGTTGAATTACAAAATGCAGAAGGTAAAATGATTTATCTTCAAAAAAGAGCAGATAAAGAATTGATAACTATTGATTCTGCAATGATGCAAAATAATTTAGTTAATTTTGTTGTGGAAACATCTGACATAGCAGCACATTATTATGTTAGAATTCAAGGTATGAGATTTCCTATCAGTTTCTTCAGCGAAAATAACGACGTTTTAATAAGCGGCGACTTTAAAGATGATAGAAATATCATTGCTAATGGTTCTGACGCTCAACAACTTATAAACGATTATAATGCTGAAATGAAGAATTTCAGTAATCAATCTAAAGAATTGTTTGAAAAATATGAAATCGCTGCAAAAAATAATGATGAAACCGCTATTCAGGCAATTGAATCTGAATATGAACAAGTTGAAAAGAATCAAACTACTTACCAGAATCTTTTCCTGACAAAGAATTCCAACAGTTTTGTTGCTCCATATATTCTTTACAACAATCGCTATAATTATGAACTGAACGAACTTGAAGATTTTGTTAACAACTTCAATATCAAAGAAGAAAACATATATTCGAAATTGTTAGATGAATATATCGCTGCTCTTCAACGCGTTGACATCGGACAACCATATCTAGACTTCACACAGGAAACACCTGAAGGTTATCTTTTGTCACTCTCAGAATTGGTTGGTAAATCGAAACTTATTTTGATTGACTTCTGGGCTTCATGGTGCAATCCTTGCCGTAAAGAAAATCCGAATGTCGTAGCAGTATATAACGATTATCATGAAAAGGGCTTGGAAATAATAGGAGTTTCTTTAGACTCTGAAAAAGAAAACTGGATTAATGCCGTTGAAAAAGACGGACTTATCTGGCATAACGTTTCTGACCTTAAAGATTGGAACAACGAAGCAGCCAAATTATATGGTATCTCATCAATACCTAGCAACCTCTTGTTAGACGAAAACGGAATAATTATCGCAAAAAATTTAAGAGGCAATGATTTAAGAATGAAAGTAGAAGAAATCTTAAATTAATTTATGTTATGAAAAATAAAATATTTCTGTGTTTATTTGTAACACTCACGTTCTTTTCTTGCAGCAAAAGAAATAATATTAACATTGAAATAGCAAATGCAAATGGAAAGACAGTTTATTTGCAAAAGATTATTAACAATGAAACTGTCAATGTAGATTCCTGCATTATTGAGAAAAATAAAGCTCTTTTAAATGCTAAAAATGACAAAAATAACGAAGCTTATCATCTTTATATAAAAGGTTGGCATCGTGCAATACCTTTCTTCACTGATAATAAGGATGTTATTATTAACGGTGATTTTAATGCTTATCATAAAATCAATATTATAGCTTCTGAAACACAAAAGAAATTTGATGAAATACTTATAAAATTATCTAATTATGAAGATAATAACAAAAAATCATTCATTGCCGATATAGTTAAAGATAACTCTAACAGCGACTTAGCACCATACATCATTTATCGTCACAAATGGCTTTTCAATTTAGACGAATTAAATAATTTGGTAAAAGAAAACTTTTCTGACGACTTTAATTCTGGTTATTATCAAAAATTAGTGGAATACATAGAATCGTTAGAACGTACTAAAGTAGGACAACAATTCATTGATTTTACATTAAACAATATTGAAAATCAACCAATTACTCTATCTTCTTTGATTAAAGATAATAAATTAGTATTGATAGATTTCTGGGCTTCATGGTGTCCTGATTGTAGAGTTGAAAATCCAAATGTTGTTGCTGTATATGACGAATACAAAGATAAAGGATTGGAAATCATAAGCGTTTCTTTAGACACAGACAAAAATGCTTGGATAGAAGGTATTAAAGAAGATAATTTGTATTGGAAACATCACGTCTCCGACTTAAAGGGATGGAATTGCGCACCCGCTTCAGAATATGGAGTGGCTTTCATTCCTCAAAACGTTATCATCAATTCCGAAGGTATAATCGTCGCCAAAAACTTGAATGGCAGACATTTAAATAATTTTGTCTCACTTTATTTAAAATAATCACATGGAAAAAGAAATTAGAATTTATAACTACAAATTTAATGAGTTAAAGACTTATCTCTTTGTAACTCTTTTCGTTGCAGGTAATATTATCCTCCCACAAATATGTCATCTCTTTCCTGACGGCGGTAAAATATTTTTGCCAATTTACTTCTTCACTTTATTGGCATCATATAAATATGGCTTCAAAGTCGGTTTGATGACAGCAATATTTTCACCATTAATTAATTCTTTGTTATTTGGTATGCCAGCAATCGCATTGCTTCCTGCAATATTAATGAAATCGGTTGTTTTAGCAATTGCAGCAGCATTCGTGGCAAATAAAACTCATAAAATTTCTATAGTTAATTTACTTGTTGTAGTTTTGGCATATCAATTTGTTGGAACTCTCTTTGAATGGGCAATGACTTCATCATTCTATATTGCAATTCAAGACTTTAGATTAGGAATCACAGGTATGATTTTACAAATTTTATTAACCTATATTTTATTAAGTATTCCAAGCAAAGAATAAATCATCATTATGCAAATAATTGATTTAAAAGAAATTTTGTTAAAAAATAATCACACTATTGTGATATTTAAAGATGACGCCTCTGTTTTCGTATCAAACGACAGGGGCGTTATCCCTTTGATGAAATTGTTAAAAGAAAATAAGTTACAACTTAAAAATTCTTTAATAGCCGATAAAGTAATCGGAAAAGCAGCTGCTTTACTTATGATTTACGCAGGTGTAAAAGAAGTCTACACTCCAATAATAAGTCTTCCTGGACTTCAAGTTTTTAATAATCATAATGTTAAAGTAAACTACGACACAACGGTTGAGAGAATTATAAATAGAAAAGGCGATGGTTTGTGTCCAATGGAATCTCTATGTATAGAAATAGAAAATCCAGAAAAAGCATTTATTGCCATCGACAAAAAAATCAACATATAAAAAAAGAGACTGTTTAAAAAAACAATCCCTTAAAAATATGAAAAATTTTACTTTTTATATTCTAATTCATACATATCATGCAATTCATGATCTGACATTCTCATAATTGCCTTATAATCCATTTGTTTGGTAATCAACAACCATTCAAAAAATTCATCTAAAAAAGTTTCCACTCCGGCTGAATGAGCTTTATGATAGAATAGACTTAATTTTTTTTCAGCCTTGATGTCATCGTAACCTTCTTGTTGTTGTTTCAATAATTCTATTAAGTTTTCCATAGAGCTAAATTTAAAGTTAATAATATATTTTTTTATAATGGGTTAAGAGATTACAAATATAAGAATTAATAACGTTTTTGTCAATAGTTTTTTTTATTTTTTTATTAAAAAAAGAAACAACGTTTATCGACTAATTAAAAACACTAAACATGATGGTAAGGTTCACCTTTAATTATAGTAAAAGCTCTATAAAGTTGTTCGACAAAAATAAGTCGAATCATCTGGTGCGAAAATGTCATCTCAGAAAGACTAATCTTGAATTTTGATTTTTCATACACTTCTTTAGAAAAACCGTAAGGTCCTCCAACAACAAAAACAATCCTTTTATTACCTATATTAATTTGTTTTTCAATCCATTGAGAAAAATTAACCGATGAAAAAGTTTTTCCGTTTTCATCCAAAAGTATCAAATCGTCACCAGAATTTATTTGCGATAAAATTAAACTTCCTTCCGCTTTTTTCTGCTGCTCTTCAGTCAAAGTCTTCCTGTTTTTTATATCGGGAATAACTTTCATTTCAAAAGGAATATAATGTTCTAACCTTTTGATATATTTACCGATACCAATTTCTAAATACGATTCATCGGTCTTTCCTATGACAAGAAATAAAATTTTCATTATGCAAATTTAAACAATTTTTATAATTTTGAGAAATAATAATATAAAATATAACATAATGGAAATCAATGTTTTTCTTAATCATATAAAGCAAGATTTTATTGAAGGCTGCAATTTGTATCATCCTAACCAAATTGGAAAAACAATTACTATATATAAAGAAGGTGAAACGTTTCCCGATTTAGATGAATTTCAACTTGCAATTATTGGTGTTGAAGAGGAACGCAATTCTTTCCGTAACGAAGGATGTAAAGACGCGCCTAACGCAATAAGAAAATCTTTGTATCAGCTTTTTAATCATTGGAATAATTTGAAAATCATTGATTTAGGTAATATTAAAACTGGTTTTGAAATTGAAGATACATATTTTGCTCTCAATAGTGTTTTCATGCATTTAATGAAATATCGTATCGTACCTATAATTTTGGGCGGAAGTCAAGATCTTACATATCCTATTTATCAAGTTTATGAAAATACAGGTAAGTTGGTGAATATCACTTCAATAGATTCAAAATTCGATATTGGTCAAGATAATGAACCTTTGAATTCAAATTCGTACCTAAGTTATATAATATTGCATCAACCGAATTTTCTTTTTAATTATACAAATATTGGTTATCAGAATTATTATGTTGATAACCAAAGTGTTGATTTAATGAAAGAACTTATTTTTGATGTTCATCGCATTGGAAACATAAAGAATAATATTGGGATAACAGAACCATTGATAAGAAACGCTGATATTGTAACTATTGATGTTTCAGCTTTTTGCTCCGCTGATGCTCCTGGCGTAAAACAAAATTCACCAAATGGTTTTTCTTCAGAAGACGGCTGTAAAATGACTCGCTATGCGGGACTTAATCCCAAACTTACGTCAATTGGCTTCTTCGAATATAATCCTGCTTACGACATTAACAATATAACAGCCAATACTTTATCTCAAATGATTTGGTATTTTATAGAAGGTTTCAACCTTCGCATCAACGATTTTCCAAATTATAATAATATTAAAGAATTTAAACGATATATTGTTAAAATGGATGATGTTGACAGCGATATTGTTTTCCTTTGTCACAAAGTGAGCGGAAAATGGTGGATGGATTTGTCGTTCAAGAGTAAAAACCGTGAAAAATATGAACGACATCACTACATTCCATGTTCACGGGAAGACTATGAACTGACAATGGAAAATGAATTACCAGACAAATGGTGGCAGTTTTATCAGAAATTGATGTAAAAAATATTTAGCAAATACACAAAATTTTTTACAAAATTTTATCTGGATTATTATCTATAAATGAACTCCAACTATTAAAAGATTTTTTTCCCTTAGGAATTTTAACAGTTTTGTTTTCATCTTTGTCACTAATTACATTAAGTGAACGCTGATAATAATGACAAACAGCAGCAGCAGTAGCATCTGTAGCATCTAAAAATTCAGGAAGTTGTTCAAAATTAATGATTTTCTGTAACATAAGAGCGACTTGTTCTTTTGATGCTGCTCCGTTACCTGTAATTGATTGCTTTATTTTACGAGGTGAATATTCAAAAATAGGTATATCTCTATACAATGCAGCCGCCATTGCAACTCCTTGTGCTCTACCGAGTTTCAACATTGATTGAACATTTTTACCATAAAAAGGAGCTTCTATAGCCAATTCATCAGGATGATATTCTTCAATTATTTCCAGAACTCTCTCAAATATTTTTTTTAACTTTAATGCTTGATTATCATATTGTTTCAATTTCAAAACACCCATACGTAACAAGGAAAGCTGCTTGCCGTTTTGCATAATCAAACTATATCCCATCACCATTGTTCCTGGGTCGATACCTAATATTATCCTTTCGTTAGCCAATTTTTATTATTTTTGTAAAACTTAATTGTGGATACGTCTCATTGCGGCGTGTCGCTTGAAAAATGAATCATAAGGCAAAAATAAAAAAAATAGTAGAAACAGCAGTCAAAATTACTATTGTACTGCTAGGAACCTTTGTTTTATATAAAAAAATATTTGTAAATCAAGATATTAAAGAATTATATAATGAAATAAAAACATCTTTTGTCGATAAAAGACAATTTTGGCTAATGATTTTTGCCTTTCTTTTAGTTTCACTTAATATTTATTTAGAAAGTATAAAATGGAAATTACAAGTGAAACCAATTGAATATATAAGTAATTGGAAATCATTTATTTCTATTTTTACAGGAATGACAGCAGGAATGTTATTCCCTAACAGAACAGGAAATTTTTTAGGAAGAATTTTCATGTTAGAAAAAGGCGACAGAATAAAAGCAGCTATGGTAACCATAGTAGGAGGATTCGCCCAAATGATAGCAACTGTCTGCACCGGATTATTAGCAGCACCTTTCTTTGTTAAAAAAAATATTACATTAATTCTTATAGTTTCTATTATTATCATAACTGCATTAATATTATTGTATTTCAATATTTATTTGTTGAAATATTTTCATATCATAATTCCTAAAAAAATTAAAGAAAAGACAAAAGAATATTTTGAAGTGTTTTCACTTTACAATAAAAAAGAATTATTAAAAATTTTGTTAATATCTTTTACTAGATATTTTCTTTACACATTCCAATTTATTCTATTAATATGGGCTTTTGATGTTCCACTGACATATTTTAAAGCAATGATTCCAATTTCATTAACATATTTAATGATGATGATAATACCTTATATAACTATAGCAGAAATTGCTGTAAGAGGTTCAGTAAGTGTTATTATTTTTGAAAAATGGTTGATTATGAATAATTTCTGTTCTTCATACGCAATGATGGTATTTTCAGCTAGCACATTACTTTGGATTTTTAATATAGCAATACCAGCAATTATAGGTTTATTTTTAACACACCGTTTAAAATTATTTAGAAATTAAATGAATCTAGAATTACTTCAAATATTACTGAATATAGTATTGATTTTTACTGCTTTGTATTTAATCTTCATAACTTCGTTCACAATAGGATTAAATAGTCTGAAAGAGAAATTCTACAATTACAATAAAAATTTAACAACAAAAGTTTCTGTGTTGATAGCAGCGAGAAATGAAGAAGATAATATTGAAAAATTATTAGAATCGCTTTGTAATCAATCATATAATAAAGATTTATTTGAAGTTATAATTGTTGATGATCATTCCACAGACAACACAAAAGATATTATAAAAAGATATATTAATAATAGTGAGATTGATTTAAAAATCATAGAAGCTGATAATATAGGAAAGAAAGCTGCAATATCTCAAGCATTACATTCTGCTGTAAATAAATTAGTTATAGTAACAGATGCCGATTGTATTTTAAACAAATTATGGATTGAAAACATTGTTGGTTATTATCAGGAAAACGATTGTAAAATGATTTTAGCACCAGTTTTGTTATCGCCGGCTGAGAATTTATTTGAAAAAATGCAGGTTTTAGAACATATCAGTTTAATTGGCAGCACTGCTGGTTCAGCAGCAATAGGATTTCCTGTCATGTGCAATGGTGCAAACATGGCTTATGAAAGAGAAGCTGCTTTAGAAGTAGAAAAATCACGCAGAGATTTTAACATTCCATCAGGGGATGATATGTTCCTTCTTGAACAATTTGTTAAAAAATTCGGTAGTAAAAATGTTAAATTTTTATTGTGTAAAGATTCTATAGTTAATACAAAAACTTGCAAAACAGTAAAAGATTTTTTCAGACAAAGACAACGTTGGGTATCTAAATCCAAATTTTACACAAACTGGAAAATAATTTTCACTGCATTAGTAGTTTTATTTTTCAATTTAAGCATAATTTCGCTGTTTTTAGGCGCGTTTTTCATCCCAGCTTTATGGAGTCTCTATTTTTTATTAACTATTCTTAAATTCTTTATAGATTTTCCTCTCTTAAAATTCACAGCTAATTTTATGAATCAAAGCAATTTGTTAAAATGGACATTTTTACTTGAATTCATATACCCTTTTTATGCTGTTTTTACAGGAATCAGCGGTTTATTAATTAATGTAAAATGGAAAAGAAATTAGCACTCAATTTTTAACAAAAACTTGTTTATTTATTCTTTTATAATTTAAATTTTAAATAAAAAATAATATAAAAAAAAGAATGAATAAGTTAATGTTGATAACTTGTGAATTTAATAAAAATCAATTAATTACACAAAAAATAAATGTTGATAAATCTGTAAAATTATGTTAACAATCAAGGATAAAAATTGTTCAAAAGTGAAATAGTCAACAAAAAAAGTATTTTTAAAATTTTTATTAACATTAAAATAAGTTATTAACATTAAAATTGTTGATAACTTTATCAGTATTGAATCACAATCAGATAATAAATTATCATAAAAATTGATTTTTTTCTAAAATGTTCATAATTAGTGAGAAAAATGATTTTTAGTAATGAAAATATTCTTAATTTTGTGAAAATTTATCAACAATTTGTAATATGAAAAGAATTATTCCTATAGCTTGCGATCATGGTGGATTTGCTATGAAGCAATATATCATTGAGAGACTGCAAGAAAGCGATTATGAAGTTAAAGATTACGGCACATATTCCGACGCAAGTGTCGATTATCCAGATTTTATTCACCCATTGGCACAAGATATTCAAGACGGAGTTTATCCACTTGGAATCATACTTTGTGGAAGCGGAAACGGAGCTCAGATGACAGCCAACAAACATCCTAATGTAAGAGCTGCTCTTTGTTGGAATGTTGAATTGGGAAAATTAGCTCGTCAGCATAATGACGCTAATATTTTAACACTTCCAGGTCGTTTTATAACAAATGAATTGGCTTGGGAAATCGTACAAGCTTATCTAACAACTGATTTTGAAGGCGGAAGACATTCTAACAGAGTTCAAAAAATAAATCTTAAATAATAATGTATGAATGATAAAGGTATAGTTTTCAACCAAAATGCAAAAAAAATTGCTAATAATGAGGAACATCAGGAAATGATGATGTCTCGTTATCAACAATTTATGCATAATATTGAAAACTATGCTGATTTTTATTCAAATCTGGAACTGGAAAAACAAAGAGGTCTTAACATAAGAACTAAAATTTTTAAAAAATTAGACAAATTTCTTGTTGATTTTGATACAAGATTTACAAAAAATGGCGGAAAAATATTGTGGGCAAACGATATTGATGATGCTAAACAAATGATTTACGACATATTAAATCAAGAAAGAATAAAAAAAGTTGTTAAGACAAAAAGTTCGACTATTGAAGAAATAGATTTGATTCCATATCTAGAGATGAAAAAAATTAAAGTCATCGAGTCAAATATCGGTGATTTTGTATGCAATCTATTAAATCAGGTTCCTTACAATATTAAATTTTCGGCAGCGAACCAAACAACTTCACAAGTAGCTGATTTATACACAAATAATTTTGGAATTAAGGAAAATTGCAATGCGAGACAACTCACTATTTGTACTAAACAGTTATTAAAAGACGATATATCAAATCCAGATGCTGTCATTACAGGAGCAAATTTTTTAATTTCTAATTCTGGCACAATCGTTTTAACTGAAAATGAAGGTAATATATTAAAAGCAACAGCAAACGCGCCAATTCATATAGTAGTAGCAGGCATTGACAAGCTTATTGCTTCAATTGACGAACTTTCTGTTTTGTTGCCTTTATCTTCTTATTACGAGCCCCAAAAGAATATTTCGTCTTTTTATAATTTCATAAATAAGCCTTTAGAAGAAAATGGTAATGTTCAAAAATTATATTTGGTTTTATTGAACAATAACAGAACCAATATTTTAGCAAAAGAAAAGCAAAGAGAAATATTGTCTTGCATTCAGTGCGGAGCGTGTTCTGAAGTCTGTCCTATTTATAATATTATAGGTGGTCATGTTTATGAAACAAATCATCCGGGACCTGTCGGTTCAATAATTTATCCTATAACAAAAGGTATGGAAGAGGCTGCTCATTTCACTTCGCTTTGTACCTCTTGCGGACGCTGTGAAGAGGTTTGTCCTATTTCCATTCCGTTGAAAAATCTGTTTATAGAAAACAGAAAAGATCTCGTAAGAGAAAATAAATCATTGATTTCTGAAAGAAACCTTGTTTCTACTTTTGTAAAAAAAATGTCGAGCAGAAAAAATCTCGATAAATATAAAGCATCTTTCAAAGATTTAGAATTGAGTTTTCTGGTAAAGAAAAAATGGGGAATGAAAAGAGAACTTCCCAAATTTGCAAAAGAATCATTTTCAGAGTATTGGAAAAATTTTAATAAATTAAATTGATAAATAATGAAAAAGACATTTTTACTTTTATTAGCTTTATGCATTTCAACAATGATGAATGCAGATAATTTTGTGATGATTAAAGTTAAAAATCAACAAAATTTAAATGAATTGTTTAACAGACAAGACATAAATATTCATTATTACAATGATAATTATGTACTAGCAACAGCAGAAAATCTTAATGAAAATATGATTTTGTTAGATGAAAATTCATTTGTGTCTAACGAAAACTATTTCATTATTTATTGTCAAGAGAGTGAACAATCTAGTTATATTAACAGAGAAAGGAATAACGCAGAAGTTCTTTATCAAGATGCTAATATAATGATTGTTAAACCTTTAAATTCAAATTTAAAACCTGCTAAGAATGATGGTATGATTGCAGTTAATAACAGAACAGCAAAATTACCAGTCTTAACTCGCGATTTTCCAACAGTTACAGAAGAAGATGCGTATGTAAGAGAATTTATGAATCAAGTGCAAGTTGACAATTTGATTGCTACTGTAGAATATATGCAAAGTTATGAAAGCAGATATTATAATTCAGACAATGCATACGATGTAGCAGACTGGATTCAACAGCAATTTGATGAAATGTTGATTCTTGAAACAGAGCAATTCCCTATTGATTATCAAGGAAATCCAGCTGCACCTAACGTAATAGCAATTCAATATGGAACTAAATATCCAGATGAATATGTAGTCTGCGGAAGTCACTTAGATTCATATAGTTATTCAGGAATGTGTCCTGGTGCTGACGACAATGCTACAGGTGTTGCTTCAGTTTTGGAAACAGCAAGAATTTTGTCGCAACATAATTTTGAAAAATCAATTATTTATTGTTCATTTGGAGCAGAAGAAGTTGGTTTGGTTGGAAGTGCTGCTTACGCTGAATTTTGCGCAGATATGGATATGGACATAGTTGGTTATTTCAACAACGACATGAACGGTTATTTGAATCCAGGTGATGAAATTCACATTGACTTGATTTATCCTAACAGCGTTGAGCCAATAGGTGAATATTATATGAATCTCGCTAACGTTTATTTCCCTGAAATGCAGGTTCGTCACGTAAATTTCCAAGCAGGCGACAGCGACCACACTTCATTCAACCAGAACGGTTATATGGGAATTTATCCTTTCGAAGATTATCAAAACTATAGTCCTTATATTCATGGTGCTAACGACCTTATCGGACCAAGCGTCAACTCATTTGAAATGTCGCAACGTTATACACAGATGAACGTTGCCTGTGTTGCGACATTAGCAGTTTTAGACACAGAATCTGTTTCAGAAAATAATATGAATAATGTTAATTTATTCCCAAATCCTGCACAAAACACTTTGACTTTGACAAATGTATATGAAGGAATTAGTGAAGTTCAAATCATAAATTCTATAGGACAAATTGTTAAAGAATTTTCATTTGAGTCAACAACAACTGTTAACATCAGCGATTTGACATCAGGTGTTTATTTTGTTAAAGTATTGGGCGACAATAATATCACAAAGAAATTAGTTGTCAACAATTAATAATCAAAAATAATTAACTATGAAAAAAATTGCATTTTTATTCCTTTCTATCTTTATAATGGTGGCAGCTGTTCAGGCACAGACTGTTATCACAAAAGATTTCAACAATTACAATGAAGGAGTCTTGAATGGACAAGACAATTGGGTTGCGCGTGCGCATAGTGCTGGTGGTGGTCAGATGGTTGTAGATTATCTTGGAGACGGGCTTCCAACTACACCAGATGAAACTTTGGGAGTTTTCTTCAGCAATGCAAACACCAATTACGGTGAAATTGCAACACACAAATCAACTCCTGATTTTCAATTTGATTTTTCCGAAGGTGGAACTATTGAAGTAGAAATAGATATGTTTTATGATTGGTGGGGTTCAGTATTTGGTATTGGTTATGATGCTGATGGAGATGGTGTTGTTTTACCTCCGATGAATTACGAGCCTACTGTTCCGAATCCCAATTTGCCAACACAAGACGGTGGAGTCTACTTTGCTACTTCAGGTAAAGCAAGCACTGATCCTAAATTTAAGAATGGTATAGTTTTGCCTGACAATACCATGCCTATCGAATTTGATTATGATGCATCTGTAGGTTGGACACGTTGGAGAATTATGATAGATTTAGAAGCTAATGATGGTGCAGGTAGCATTACATTGTTTGCCGATCATGGATGTACTGGCGATTTTCAACCAATACCTGAAATTCAAGGTATTAACGCAGGTTTGACACCAGGTTCAGGCGACCGTTTCGACCCTGCAAAGTGGGACGGTGTTTTCTTCTTGAATAGTTCAAAAGCTGCTTACGATAACTTGTTGATTCGTCATATTCCAGCAGGTTTGGCATCTCAATTCATTGATTTCAACAATATTCCTGATCAGTTGGTCTTTGCAGATCCTATTCATTTAGAAGCAACAGCAACATCAGGTTTGCCTGTAACTTATGAACTTTTGGAAGGTCCTGCAACTTTGGACGGTAACGTTTTGACTTTGACAGGAGATTCTGGTATCGTTAAGGTAAAAGCTAATCAAGAAGGTAATGAAGAATGGCAAGCAGCACCTTCAGTGACACGTACTTTTGAAGTCGTTGATCCAGAAGATTATACCCCAGAAATTACTTTACGTCGTCCATACGATGGAACAATGGTTTATGTTTCAGATTTGAATTCACCTATTATTATAGCTCTCAGTGCATATATTGAACATGGCGACGCAATTAAATTTGAATCAGTAACTTGCAACATAAATGGTGAAACAGTAGAATTGATGACATCATATCCAAATGACCCAACAAATGGTTATTGGTACGCATCATGGAAACCAACAGAATACGGAACACACAACATGACAGCAACTATCAAACAATCAGGAGGTAAGGAAACTAGCGTTTCAAATTCATTCGAAGTTACAAATAATTATGCTGACATCAGCGTAACAGCAATGAATGGTGAACTTCAGATCACTCCATCAGTTCAAACTGTAACATCAGAATATGTATTTCCTTCACATGTTGGTGCTTTCAACGAAATCACAATGCATTACGACCATAATTGTATTGCAGGCTGCGATCCTTATGACAGAGTCGGTTACTGCCGCGTGAAAAACTATCGTGGAGAATGGGTTGAGTTGTATCGTTACGTAACTCCTTTCGGAGGTGAATGTGAAGATAATTTGAATGTAACAGACTATACTTCAGTGCTTCAAGGTTTGGTAGAATTTGAACTTTATTTCCAAACATGGGACGGCAGCGGTTATAATCCGACAGCTATTTTTGATTATACAAAAGGTACTCCTGAATACAAATACGTTGATATGAATGAAATTTGGTTCGGTATCTATGATTTCGGAGACTATGCTAACCAACAACCTGTTCCTGTAGTAAATTATCATTTCACACCAGAGACAGAAAAGGCTAATTTGAAAGTCATAACAACAGGTCATAACTGGAGCAGTGGCAACAATGGCGCTTATAACACAGGCAACGCTGCTGAATTCTATGAGGCTACTCACGGAATTTATATTAACGATTCAAAAGTCTATGATCAACATTTGTGGAGAGCATGTAATCCTAATCCAGCAGGATGTCAGCCACAAGCAGGTACATGGACTTACGACCGTTCAGGATGGTGTCCAGGTTCTTTGGCAATGGTATGGGATTTCAACTTAGACAGTTATGTATCTTCAGGAAACGCTAAACTTTTCTATGAATTCGATCCAACATACATCGACGAATGTCACCCTAACTATCCAGACTGCGTCAATGGAGCTAACAGTTGTCCAAACTGTTCAGCAGCCGACAACCCGCTTTTGAGAGTGTCAGGTAAGGTTGTTTCTTATAGCAACGATGTTAATTCAATCACCAGCGTTTCAACCTTGATTGATCACAAAGATCCTTTCGAAGTAGGTTTGTTCCCAAATCCAGCAAACGATGTTTTAAGATTGACAACAGATTACGACAAAGGCAAAGTTTGTGTTCACATTGTCAATATGCAAGGACAAGAAGTTCGCAACTTTGTTTTCAGCGGAAGCACAACGATCAATATTTCTGATTTATCACCAGGAATGTATTTCGTGAGCGTAATCGGAGGACAAGTTGTAACAAAGAAACTTGTTATAGAATAAAAATTTGAGTTTAAAGATAAAGGGGACTTCTATAAATTAAATTTGTGACAATCAGCTGGTTATATTGATATTTTTATTTTTTTTGCTATAAATTTAAAAATATAGGTAATGTTGCCAAACTTTTGGGTGTTCCAATGACGAAGTCAGGAGTCGCTCTTAAGTTATGGGTAATGGAGTTATTGGGTGAGATTTTCTTGCTGATCTTATTTAAAATATTTGCAATTATTGAAAAAATCTTAAATAGACACCACTTTTATTTAAGATTTTTTCTATATTTGCTAAAAAAATAAATAAGATGAAAGAAGTCGATAGGAAAGATTATATTGATTGGCTGTTTAGGAAACGTGACAATGGACTGATTAAAATCGTTACAGGTGTAAGGAGATGTGGAAAATCGTACTTGCTTTTCAAATTGTTTCGTCGTAAGTTGATGGAAACCAGGGTTGCGGAGGACCACATCATAGCATTAGCATTAGACGATTTTTCAAATAGGAAATATCTTGATCCTGAAGAGTTGTATAATTACGTCAAAAGCAGAATTTCTGACGATGGGAAGTATTACATCCTTTTAGATGAGATTCAGTTGGTTGAGGATTTTGTTCCTGTGTTGAATGGTTTTTTGCATTTGTCAAATGTGGATGTTTATGTTACGGGTAGCAATTCAAAGTTTCTCTCGAGTGACATAATAACGGAATTCAGAGGCAGAGGCGATGAGATAAGAGTATATCCTTTCAGTTTTTCAGAGGTTTGTAGCATCTCCGATATTGACAAGGAAAAATTATGGACATTGTATTGTCGTTACGGAGGAATGCCATTGATTTGGAGCATGGACTTTGACGATGAAAGAGAGTCGTATCTTAAAAACTTGTTTGAGCAGGTTTATCTTTCCGACATAATAAATCGTTATAAGCTGAAAGGTCGTGAGGTGATTGGAGTTCTGACAAATATTTTGGCGTCGTCTATTGGCTCTCTCACCAATCCTCAGCGTTTGGCAAATACATTTCAATCGTCAAATAATATGAAGCTTTCGCAGTTCACCATCTCGTCATATATCGACTATCTCGTTGATTCCTTTTTAATTGAACGAGCTCACAGATTCGATGTCAAGGGTCGTAAGTATATAGGAACTCCAATGAAATATTATTTCGTTGATGTTGGCTTGCGTAATGCCCGACTCAATTTCCGTCAGCAGGAAGAGAATCACATTATGGAAAATATTATCTATAACGAGCTTTTAAGAAGAAGATATAGCGTTGATGTTGGTGTTGTTATCGTAAATGAAAAGAAAGACGACAAATATGTGAAGAAACAATTAGAGGTGGATTTCATAGCTAATAAGGGTGATAAACGTTATTACATACAATCGGCATACGAAATATCCGATGAAGAAAAAATGAAGCAAGAATTACAATCTTTTCGCAATATAGATGATTCTTTCAGAAAGATTGTCATTCAGCGGACAGCGACAAAACCTTGGTTCAATGAGCAAGGTGTACTATATATGAGTGTCATAGATTTTCTTTTAAATACGGACAGTCTTGAATTGTAATAATGCTAACATCATCTATCACGAGACAGAACCGGTGGTTTTGGGCAGCGGGGTGATAGGGTGATTTTCATTTACACAAATACGGGACGGTGCTTGTTTTTGTTTTTTGTCTAATATACCACAGATGGCATACTCACACCCTCGCAAACACATGTGAAAGGATCAACTTTAATAAAGCTTTTTTTATCTTTATAAGTGAATGGTAAAGTGTGATATATTACATTGACAATCTTTGGATAGGAATAATCTATACTTTCTAGCATAGTATATCCAGGGTCACTACCAGTTATTATATGTCCAAAAGCCTTTTCCATGATGGCTTTATGACTAAATTGGTGTGGATTTACCTTAGCATAATCCATGGGAGTCATTTTTCCAATAACAGAAATATCTTTAAAAACAAAGTCTCTTGAAAAATAGAGTGGAAAGCTTTTATCTAACAAAGTATTGGTTTCTTTCAAAAGATAAAATGCTGGAATGGATACCATTCTATTGCCTTCATCCCATTGATACGCTTCACGAACATCTGCAGAATTTTTATAACGAATAAACACTGTCCTTCTATATTCCCAAGACACTTTACAATTGAAAACATACATTGCACAGAGAGCTTCAACTCTCTGCATTTTATCAAAAGAAAATTCCTGTACAATATTCAGTGGATATTTCTTTTCTTTAACCAAAAAGTCAATGCATTTATTATTTATGGTTTCTTTATCATAACAAAGCTGATATATACTTAAATCTCTCATATAAACTCCTTTATTTTGTTGTTTTTATATACCGTTTCTTTAGAATCTCAGGAATCGATTCTCGGGATTTTCCAATTAAACTTACTTCTTCTGCTATGAAAAAACTAGCCAACATACCTATTAACATTAAAAAAAAATTCAACACATCTTTAAACCACAGAATAGGGAAAATTATTAAACCAGAATATATCAAAATACTTAAAATTCTCGCCCAAATAGGTGGCTTAAAATCCCTATAAGGGAATGCTGTACTAAAAATTTTACCATCACGAGGATCAATAAGAGAAATGCCTTCAAAATTTTTATATTTCCACTTTATATATGGTATATGCATTATACATGGTATAGGAGACTCGTAAAATGGTTTGATCACTTTAAATTTTTGGCAAACCTTACAACTATTGCCTAGATTTTTGCATTTACAAACTGCAGTACAGGGTCTGTCATATATCGCACTAATACCCAATACGTTATATGTGGATATGTCATCAACACTACACGAAGACATCTTGATATATTCTTCCGCATGCATCTCTTTGACATCTGGATATTTACTAATGTCGATTACATTCTCTTTAAGAATTCTTGTTTTGATAAGTTCTATGTCTGGAGCACCTTCTTCACTTTTCCATACTTCAATATGCTGTATATTATAGTCTAAAGTATCACGATAATAGGTAGTGGTGTCATCATTATCAGTTTCCTTACTCATGCATTCTACTATGGTATGTCCCTGGTATAATGCGACCAAACAAGAGTACGTTTTTATTTTTTCGAACGTAATGTTTGCCGCTAGTTTATCTGCTTCTGGAATATACAGGTCTTTTGACATAATATCGATAATATCATTCACGGCTTGTTCTTCATTCATAGAAGAAAGTTTTATCTCTTTGACTTTTATAGTCTCTGTTACCATAACAATTCTATTTTTAAGATGACAAATGTACTAAACAATGTGAATTCTCTGTTTACATTATATATGTAAAATATAATTTCGTAAGTAGTTGATAAATGCAACAACGTACATAAACATTGTTATTATAAACAGCATAATAATTGTGAATATTAATGATCCCCATACTTGGGAATTATCAGTGTCTCTTGTCGTTGTACCATCGCTCCATTTTGTAATTGTAGTAACCGTTTTTGCTGTAGCAAGTGTCCCGAAAATTCCCGCGATTAATCCAGACATGAAACCGGCTCTACGATTGTTACCGTTTAAAACTCTTCTGTTATTCATGTAAATAGGAGTCATACTTGCCATTATATATAGAACAATAGATACAGCCACGAAACCAAGCATTGAATATTCCTGTGCAATGAGAGAAAATATAACACTTACAATAGCTGATATAACGATGTATGGTGTACTTGCGTTGTAGGTCCGTTTTGTTGAAGTTATGTAGTGTTCCCTTAATTCATTGTATTCTCTTATAACGTCATCGTTATCTGGCAATGTCGCAGCGATTTCTTTTAATAAAAGTCGTGTTTTTTTTGCCTGACTGTGTTTTGTTATGATACACATGTCATTGCCATTTTCGTCCACATACTGGGTCCAGCTGTTATAGATGGCAGATATTTTATTTAATAATGTATTTATTTCAATGTATGACATCGAACTTAGACCTGCATTAGATCTGGCTTGTCTTACCTCATTGATGTTAAGCTTTTTAGGTGCTCTTTTGAATAATAATTCATAAATCATGTGAATTATTATTGTGCATATCAGCAAAAGTGGTAGTGAGATTTCTATAAGTTCATCTATTGTGAATCCGAGTATTTTAAATCTGTTATCGATTCTTGTATCGAGTTTTTGACTGAAAGGAATACACTGGTCCTTGATGACGTTTCCATTCACATAAACAGTTACGTTTACGTATTTGCTTGTTGCTTTGACTTTTTGTGTAAAGACAGCTTGTTTCTCAAAGAAATGTTCATTGACTTTAAGAGTTTTGTTATACTTTACTATAGGTTCTTCTTCAACTATATTGCCTATTAGTTCAATGCCTTGATTGTCGCTAAAATCGAAATGAAGAGGTAATGAAACTCCATTGGGATTGTTGTGCGCAAAGAGATACCAGCCATCTTTGATGTCGGCTTTTAAGATAATGTTAAATTCTTTTTTGTTTAATTGCTCTGTTTCAACAGTCCATTTGATGGCTTTTATATCACGATTTGTAGCGATAACGGGACGTATGGTAAAGCCGTCATAACGAAGATTTTTATATGTATGATAATCATTGTTGCTAAAGAACATGGCGTATGAACTATTGTTATAATTTTCGTCAGGTGTAGATGTCCAGTAGCGGCCTTTAGCTTCTTTAATTTCGTAGAGTGATGCATTATTGCGATAGCCTGAGGCAGGAAGGAAAATGCTGTTGCCGTTAGGACCTGTAATCTTATAGCCTTTCTTGCCACCCTGGGTGGTCCATTGCCATGTACATCTCTCTTTTAATTCCTCAAATTCCTTTAGTGTTGGCAATCTCCACGAGCTGCCACAGTTGACGGTGGCAGCATCGTATAGAGGGTCGGCTTTAATGTCGCCAAACTTTTTGCCGATAGTTAAACTATTGTTATCGGAATATTTAGATTTCGTATTAATCTCTCCCCATGAAAAGTAACTGCCGTACTGTTCAGGCGAACTTGCTCCGACGTTGCACGATGCCCATTTCACGCTCAATCCCAAATCAACGGCACTTCCTTGCGCCGAAACTTCAAATGTTATGAGTGTAAATAAAATTAGACAGACTATTGACTTTTTCATAATCATTATGTTTTGTGATATAATTATTCTATTACAGGACGAATAGACGCCCCATCTCCACGTCTCTCTTCTCCCCATAGTCTAGGTTTTGAATTATCAAATTTTAATTGGGCGCCGAAATCAGTATATCTTGTTGGAGTGGATGTCCAATAGTGTCCGTAACGGCCTACACCATTATTTGATTTATAAGTCATACAGCCAGCAGCTGGTAAAAAGATACTGTTGCCGTTAGGACCTGTCACTTTATAACCATATTTTCCATTTAGTTTTGTATTTTCCCATGTACATTCATCTAATAGTTCCCTAAATTCAGCAGTAGTTGGGGTTCGCCAATTTCCACCCCAGTTTGCTCTGGCTGCATCATGTCTTTCGTCACCTGAAAAATCATTCATAACTTTACCGTAGTTACCTCCATCATAAGGATATGTTAATTTTATTCTCTTCTCTCCCCATGCATAATAGTTTCCAGGTTTTTCTGGGGATTTCGCTCCAACATTACATGTCGCCCATTTCAGACCACTTGGTAAACCTAAGTCAACGTATTCGTGTCCGTTTGCAGTGCCATTGCTTGGCCTGTATACATTGGTCGTTGTTTTAACATTATCATTGTTTTGTTGCGATGTTGTACTTTTAACATTAGCACTATTTTGTTGTGATGTTGTATTCTGAACGTTGGAGTTGTTTTGTTGTGATGTTGTATTATTAGTTTTAACATCTTTGTCACAGACTGGGCGCACGAACTTGTCCAAATAACGATCTGCTGTAGCGTATATCTTTTTGCCACTAAAATAATCTGACAAATCACTATTAATACTATTACTATCGTAGATATTAGAACTACTCCAATACTCCGTACAAGGAAGGAAAATGCTGTTGCCATTAGGTCCTGTAACCTTATAACAATATTTGCCGTTTTGTTTAGTATAATTCCAGGTACATTCATTTATCAATTCGTCAAATTCTTTTCTTGTAGGCATTCTCCATTTGCTACCCCAATTTGCAGTAGCAGCGTCATATTGGACATCACCTGTTATATTCTTCATATATTTACCATAAGTTTTGCTGCTGTTTTTTGTACATTCAGATTTTGTTTTAGTTTCTCCCCAAGCGTACCTGTTTCCGTTGTCTTCAGGCTTACTTGCCCCAATATTGCAAGTTGCCCACATCACACTTAATCCTAAGTCAATATATTCGTGTTGGACAGTTTGTTTTTCTTGTTTAGGTTGTGATGTGTTATTAGAACATAAAGAGACGCGCTTTTTTGAAAATTTATCAGAAGGGTTGTATTTTAAAATGGATTGATATAATTTTTTAGCTTCAGAATATTTTTTTTTCTTATAAGCTTCATTGGCTTGAATCAACAGCTCATCACATTTTTGTGCGTCTTTAATTTCATTGTATATATTCGCACTTTGTGTTTCATCGTTGCTTGTTGCGATTACAACCTTATACAATTTGATTGCAGCTTGATAATCACCTTCTGCTAAAGCTCTTTTCGCTGCATTTTCTTGTGCAGAGACTATGGACAATGAAAACGCAAATATAATCAGTGTTAGAATTATCTTTTTCATAATCATTGTGCGTTATAATATTTTATTAAGATAACGTGAGTTCGATATAAAATAATTTACTAAAAATGAATAACATAACGATATTTTTTGTATCTTTAAAGTGCTAACAAAAAGAACAAAACGTTATGTTATCCGACAGCAAAGTTATTGAAATTTTCTATATGGCAGACGACTTCTGCAAATTTTTTAATGAAACAGTTAAAAAACATTCAATCGAAGATGGCAAAATCAATTGACATTATTCTAATCTCTTACAAGCAGTCC
>JAZNSO010000019.1:0-40960 GCA_045591245.1 Bacteroidales bacterium
AATACAGTATCCGATGATTATATCAAATATGTACAGTATAAAATAAATCAAAGACCTCGACTAAAACTTAATTTCTCTTCTCCAAAGAAAGCTTTCTTCGATCATTTTTATTAATTTTGCACTTGCTCGTTGAATCTACCCCTCTAATTTTTTTAGTATTATCTTTGCATTTAAGAAAAATAAATGTAAATTTGCGAATTGATTTTTGAACTATTTGTTCGTATATATCGTTTTTTAATCAGTATTAACTTAACAAACAAGTAAATAATATGGCAAAAACTAAAGTCGGAATTAACGGTTTCGGAAGAATCGGCCGTTTCGTTTTCAGAGCAGCTCAAACTCGTAATGACATTGAAATCGTAGGTATCAATGACCTCTGTCCAGTTGACTATTTAGCTTACATGTTAAAATATGACACAATGCACGGTCAATTCGACGGTACAATAGATTATGACGTAGAGAAAAACCTTCTTATCGTCAATGGTAATCCAATCCGCATCACTGCAGAAAAAGACCCTGCAAACTTGAAATGGGACGAAGTAGGCGCAGAATACGTCGTCGAATCAACAGGTTTGTTCCTCTCAAAAGATAAAGCTGAAGCTCACATCAAAGCTGGCGCTAAATATGTCGTTATGTCGGCTCCTTCAAAAGACGATACTCCAATGTTCGTATGTGGAGTTAACGAAAAGACATACGTAAAAGGAACACAATTCGTTTCTAACGCTTCATGTACAACAAACTGCTTGGCTCCTATAGCTAAAGTCTTGAACGACAACTTCGGTATTGAAAGCGGTTTGATGACAACAGTTCACTCTGTCACAGCAACACAAAAAACTGTCGATGGTCCTTCATTGAAAGACTGGCGTGGCGGTCGCGCTGCATCAGGTAACATCATCCCTTCATCAACAGGAGCTGCTAAAGCTGTTGGTAAAGTCATTCCTGAATTGAACGGCAAACTCACAGGTATCTCAATGCGCGTTCCTACATTAGACGTATCAGTAGTTGACCTCACAGTGAACCTCCAAAAACCAGCTTCAAAAGAAGCTATCTGCAAAGCTATGAAAGAAGCTTCAGAAGGTGAACTCAAAGGCGTTCTCGGTTATACAGAAGACGCTGTCGTTTCATCAGACTTCTTGGGCTGCACACTCACATCAATCTTCGACGCTAACGCTGGCGTTTATCTCACAGACAAATTCGTGAAAGTCGTTTCTTGGTACGACAACGAAATAGGTTATTCAAATAAAGTTTTAGACTTGATTGCACACATGGCAACAGTTAATGGCTGATAATGACAAGAGTCTAAAGTCGAATGACTAAAGATAGGGAGCTCTCAGAAATAGGGGCTCTCTTTTTTTAATTCATAATTCACAATTCACAATTCATAAGGGGACATTTATAAATTCCCCGTTTAAATAAACTTTGACAATTACGTTAAAAACTTTTTCGAGATTTATGTGTTGACTTCGTCCAAGTTGCTTGCGCTCGGAATAACTAATGCGAGCATTGTTCTTCACTCGCTTAAACGCAACTTTCTCTTTGGAATCTTTTCGTCTTTCTTTCAATCACATAGCTCGCTATGCTCTTTCGAGAAAAACAAAAATCTTCTCAAAGATAAATTCATAAATCTTTCGAAAAGCAATTTATAGAAGTCCCAATAATTTTTACGATGCATTTTTCTAATTATGAATTACGCATTATGAATTATGCATTATGAATTATGCATTGAAAAAAATCTGTTGTCCGTTGTCTGTTGTCTGTTGATATTTATTATCTTTGTGCTTTGATATGATAGTGCTTATGAAGAAATTTCTACTTTTGTTTCTGACATTTATATCGTTAAATGTCGTTGCGCAGAATGATTATTTTAAAATCAAGGAAGGCTCGTTCACTCATGTAGCAGGAGCAGTTATGGATGACGCTAAAGAACATACCGACGTGGATGACAAACCGATGGCGTTGTTTAAAATCTCTACTGAGAATATCAATAATGAGGAACGCCAGAAATTGTATTTTACAGGTAACAGAGTGACTGAGATAAGCGGCAAGGTCTATAAAACCGGGCAAGTGTGGATTTATCTCACAGCCGAAGGTTCAGAGTATTTAGAGATACGCCATCCCGACTATGGCACGACAAGATTCTACTTTCCGGAAAGTCTGTGCGACTTCTGTACTTACGAGATGGTGCTTCAATATATCGACCCGACACCGGCGGTTGAGACAGGCTTCCTTGCCATAAGCAGCGAACCTAATGAAGCCGATGTTTATGTTGACGGCAAACATTACGGAAAAACAACAACTGTTGTTACCGACCTCGCTGAAGGCTCTCATACCTTGAAACTTGAAAAACAAGGCTATGTGACACTGACAAAAACTATTAACATTGTGAAAGGCGAGACCTTGAAACTTAACGAAACCTTGCAGACTTTAACTTCTCAAAAGACATATCTTATAGTTAAGGCCGACCAGCCTGACGCTATGATATATATAGATGATGAACCGATAAACACCGGCGAAGCCTCTAAGTCTGTGACAATAGGAAGTACGCACACTTACAAGATTGAATGTAATCTGTATCATAGTGAAACTGGGACAATAACAGTTACCGACAGAGTGACTGTTGACAAAAAACTCCGTCCTAATTTCGGTTATATCAATGTGACGACGTCTCCCGAACAAGGCGCGAAAGTTTATGTTGACGGCAAATATATCGGTGAGTCTCCTATAAAGACCGACAAACTCGCGAGCGGAACGCATACCGTGAGAGTTATGAAGGAAATGTTTAAGATGAAGGAACAGACATTTACTGTAACTGACGGGCAGACTACTAATGCGGCTCTTAATATGGCGGGTAACTTCGTGAGCGTGACTATTAACACTGACACTGACTCTGACATTTATGTTGATGGAGATTATAAAGGCAAGGGCAGATGGACAGGGAAATTATCCGACGGACTTCATAATGTTGAGGCGAGAAAACAGAACCATAAGCCAACGGCTAAAACATTGGATTTAGTCTTGGGCGCGACACAGATCATTACCTTAGACGCACCGAAACCAATAAATGGAAGCATAGACGTTAACAGTTCTCCTATGGGCGCGACAATATATATTGATGGCAAGAACTATGGCGAGACACCAAACTACATTAATAATGTATTGATAGGAACCCACGAACTGAAGTTGGAGAAACAAGGCTGTACCACAATAACAAAGACCATAAACGTGAAAGAAGGCGAGACCTTGACGGTGAATGAGAAACTTGTAAGTCAACAGACAACTGTCAACAGACAACAGGCTTCGGGGAATGCAGGAGGCAACGAAACCTTTACCGTAAACGGCGTTAGCTTTACGATGATAAAAGTTGAAGGAGGCACCTTCCAAATGGGCGCAACTTCAGAGCAAGGCAGCGATGCTTATAGTGATGAGAAACCTGTACATTCAGTGACGCTTTCAGACTATTATATATGCGAGACAGAGGTGACACAGGAACTGTGGGAGGCTGTTATGGGAAGTAACCCAAGTAATTTTAAAGGCTCACAGAAACCTGTTGAGAGTGTTAGCTGGTATGACTGTAAGGAATTCATAACAAAGTTAAATAAACTTACAGGCAAGAACTTCCGACTTCCTACAGAGGCGGAATGGGAGTATGCAGCGAGAGGAGGCAACAAATCCAAAGGCTATAAGTACAGCGGAAGCAATACAATAGGCAATGTGGCATGGTACACAGATAACAGTTCATCAAAAACACATGACGTAAAGACAAAAACGCCTAACGAACTCGGTATTTACGACATGAGCGGCAATGTATATGAATGGTGTGAGGACTGGTATGGAAACTACAGCAGCGGTTCTCAGACCAATCCTAAGGGACCATCATCTGCCTCTTACCGCGTGCTTCGTGGTGGTAGCTGGCGCAACGCGCGCGTAGAACTGCCGAGTGTCGAATCGTTACTTCAACGATCCCGACTACAGGAGCAGCTACTACGGCTTCCGCCTAGCTTTATCTCAGTAAACACAGAAATCAGGAAATTGTCTTAAGCTGAGAAAAGGAGCAAAAACATAATGGAGTTGAGCGGCGTAGTGAGGGACGAACGGAGCAAGCAAGACGGAATGATGTTTTTGCGAAGAAAAATTTATTTGTTTCTATAGAGAATAGTTATGCAAATCAAATTATTTACAATTCCATGTTCGGAATCGAATGAACTAAATGAAGAATTGAATCGTTTCCTGCGAGGAAATAAAATCGTCAATGTAGAGAAAGAATTTTATATGCTAAATGGAGAAGCGTATTGGTCTTTCTGTATAACGTATCTTCAAAATCAGAATGTAATGCATCAGGAGAAAAAAGAAAAAATAGACTATAAGGAGATACTCGATGAAAAGAGTTTTACACGATTTACTCAATTACGTTCTTTGAGAAAGATATTGTCGGAGAAAGATGCAGTACCTGCTTATGCTGTTTTTACTGATGCTGAATTGTCGCTGATGTCACAATTAGAAGAAATGAATGAAAAAAATATCAGAAAGATTCAAGGTATAGGTGATAAGAGGATGGAGAAATACGGCAATATTATTTGTGAAATGTTTAACGGTCTTGATAACAAGTGAAACGTGTAGGATTTCTTACTGAAAAGATTGCAGATAAAGACAATCTACTGCTGGCTTTCTATAAGGCGAAACGTGGTAAGCAATATAAGAAAGAAGTGATTTCGTTCGGGAATAATTTAGATTATAACATTAGTAAACTACATGATGAAATAATCAAAGGTGAGGTTTCAGTAGGTAAGTATCATTGTTTTACCATTACAGATCCCAAAAAAAGAAATATATATGCGGCATCTTTTGATGAACGAGTCTTGCATCATGCTATAATGAATGTGTGTCATGAATATTTTGAAAGAACCATGATTTATGATACATACGCTACAAGGATTGACAAAGGTGTATATAAGGCTTTGGATAAAGCTAAGATTGCTGCAAGGAAATATAAATATGTCGCGAAATTGGATTTTAGAAAATATTTCGATTCTATTTCTCATCATATTCTAAAAGGTAAACTCAAAAGGATATTCAAAGAGAAGAAACTGCTTAATATTTTTTCGCAGATAATAGATACCTATTCCGTTAAAGAAGGAAAGGGAATACCGATTGGTAATCTGACAAGTCAATATTTCGCTAATTATTATTTGTCATCATTAGATCATTATGTGAAAGAGGATTTGAAAATTCCAGCCTATATAAGATATATGGATGATATGCTTTTGTTTGATAACGATATGGTAAGATTGAAGAATAATGTCAATATTATAAAAGAATATTCAACAGAGAAGTTAGAGCTAACGCTAAAGTCTCCAGTCATTAAACAAACAAAAGATATGGTTTCATTTTTAGGATATAAAATCGGATGTAATCTTGTATTGTTAAATTCCCGTAGTAGAAATCGTTTTCGTAAAAAGATATTGAAATATAATAAATTATTGTTGAAAGATATTTGGAGTGAAAAAGAATATCAGTCGCATATTTTGCCATTGGTGGCGTTTGTGAAATATGCCTATTCAAGGGAGATGCGAAGAAGGATATTAAAAAGGATAGAATCAAGATAAACTCTAACCGCGTGCTTCGTGGTGGTAGCTGGAACAACAACGCGAAGAACTGCCGAGTGTCGAATCGTAACAACAACAATCCCGACAACAGGAACAACAACAACGGCTTCCGCCTAGCTTTATCTCAGCTTAAGACAATGATGGATTTCTTGTGTTAAACAGATTTTATCCAGTTTCGTTAAGAAACGAAGAGAACAATTTAGTATTGTCAAAGAAAAGACATTGGTAGTTTGTCGGAGACAAATCGAAAATGTCTTTTTTGTTTTGTTCCCTTTGTGGAAAAGCGTCATAATTCGACGCAAGGAGAATTTGATACGTCTCACGCTTTTTTTAAATCTGAGAAACTGAAAACCTGAAAAATTGAAAATTGAAAATTGAAAGTTGAAAGTTGAGGAATCCGTGAGCATCAGTGAAATTTGTGGGAGAAGAAATTAAGTCCCACGGATTGGCACGGATTAACACAGAAAGAATCCGTGAGCATCAGTGGAATTTGTGGGAGAAGAAATTAAGTCCCACGAATTGGCACAGATTATCACAGAAAGAATCCGTGAAGATTAGTGAAATTTGTGGGAGAAGAAATTAAGTCCCACGGATTGGCACGGATTAACACAGAAAGAATCCGTGAACATCAGTGAAATTTGTGGGAGAAGAAATTAAGTCCCACGAATTGACACGGATTAACACAGAAAGAATCCGTGAACATCAGTGGAATTTTTGGGAGAAGAAATTAAGTCCCACGAATTGGCACGGATTAACACAGAAAGAATCCGTGAACATCAGTGAAATTTGTGGGAGAAAAATATCCAAATCTCTCTTGCTTCTTCTATTGAAGTTTCTTATCTTTGTGGGGTAATTTAAAAATCACAATTTATGAAAACAGAAAAATACATCAGATTCGATTGGGCTATGAAGCGCATGCTTCGCAATAAAGCCAATTATGCAGTTTTGGAAGGTCTTCTGACAACATTGTTTAAAGAGAAAATCACTATCAACAGACTTTTGGAAAGCGAAAGTAATCAGGAAGACGAGTTCGATAAGTACAATCGTGTCGATATTCTTGCTGAGAACAGTAAGGGCGAGCTGTTTATCATCGAGGTTCAGAATAATGACGAGTATGCTTATTTCCAGAGGATGCTGTTCGGTGTCTCTAAATTGGTAACGGAATATATCAATAGAGGAGAAGGCTATCAGAATATCAAGAAGATATACAGTGTCAACATTGTCTATTTCGATTTGGGTCAGGGCAAGGATTATTTGTATCATGGCAAGACGGAGTTTTTGGGAGTTAATACGGGAGAGGTTCTTAATCTCAGTCCGTTCCAGCGACAGAAATTCAATGTTGATGTAGTGAGCGAGTTATATCCGGAATATTATATTTTGAAAGTCAACGATTTCAAAGAAATTCCGGCAACGCCATTAGAGGAATGGATATATTATCTGAGTACAGGAGATATAACGAATGAATCAACGGCACCTGGCTTGAATGAGGCGCGTAAGAAGTTGGAGTTGGCACTGATGAGCAAGGACGAACTGTCGGCGTATTATCGTCATTTGGATAACACTGTGATATTGAAAGACAATATCTACACCTCACGCGGAGAAGGCTTGTTGGAAGGCAGGCAGATGGGAAGGAAAGAAGGTATGCGAGAAGGCTTGGAGAAAGGAATCAAGAAAGGTAGAAAAGAAGGTCTGGCAGAAGGTCTGAAGAAAGGCCGAGAAGAGGGTCTTGCGGAAGGAATAGAGAAAGGTCGAGACGAAACGATACAAAATATAGTCACAAATCTTAGGTCGTCGGGAGCGAGTGTGGAGTTTATCGCAGGTATTATTGGCATGACGAAGGAAGATGTGGAGAGTCTTTTGTGCCAATGAGATGATAAGTTTTGTGATATAAAGAGTGTTGATACGATATTTTTATATAATGCCGTGTCGTATTGATAATTATTCTATTTTTACGTGATTATAATTAGGACGTTCAAATGGGATATGTGCTTCGTCTCGTTTGTAATAATAACTAACAAAAGAAGCATTGTTTAAAACATTTTATTTTATGAGAAAGTATTTTATTTTATCGTTAGTCGCAGCTTTATTGTTATCATGCGGTAAAGATGCAGAAAAACCAACAGTCAAAACATTAGACGTCGCTGAAGTTACAGATACGACAGCTGTTTGTGCAGGTGAAATCATATCGAACGGCGGTGCGGAAATAACTTCAAAAGGTGTTTGCTGGTCGACGACTCAGAATCCCACGACAGAAGACCACAGTGTTGATGCGATGAATCGTGAACCTGCATCGGATGTCTACAGATGCGTTATTGCGAATTTGTTGCCCAATACAACATATTATGTGAGAGCCTATGCCGCCAATGAAGTTGGAACTGGATATGGACAAGAAGTGAGTTTCACGACATTGGATGGCAATGACGATGGAGATGACAATGGTGGCAATGATGACGGTGACGATGATGGAAATGACGACGGTGGCGACGATAATGGCGGTGATGACGAACCTGAAATATTGCTTCCAGAGGTTTCTACATCTGTCGTGACAGAAATTGATATTACATCTGCCGTAAGCGGAGGTGAAGTCGTTTCTGACGGCGGCGCGGAAGTAATAGCAAGAGGCGTCTGCTGGAGTACAAGTCAAAATCCGACCATAGATAACAAACACACTGAAGACGGTGCAGGTGTTGGCGTTTTTACATCAAACGTCATCAATCTTGCTATGGGTACAACTTATTATGTGAGAGCATACGCTACTAATGAGGCGGGAACAGCTTACGGAGAAGAACTCAGTTTCACGACCTTAGAAGGTAATTTCATCAATGGTTATGAATATGTTGATTTAGGATTGCCGAGCGGATTGAAATGGGCTGCTCATAATTTTGGCGCAACTATGCCATACGAAATAGGAAGTTATTTAGCTTGGGGAGAACACAAACCAAAAGATATGTATAGCTCAAGTAACAGTATAACATACGGAATTAATGTTGGCGAGATGTCTGGCGACATAGAATTTGACGCTGCTGCTTTTTCCTGGGAGGCTAGCTGGAGAATTCCGACATCGGATGAGGCAAGAGAACTGATAGATAACTGCACAATAGAATGGACAGTGATGAATAACGTACAAGGTGCTTTGTTTACCGGTCCTAACGGAAATCAGATTTTCCTCCCTTCAGGTGGTTTCGCGACAGAAGGCAACATAGATTTCGCTGATTCTGAAGGCGCATATTGGACCTCATCGCCAGATCCTTCCGACCCGGTTTATTACTCTACATTCTTCTATTTCTATAACACTAACTTCGCAAATATCGGGTGGTTTAGCCGTTATGCAGGATTGTTGGTGCGACCGGTATCGGATTAGAATTGAAAGTTGAAAATTGAAAGTTGAAAATTGATTGACATTGGCTGTTGAACTTTTTGAAGTTGTGAAAAATTGAGGATCTCTCAAAGACGCAAAGTTCGTGAAGAGATGGCAAACAAAAACTCATAAATCATTAGCAGGGCAATTTGTTGAGATTCCTTAATTTTTTTAAACATTTTTATTGACTTTCGAAAAAATGCGTATTAACTTTGCATCTTTTAACATTTAGATGCTATGAGTTATCCCGACACTTATTCTAGAGAAGAGCAACTTGAAATGGACCGACTCTTCGATGTCTTACTCGAATCGTGGACAGGTAAAAAAACTGATGCTGATATTGAGTTGGTTAGGAAAGCCTACGAATTCGCGGCATTGGCGCATAAAGACGCTCGTCGTAAGTCGGGTGAACCTTACATTTTTCATCCTATCGCTGTCGCAATAATAGTAGCGAAAGAAATAGGAATGGGCGTCACCTCGATAACGAGTGCGCTTCTTCACGACGTGGTGGAGGATACAGAATATACAGTCGAGTATATATCGCAGAAATTCGGACCGAAAGTGGCTCGCGTGGTGAAAGGTCTTACAAAACTCAGCAGCATCGATTTCCAAAATAGCATCGAAAGCATTCAGGCAGAAAATTATCGTAAGATTGTCAATACCTTGTCGGAAGATATCCGCGTCATTCTCGTGAAACTTGCCGACCGTCTTCATAATATGAGGACTTTAGAATCGATGGCTCATCATAAACAACTGAAAATCGCTTCTGAAACTCTATCGTTTTACGCGCCGCTGGCATATCGACTCGGTCTCTACGCAGTGAAAATGGAACTCGAGAATCTTTGTCTGAAGTACATAAATCCGCAGGTCTTTGAATCGATATCTAAACAACTTGATGAGATTAGAGACGAGAAAATTAAAGAGTTGGAAGAGTTTGTGAATCCTGTGAAGCAAGAACTTGATAAGGTTGGGATAAAAGCGGAGATGAAAATCCTTCAGAGAAGTCAAAGCGGAATATGGGAAAGAATGCATAAGCACGGACTTTCTTTGGATGAGATATATGACGTTTTTGTATTGAGAATCATAATTGATTGCCCGATAGATGAGGAAAAGATAAGATGCTGGCAGACTTTCGGAGTGCTGACAATGTTTTACCGTCCGAACAACTCGCGTCTAAGAGATTGGGTTTCATTTCCTAAGACAAACGGATACGAGTCGATTCACGCTGTCTTCATGAGCAAGCAGGGTAATTGGATTGAAATACAGATTAGAACGCAAAAAATGGACCTTATTGCGGAACGCGGAGTGATGGCGTATCTCAAATATATCAACGATAACAATTATGCCGAGAATAGTCTCAAAATCTGGATTGATAATGTCAAGGATTTGACAAATTCCGACGATTCCTCGGCAATAGAATTCCTGAATAGTTTTAAACTCGACCTTTTCAACGACGAGATTTTTGTCTTTACGCCAAAAGGCGAGATGAAGTGCCTGCCAAAAGGAGCGTCGGTGCTAGATTTCGCATATATGATTCACAGCGAGATAGGAAATCATTGCGTCGGTGCAAACGTAAATAAGAAACTTACAACGATAGATTATGTCCTCAATATGGGCGATCAGGTCGAGATCATAACGTCGCAGTTCCAAAATCCCAAGGAACAATATTTTGATTATCTCGTGACATCGATTGCGAAGTCGCGACTGAAAGCCGGAATCAAAGATTATAAGAGAACTTTCAAGGAAGAAGGCAAGGCGAAACTCGAAGAGATGTTCAAGAAACTCGATGTCGATTTCAGCCGCCAGAACAGAAATTTCATAGCGGAAAAAGCAGGTCTCGCCGGACGTGTTGACCTATATTATAATGTGGCGTTAGGACGAATAACTCTCCAAGATATTGATCCGCTTTTCAAGAACGAGCATCGTAACAACTCCAATATGTTGCTGAAAATACTCACTTTCGGATTGGTTGGTTCTAACACCAAACAGGAGGATGTCAAGGAGGAAAAACATGAACATAACGATTTAGGTTACACAATATCAGAATGTTGCAAACCTATTCCAGGTGACGATGTGGTTGCTATCTCGTTTCCTAATCAGCCATTGCAGATACATCGTCCCGATTGCCCTAAAGCTATCAGTCTGATGTCGCAGTTCGGCAAAAATATCGTCAAGGCAAAATGGCAGTTCAGCGATGACATTGCTTTCATGGCGACATTGAAAATCTCTGGAGTGAACAAGATGGGATTCGGTTCCGAACTGTTCGCTATGCTGAGCGACAAATTCAAACTTGACTTATATTCCATCAAAATGCAAAGTGAAGGCGGAATGGTAGATGTCACGGTGTCATTTTATGTTAATAATGTTAAACAATTGGAAAATATCATCGCCGACCTGAAGAAAATGGAACTTGTCAAAAAAGTGATGAGGATTGAAAGAAACGTTGAGTCTTAATCACTTAATGATATTTTTATTTTTTCAATTATTTTTTCATAGGACGTACAGAGATTTTTACTAACTTTGAACGCTAAATAGATATGCCTTCCGCATGAGTTCCATATCGCGAACAATATTTAGCCTTTTTTAAAGTAAATAATTAAAAATCAATAGAGTAACTATGGCAAAAATTGATTTGCTTCTTGGATTGCAGTGGGGCGACGAAGGTAAAGGTAAAGTAGTCGATGCTCTCACACCTCATTATGATATTGTAGCTCGTTTTCAAGGCGGACCAAACGCAGGTCACACCATCGAGTTCGACGGAAAGAAATTTGTGCTTCATACAATTCCGTCAGGTATTTTTAACGAAAAATGTATCAACGTCATCGGCAATGGCGTAATCATCGATGCTAAAATCTTTAAAGATGAGATTGACAAACTCGCAGAAAGTGGTATCGATATTAGAGACAGACTCTTGATTTCGAATAAGTCTCATCTCATTATCCCTACGCATCGCGCCCTCGATGCCGCCAACGAAAAGGCTCTCAAGAAAAATAAAATAGGTTCAACATTAAAAGGTATCGGACCAACTTATACCGACAAGACAGCTCGTAGAGGCATCCGCATCGGCGATATCGCTTCCGACGACTTCAAGGCTCGTTATGAAAAACTCAAAAGCATTCATCTCGACCAGATTAGAAACCTCGACTTCGATATGGAAACTCTTCTTCTCGACAATATGCCGTTCGATAAATATGAAGAAGAATGGTTCAAGGCTGTAGATTTCTTGAAACAGTTCAAATTCATCGAAAGCGAATATTTTATCAATAAATCTCTGGACGAAGGTAAACGCATTCTCGCTGAAGGCGCACAAGGCACACTCTTGGATGTTGATTTCGGAAGCTATCCTTTCGTTACATCGTCTTCGGCTATAGCTGCTGGCGCATGCTCTGGTCTGGGCGTGGCTCCAAGCAGAATAGGAAAAGTGTTCGGTATCTTCAAGGCTTATTGCACTCGCGTCGGAACAGGTCCTTTTCCAACAGAATTGTTCGACGAAGTAGGTGAGAAACTGCGTGTTAACGGTCACGAGTTCGGTTCTACTACAGGACGTGCACGCCGCACAGGTTGGCTCGACCTCCCGGCTCTTAAGTATTCTGTGATGCTCAACGGCGTGACTAACCTTATGATGATGAAGTCTGATGTGATGGATGACTTTGAAGAAATTAAAGCCGCTACTGCTTATAGTTATAAAAATGAGAAAATAGATTATCTTCCTTTCGACGCTTGTACTCAGACGATGACTCCTGTCTTAGAATCGTTCAAAGGTTGGAATCAGAAAATAGAGAAAGACATTCCTCGCGAATTGAACAAATATATAGAATTCATTGAGAAATACGTCGGAGTTCCGATTACTCTAGTTTCTTACGGTCCAGACCGTAGCGAAGTTATAGAACGTCCTGCTAAATATTCACTATAACATTTATCTATGAAAAGAATTAAGAACTTATTTTTACTAATCGCGTTTATCGGATTTGTTTCATCCTGCGCAAAGAAAGAGGATCATTTTATTTCAGACGCAAAACAACGTGCCGAAGTGGAAGCCGACTTCCAGGAAAAGATGACACAGATCCCTGATGTCGGACTGAACAATGTTTTAAATGATCCGAACTTGTCAACAAAAGAGAAAGAAGCCTTGAAATTCTTGTACGCTTATATGCCTTTGAGCGACATAACCGATCATCCTACGACATTCTATCACAAGAATATCAGAGCATCGTATAACGCTAGGGAAGAGATGCCTTGGGGAAAAAGCGTGCCTGAGAGAGAATTCAACCATTTTGTGATTCCTGTGAGAATCAACAATGAGAACTTGGATTTCGCGAGATTCGTATTCTATGAAGAACTGAAAGACAGAGTTAAGGACTTGTCGATGTATGATGCGGTTCTCGAAATAAATCACTGGTGTCATGAGAAAGCAAATTATAAAGGCTCCGACTCAAGAACAAGTTCTCCTTTAGCTACAGTGAAGACTTCATGGGGACGCTGCGGAGAGGAATCTACATTTTTGGTAGCAGCTCTGCGCGCTATGTGTATCCCTGCACGTCAGGTCTATACTCCTCGCTGGGCACACTGCGACGACAACCACGCATGGGTGGAGGCTTACGTAGATGGCGAATGGTATTTCCTCGGTGCATGTGAACCGGAACCGGTGCTCGACCTCGGATGGTTTAACGCCCCGGCATCGCGTACACTTCTCCTTCATACTCGCGTGTTCGGACGTTATTACGGACCGGAAGAAGTTATTGACGTTACACCTAATCATACAGAGATTAACGTCGTCGATGACTATGCCGACGCAGCTAAGATAACAGTTAAAGTTGTTGATGTGGACGGTAATCCTGTTCCTGACGCAAGAGTGGAATTCAAGATTTATAATTATGCTGAGTTCTGCACGGTGGCAGTGAAAGAGACTGATGATAACGGAACTACATGGCTCACTGCTGGTAAGGGTGATATGTTAGTCTATGCTTCAAGTCATGCTAAGTTCGGTTTTGCAGAAATGCCTTTCGGTAAGACTGACGAAGTAGTAGTGAAACTCGACAAATGTTATGGCAGCGATATTATGGTGGAATACGACATCACTCCTCCTGCCGAAAACGCTAAGATGCCTGAAGTTACACCAGAGATGCGTGCTGAAAACGATCGTCGCTTCGCATACGAAGATTCTATAAGAAACGCATATATAGCTTCCTTCCCAAGATATTTCAAAGATGAGAAAGTGTCTGAATTGGTGGAAAAATCATGGGGTAATCATAAGACCATTGTCGACTTTTTGAAATATGCAAAAGAAAATGGAAAATACCAGACAGCTATTGACCTTCTCAGCGAGGTTAGCGATAAAGACTTGCGTGACGTTTCAATATCAGTATTGAAAGACAATCTCGACAATTCTGTCAAGGGCAGCGGCGATATATACAACGCTTACGTCTTGAATCCTCGTGTATCTAACGAAATGTTAGTACCTTATAAAAAAGAACTCTCAAGCTATTTCAATGATGAAATAAAAGAAGACTTAAAAAAGAAACCGCAGGCTCTCGTTGATTGGGTTAAGGACAGCATCAAGATAAACGACAATCTGAACGCTCGTAGCATAGTGATGGCACCGACAAGTGTTTTGAGACATAGAATAACAGACTCTCGTTCGAGAAATATCTTCTTCGTCTCCATGGCTCGTTCAATAGGTATACCTTCTCGTATCGATCCTGTAACAGCTAAGGTTCAATATCTTAAGGATAACGACTGGATTGACGTTAAGTTCGAAGAAGAAATGGTGGCGGCAGTTCCAACGCAACAAGGAATCTTGATGGCGGAATATGCAGCGACACCTGAGTTGAGCGACCTACGTTATTATACACATTTCTCTATAAAGAAATTTGACGATGTCAACTTCGACTTGTTAGCTTACGACGCTAAAGATCCTGGTATGGACGTGGGTGAACAATATTCTACATTGTTTGAAAACGGCCTCGCTCTCGACCCTGGCTATTATGTACTTACTACAGGAACACGTCTTTCGGACGGTAGCGTCCTCGCTCGTATGCAGTTCTTTACAATAGAGCCAGGCAAGACAACGAACATCGACTTAGTAATGCGTGAACCAGAGAAGGGTCTCAGGATAATAGGTAACTTCAACTCTGAAAACAGATATATGCCTTTAGGAGCTGATGAAGACAAGAGCCTGTTGCAAACTACTGGACGTGGATTCTATGTTTTAGGTCTTTTGGATGGCGGAAGCGAACCTACAACACACGCAATGCAGGACATCGCCTTGGTAAAAGACCAATTGGACAAGTGGGGAAGAGGTTTCGTGTTCTTGTTCCAGAATGAAGAGCACAGGAAAAACTTCGAGAAGAAAAACTTCAAAGGTCTTCCAGAAAATACTACTTTCGGTATTGAAAACGGAACAATGCTGAAGGAGATAGTTGCTAATATGCGACTTCAGAACAACAACCTCCCGATATTCATCGTAGCTAACACTCAAAATGAAATAGTGTTTATATCACAAGGCTACACCATCGGCTTGGGAGAACAGCTGATGAAAGTCGTTAACGAACTTTAAGATTTAATGGGATTTCTATAAATTGCCTCAATAAAAAAAACGCTTCGATTAGAGGCGTTTTTTTTGGGGTGATGTGCGGTGATATAAGGAATCTAAGGGACAGAGTACTAGGAGATACATGAGACTTTTAAACAAACAAGACGTATGCGATACGCTGTCACATAGTTCCTTTAAACCCTTCGCTCACTCTGTTCCTAAAATAAAATTATCAATTGCCTTTTTTTCTTAATAAAAATTAACATAAAATATTGATTTAGAATAAAATAAAATGTTTATATTTGCAGTCTCGATTTAAAATATGAGAGCCAAAGATTATAAATTGTGAACCGAAATTTGTTATATGAAGTTGCTCTGACCTTGATTCCTGGGATTGGGGATATCAATGCGAAGAAGTTGGTCGCTTATTGTGGCGGAGCGGAAGCCGTTTTTCAGGAGAAGAAAAAGAATCTTTTGCAAATTGCTGGTATTGGCGAGCGAACTGTAGAATCTATTGTGTCGCAGAATGTTTTGTTGCGAGCCGAGAAGGAATTGATATTTGCAGAAAGAAACAATATCAAGGTCTTGTATTTCATGAGTCAGGATTATCCAAAGCGTCTTCAACATTGTTATGATAGTCCGATAATACTTTATTGCAAAGGCTACTCTGACTTAAATGTACCAAAGGTCGTCGGTATTGTAGGAACTCGCAATGTCACAGAATATGGAAAGACTCTTGTCGATAGGTTAGTGTATGATTTGGTAGAGGAAAATGTTCTTGTGGTGAGCGGTTTGGCATACGGTGTCGATACCTGCGCTCATAAAGCGTCTCTAAAAAACGAACTTAGTACGGCAGCAGTGCTGGCTCATGGTTTTCAAACAATTTATCCTCCTGTAAATGCGACTCTTGCGCATAAGATGATAGAGAATGGCGGCTGCCTGATAACAGAATTCATCAGTGGAACGGAACCTGACAGGGAAAATTTTCCTAAGAGAAACCGTATCGTAGCCGGAATGATAGACTGCTTGATAGTCGTGGAGAGCGCGTCGAAAGGAGGAGCTCTCATTACTGCAGAAATCGCCAATAATTATGATAGGGAAGTGTTCGCTTTTCCTGGAAAAATCGGCGATACATACAGCGAAGGCTGCAATAAAATCATCAGAAACAATAAAGCTAACTTGCTGACTAGTATAGATGACTTGCGTTATATAATGCGTTGGGACGAAAAGAAGAAAGTGTTGCCAAAACAAATGCAGATGTTCCGAGATTTCAGTCCCGAAGAACAAAAAGTGATGGATGTCTTCGGAAATGACAACATTGTCTATCTCGATAAAATTATAACAGAAACGATGCTGTCGCCAACAAAAATAGCTTCAATATTGCTTTCTCTGGAATTCGACGGAGTTTTGACAGCGTTGCCTGGAAAACGTTATCAAAAATTGTGATAATACAATAAAATTATGTACTTTTGCACAAAATAAGATAAATGCAAGAAGGTGTTGTAATTAAATCAACTGGAAGTTGGTACGAAGTTAGAAACGACAGTGGCGAAATGGTGCTTTGTCGCCTGAGAGGAAAAATAAGACTTGACGGACTGAGGACCACAAATCCGGTTGCAGTGGGCGATAAGGTAATCTACGAAAAAGAGAATAACAAGGATACCTGCGTGATAAACAAGATTTTACCTCGATATAACGTGATAGTGAGAAAATCGGTCAACCTCTCCAAAGCTTCACATATCATCGCGTCAAACATCGATCAGGCAATTCTTGTCGCTACAATAGCACAGCCAAGAACGTCAACAGGTTTCATCGACAGATTCTTGGTCACGGCAGAAGCTTATCATATACCTACAGTGATTGTCTTCAACAAATGCGATTTGTATGACGAAGAACAAAAATCGGCTGCCGAAGAATTGATTTCAGTGTTTGAAAATATTGGTTATCATTCTTTTATGATTTCAGCAAAAACAGGTTTCCAATGTGATGAACTGAAAGAGATTATGAAAGATAAAGTAAGTCTTTTTTCTGGTCATTCGGGCGTGGGTAAGTCTGCGCTAATCAATCGTTTGGATTCGTCTCTTAACGTAAGAGTGGGTGAGATTTCCGATGTACATGAAAAAGGAAAACATACTACAACATTTTCGCAGATGTTCCCGCTTTCTTTCGGAGGATACATCATCGATTCGCCTGGAATCAAAGAGTTTGGACTTTATGATATGGAGAAAGAAACTCTGGCTCAACGTTTTCCAGAAATGCGTAACCTTATGCATGAATGTAAATTCTCGAATTGTACGCATTTGCATGAACCTCATTGCGCAATAAAAAAAGCCGTGGATGAAAAAATCATCGCCGACTGGCGTTATAACGATTATTGTAATATGATGGAAGATTAACTTATGAAAGTCCTGTTGTCGTTATTGTTGCTGTTACTTCCTTTTCTTGTTAATTCTCAACAAGATACGTCTTCTTACGTGCTTGTTTCCGATGTCGTAATAGTAGGCAACAATGTGACAAAAGAATCGGTGATTTTGAAAGAATTGACTTTCAATGTTGGAGATACAATCAACATTAATCGTTGGAATGAGGAACTGAGAATCAGTCGTGAAAATATTCAAAACACGAGTCTTTTTAATTTCGTGACTTTTGAAGAACTGAAATCAGAGAATTCGAAAGATAATGTGATACTGAAAATTGAAGTTACGGAAAGATGGTATTTGTGGGTTTATCCGTATGTCTCATACGCTGATAGAAATATCAACGCTTGGTATGAAGCCGATGACTTACGTCGTTTTAGTTATGGTATTGATGTGAAATACAATAACTTCCTTGGACTGAAACATACTTTGAAACTAATTGCGATTTCTGGTTATAATCAAAATTACGGTTTTTCATACGACATTCCATATCTCTTTGATAAATATAACTTTGGAATTGAAGCGGGTGCTGCCTATAAAAGAGACAAGGAAGTGGCTTACATAACCGAACATAACAAAATTTCATATTTCAACGGTGACGACGAATTCGCGCAACAAACAAAGAATATTTTTGTCAAACCATATTACCGTTTCGGACATCGTAATAAATTATTTCTGCAATTCGACTATAACGACACTCGTTTCCATGATACACTGATGTATTTAAACGATGATTTTTCTAATCTTCAAGGGACTCGTTTTCAATATTTTAGTCTGTCTGCAATTTTCAAAAACGACTTCCGCGACGAGCAGAATTATCCTTTGAAAGGTCACTATTTTGAAATACTTCTCGAAAAGGATGGATTAGGTGTCTTTGAGACAAGTCCTAATGTTTTTTATGGAAAGATAACTGCGGATTTGTACCAGCCATTGAAAGGTCGTTGGTATTGGTCTTCTAACTTAACATTAAAATTATCAAATGATTACGATGCTCCATATTTTCTTAATCAAGGATTGGGATATAAAAACGATTATGTGAGAACTTATGAACTTTATGTCGTCGATGCCATGAATTTTGCCTTGGTAAAGAATAATTTGAAGTTCGCGATATTAAATCCGGTTACTAGATATTTGCCTCTGATAAAAAGCGAATCTTTCGCGAAAATTCACTTTGCCTTGTATGCGAATGTCTTTTTCGACTGTGCTTATTCTTGGAAAATGTCTCCCGACCCCACATCCTTGCTCGATAACAAATTTATCTTCGGAACAGGAATAGGAATTGATATAGTTACCTATTACGATAAGGTTATGAGATTGGAATATGGAATAAACGATATGGGAGAAGCGGGTTTTTTTGTTCATTTTGTGGCACCAATATAAAAACAAAAATATGAAAATAGCGTTGTTTGGTAAGGCTTTTGGCTCTGATTATGATGAACTTATGATAGATGTTCTCAAGATTTTGAAAACATCGTCTATAGATATAGTTGTTTATGAACCTTTTTTGAAGGACATAAAACATTGTTTTGAAAATGATGATGATTATAAGATCTTCAGTAACACGGAAGAGATAAGGGGAAACGTTGATGTCTTGTTTTCTTTTGGCGGCGATGGCACGATGCTCGATTCTCTGCCGATAGTTAGGGATAGCGGGATTCCGGTTCTCGGAATAAATACTGGAAATTTGGGTTTCCTGGCGAGCGTTTCTCCAAAGGAAACCGCAGCAGCAGTGAGAAATATCATAGATGGGAATTATGAAATAGAGTCCCGCTCTTTGATACAAATAAAAGATACATCTAACATTTTCAATGGCGTCGATTATGCCTTGAACGAGATAAGCGTATGCCGTAAAGATAATGGTTCTCTGATAGTTGTGAATGTATATATCGATGATCTGCTCCTAAATACATATTGGGCTGATGGTATAATCCTGGCAACTCCTACAGGCTCGACAGCATATTCAATGAGCGTCGGCGGACCAATAATGACTCCGAATGCCGAAAGTTTTCTGATAACGCCTATCGCTGCTCATAATTTGAGCGTCCGCCCTGTAGTAATACCAGATAAAAGTAATGTCAAAATAAAAGTGGAGGGAAGAAGCGACCTTTTCGCTCTTGGTCTCGATTCTCGTATCGTATTGGTTGATAAGAAGATGGAAATTGAAGTCAAAAAAGCGGATTTCACTTTCAATATGATAAAAATGTCTGAAAAGAATTTTTTTGAGACTATCAGAAAGAAACTGCTGTGGGGTAACGACATCAGAAATTAATTTTAATACTAATATAATAAATTAACAAAATTATCGTAATTTTGTAGATTCTTGTAAAAATGCTTTTTTTACGCAGAATCTTTGATATTTAATATGTAAATTATTGGGGGAAATAAAGTTTTTATGAAGAGAAAGAAGATTTTCGCGATACTGTTTTTTGTAGTAATGTCATTTTTTATGCCAAAGAAAGCTAGTTCTCAGCTGATTGAAGTCGGAATGTCGGGCGGGATGTCTTATTATATCGGCGATATAAATCCATCCAAACATTTTGCTCAAGGCAATTTGGCACTTGGCGGAGTTCTTAGATATTATAATAATTCTCGTTGGGCTTTCAGAATGCAGTATTCGAATTTTACTCTGGGTGCGTCTGACAAAAAAATTGGCTATAGACCTGAACGTGATCTCGCCTTTTCAAGTACAGTAAACGATGTCGCGCTTCTCGCTGAATTTAACTTCTTCGATTATTGGACAGGAAGCTCCCGCAGTTATGTCACTCCTTATATCTTTGCTGGCGTTTCTGTGTTCAATTTCAAAACAAAAGCTCCAGATGGAACAGAATTACAACCTCTTGCAACAGAAGGCGTGAATTACAGCAATTTAAGCTGGTCGGTGCCTTTTGGATTGGGCGTGAAATATAGTATTTCGGAACATCTTGGCGCAACATTAGAATGGAGAATGTATAAGTCATTCACTGACTATATTGATGATATTCACGGACTCTATCCAGAGAATCCAGCTGTGATAGGTGATTATAATTATACAGATCCGACAGGAAATTTCGAAGCAGGAATGCAAAGAGGCAATGGTGACGATAAGATGTTCGGATACAACAACGACTGGTATGGAACTATAGAACTTTCACTTGTTTTTAAATTTAATGTTCCAGATAAAACTCCTTGTTATTCAGGAATAAGATAGACGATGATTTGTAATGGAAAATATAAAAGACAAAATTGATATAGAAAGATTGCCCCAACATATTGCGGTCATTATGGATGGTAATGGCAGATGGGCAAAGAGTCAAGGCAAAGTAAGAATTTTTGGTCATCAGAACGGCGTAAAGGCTGTACGCAATGTGTCGGAAGCCTGCGCCGAACTTGGCGTTAAATATCTTACCCTCTATGCCTTCTCTACAGAAAATTGGAACCGCTCCAAAATAGAAGTTGACGCTTTGATGACTCTGCTCTCAAAGACGATGGCAGAGGAACTTAAAACTTTGACCGACAATGATATCAAATTGAATGCTATCGGCGATTTGGAACGTCTTCCTAAAAGTAACTATGAAGCCTTGATGAAAACCATCGAAGCAACCAAAGACAATAAAAGAATGACTTTGACACTCTGTTTGAGTTATTCGGGAAGATGGGAAATAACTCAAGCCGCTAAGAATATTGCGGAAATGGTTAAAAAAGACGAGCTTTCTATTGAACAAATTGATGAAAATTGTTTTTCTAAATTCTTGAACACTGCTGATATGCCGGACCCTGAATTGCTGATAAGAACTAGCGGTGAAGAAAGATTAAGTAATTTCTTGTTGTGGCAGCTGGCTTACTCAGAATTCCATTTTACAGATGTGTTATGGCCTGATTTCGGTAAGGATGACTTATATGCTGCTATCGTTGATTATCAGAGCCGTGAACGTAGATTCGGTAAAACAAGTGAACAAATAACTGAAAAGAAATGATGATGCGTAAATGCTTATATGTATTATTGTTATGTCTGTTTTTGTCTGTTAACAATAACGCTTTCGCACAAATACAGGTCGGAAATGATTTGTCGGAGATAGATTATGCTCTTCCTCGTGAATATGAAATTGGCGGTATAACAGTAACAGGTGTAAAACATCTTGACCCTCAAGTGCTTGTGATGATTTCAGGACTTCAGATAGGTGAAACAATAGACGTGCCTGGCGATAAAATCACAAATGCAATCAGAAAACTCTGGGAACAAGGTCTCTTCGAGGATGTCAGTATTACGTGTACGACAAAGATTGGAAGAAAGATTTTCCTCAATATCGACCTTAAAGAACGTCCTCGTATTTCACGTTTTTCTTTTAAAGGTGTTAAAAAGTCTGAAGCAGAAGAACTTAGAAAGAAAATTAACTTGTCGCGCGGCGATGTGGCAACAGAACATGTTTATACCAAAACAACAAGGATAATTGAGGATTATTATTTCGATAAGGGATTTCATAACGTACTTGTCGATGTTAAAGCTGAAAATGATACAACTCGCGATAATTACGTGAATCTGATACTCGACATTAATAAGGGTTCTAAAGTCCGTATTTCTGAAATTGTAATCGAAGGTAACGAAGAACTTAGTGAAAATCAGGTGCGTAAAGCCATGAAAGAGACTAAGATTAAAGGTTATTTCGACCCTATCGATCCGTTGGCTCCTGCTGTTTATGGCGCAGCCTGGGATCTTATCAGACTTAAACCTCGTGAGGCAATGGGAACATTGACAGACTATTTCTGCGAGAACTATCGCCCTCGTATCTTTAAGGCATCCAAATATATAGAGAATACTTACGAAGATGATAAAAATGCAATTATTGCAAAATATAACCAAAGTGGTTACCGCGACGCTTATATCGTGAGCGATTCGGTATATAGAATAGATGATAAAAATCTCGGAATCGCAATCAAAGTTAACGAAGGAAATAAATATTATTTCCGCGATATTACTTGGGTCGGCAATACAAAGTATGACACAACGACCTTGAATAGAGTTCTGGGAATCAAGAAAGGAGATGTTTACAATAAAGAACTTTTGCAGACAAATCTTCAGTATAATGAGGGCGGCTATGACATCAGTTCTATCTATATGGATGACGGCTATCTGTTCTTTAATGTTGAACCTGTCGAAGTTAGAGTGGAAAATGATTCAATAGACCTAGAAATTAGAATATATGAAGGTGATCAGGCGACGATAGGAAAAGTATCGGTTTCAGGTAATACAAAAACCAACGACCATGTCGTGATACGTGAAATGTACACCAAGCCTGGACAACTATTCAGCAGAAGTGATGTCATCAGAACTACAAGAGAACTCGCAGCATTGGGATATTTCAATGCTGAGACGCTAAATCCTAATATTCAACCAGATCCGTCAGATGGAACAGTTGATATAGAATATATCGTTGAAGAAACATCTTCCGACCAAATAGAATTGTCTGCTGGTTGGGGTTATAACTCGCTTATCCTTACTTTAGGATTGACACTCAATAATTTCTCTTTTAAAAACATGTTCAAGAAAGGCGCATGGACTCCAATACCTGGTGGAGACGGACAGAAACTTTCGTTGAGAGTACAGACTTTCGGAACACAATATCTTTACTATGGCGTCTCTTTCACCGAACCTTGGCTTGGCGGCAAAAAACCAAATTCTTTTACAACATCCCTTTATCACTCGACATACGCGACACAGTATGAAAAGTCAAGTCCATATTTCGGTACTTTCAAAACAACTGGTCTTTCATTCGGCTTAGGAAGAAGAATGTCGTGGCCTGATGATTATTTTACAGTATATCACGGAATTAACTTGATGCGCTACAAATTGAATAACTATTCATCGATATTTAATTTCGGTACAGGTAACGGATTCTTTAACGTAATCAGTTATAATATTAGCATTGGTCGTAATTCCGTAAGTCAGCCTATTTATCCTCGTTATGGTTCTGAATTAGTTATGTCGTTGGAATTGACACCTCCATATTCTGCATTTTCTGATAAAGATTATGATGAATTGTATCCTGGACCTGCAAATAGAGCAGAGAGAGAAGACCACATGTATCGTTGGGTAGAGTTTCATAAGTGGAAATTTAAAATCGCTTGGTACACAGAATTGTACGATAAGTTGGTTCTTATGACTCGTGTTAGATTCGGTGTCTTGGGTTGCTACAATCACGATATTGGCATAACTCCGTTCCAAAGATTCTACCTCGGCGGTGATGGCTTGTCGAATTATAACTTTGACGGCAGAGAAATAATCGGTATGCGTGGTTATATGAACGAAGTGCTTACACCTTACTATAATATCGACAAAAACTTCGGCGGTAATATATTTACGAAATATACTATGGAAATACGTTATCCGCTTTCACTTAACCCAACAGCAACTATTTACGCATTAGGTTTCGTAGAAGCTGGTAACGATTGGTTTGGTATTGAAAACTTTAACCCGTTTGATGTATATCGTTCAGCTGGACTTGGCGTGCGTATTTACCTGCCGATGTTCGGTATGCTAGGTATCGATTGGGGTTACGGATTTGATGAAATTCCAGGTATGAGTGGTTCTAACAAGAGTCAGTTCCACTTCTCAATAGGAGGTTCTATTGATTAATTAACAATTAACGATTGATGGTTAACAATTATTAACAAATGTTTGTATAAATTTAGATTAACTTAAAATAACAAGAATATGAAAACTAGAAAATCAATTTTATTATTAGCAGTGATGTTCCTTCTTGGAATTACTACCATCAATGCACAGCAAAATCAAAGAATTGCATACGTCGATTCTGATTATATCTTAGAAAATATTCCTGAATATGGCGATGCTCAGGAAGAGATAAACCAGCTTTCAAAACAATGGGAAAAAGAGATAACTGCTCTTTTCCAAGAGGCTCAGGAATTGGATCGCGAATATCAAACCGAATCAGTGCTTCTTTCTGAAGATCAGAAAAGAAAGAAAAAAGAAGCCATTACAGCAAAACGTCAGGAAGCTGAAAATCTGAGAATGCAATATTACGGACCAGAAGGCGAGCTCTTTTCAAAAAGAGCTGAACTAATCCAACCAATTCAAGAAAAGGTTTATAATGCTATAAATCAAATTGCTCAATTGAAAAACTACGCTTTTGTTTTCGACAAGGCTTCTGGAACGACAATGCTTTATTGCAACGAGAAAAATGACATCAGCGATGATGTCCTCGATGAAATTGGCAACGTCATGCAGACAGTTCGTCGTGAGGATAGAAAAAAAGGAAATAATTAATCGAAAAATACTCGCAGCATCTAACAAAAAGACTCTATATTATAGATAATATCGTTAAAATTTGTATCTTTGCACACGAGAATAAGTAAATAATAAAAAAATAAAAAAATGAAGAAATTAGTTAAATTATTTTTGGCTGTTGTATTGACAGTTGGTGTTAGTTATGGTGTTAGTGCTCAATCTTTAAAAATCGGTCACGTAGATTCAGCTTCTATTATGGAAATTATGCCAGAAAGAGCAAAGATTGAACAAGATCTTCAAGCATACGCAGCTGAATTACAAGCTGAATTGCAAGCAATGGGTGCTGAATATCAAAGCAAACTTCAAGACTATCATGCTAACCAAGCAACAATGTCAAACTTGATTCGTCAGTCAAAGGAAAAAGAAATCGTTGATTTGGAAACAAGAATCAATGAATTTCAAGGCAGCGCAGAGATGGCAATGCAAAGCAAACAATTAGAATTATTGAATCCACTTATTGAAAAAGTTCAAAATGCTGTCAATGCTGTCGGTCAAGAAAAAGGTTTCACATATATCCTTGACAAAGCTGCTGGCGTAGTGGTTTATATCGGCGAAAATGCTGTTGACATCACAGCTGACGTTAAAGCAAAATTAGGATTATAATAATTGACTAAAGTAGAAAGTCTAAAGACTAAATAAGGGCTGCTATGAATAATGGCAGCTCTTTTTTTTTAGTATCTCAAAAATTGAGAAACTGAAAATCTTAAAAAGCCTTAATTTTCAACTTTCACTTTTCACTTTTCACTTTTCACTTTCTTCCTGTTTCTCTCCAATTTCCTCTTCAGTCGTTCTTTCTTGTTGAAACGGTTGTATAAGCTCTGGATGGGATTTTGAATTATGTTGGCTCTTGGGTTTTCTCTTGGCTTCTGATATAAGACAGATCCTATATTCTCGTTTGCACCTTTGACAATGAACGGTTTCTCTACGGGAATCTGCCTTATTATTTCTTCAACTCTATGATTGTCCAAATAAGGAAAGACATCAATTTCCTGTAACATGATGGTGTCTCTTTCCATCTTTATTTCAAAGTTGTTTGTGTTGATGCTGTCGTAATTGACAGATATGATTTTCGTTACAAAACCGACGCTGCTGATTCTGAGACTGTCATTCTTTCTTATTAATATGGAGAATTTTCCGTCATAATCTGATGTCGTTCCGTAATATGATTTTTCGCTTAAGATATGGACGTCAGGAATAGGGGAGAGACTGTCGGCGGAAACGACTTTTCCTTTTAATGGGAAATATCTGTTCTGAGCGTGTAATGTCGCGCTGCATAAAAATATTATCGCAGATATTAAAAGAAGACGCTTCATATAATAAAGTGACGAATCTTCATAATGAACGGCATCTAAACTTTTTTATTACAAATGAAGGTAACTATATTTTAAACTTTTATATTTGAAAATGAAATGTTAACTTTGCGCAATCGAAAACCAATAGGATAATTTATGAAACAGAAAAAGTCAATCCGTTACGGATAAAAGATTTCTGTATTTATAGTTTTTTAATGACAAATAATTGATTTGATATAATACAGATGTCTATATGAAGAATGAAAATAAAAATAAAAAAACCACTCGTTTGAACTTTCCTAAGGGGAGTAAACCTCACTATCCTTCTCAAACGAATGGCGGTGCAAAGGTAAATATAAATGTTGAGATGGCAATAACTAAATTGGCAGAATTATCAAAAAAATATATTGGAATAACAAATCCGCAAGGTTTTCTTACCGATTTAAGAATCGCTTTAGGGATACCAGATTCATCGGGCGTAAGTAAATATGGTGAGGTTACAATATGTATTGGCACAGATGTCTTTTTATATGCGTCGTTAAGAATAACAAATCATCAAGCAAATGCAAAACAATATATTATACACAATGCCAATAATGAATATAATTTGAGCATAGTAGTAAAACGTGAAATGAGAAGAAACACATTCAAACCGCACGATGAAGTTAGACTTGACGAATATGTGTATTATGGCAAGAAGATGGCAAATGTAGAAAATCCTCTGACGCAGATCGTCAACAGCATAATAGTCTTTTTGCAGACCGGTGTCTATGAAGATACGACGGGTATTGCTTTCAAGAATACTTCGCCGATGTGTCAGGTCTGAGAAATTGAGAATATGAAAATATGAAATAAAATATTATCTTTGCAGGTATGATGATAAATCGCTGTATTCACATAAAAATTAATTAACGACAAATTATTATTGATATGAAAAGATTTATTTTGTTATTGCTGATTTCATTAGGTTTGATCACATTTAATCAGTCTTGTAAAGAACCTCTTGTAGAAGCTGAACCTGGAGCAATAAACGGTTTCGTCAAAGACAAAGACTCCGGAGAACCAATTGAGAATGTTGAAGTATTGCTGATGCCTGTAGAAAAAATTGTTACCACAAAGTCTGATGGATATTTCGAGTTTAAAGATTTGGAAGTGGGAGATTATTCATTAGCGGCGTCAAAAACAGGTTATAAAGATTATATCGATGAAAACACTGTTTCTGTCAAGTCGTTGGAAATCATAAGCCGTGATGTCGTGATGGAAAGACTTCAGGTTTCGTTGGCCCTTGTTGATGATGAAGGCGACGAAATGAGCGAACTTAATTTCGGAAATCTCAATACAGATGTAAAACGTTCATTTAACATATTGAATAACGGAGAAGCAACGCTGAGTTACAAAATAGATAATACGGTGTCGTGGGTCGTAGATGTCACGGAATCGGAAGGCGTTTTGCAACCTGATTCCTTGACGAAAGTGGAGGTGACGATAGACAGGGATAAATTATCGATAGGTGAAAACACCGCTTCTTTGCGTATTACTTCTGATGAGATAGAAATGGTGTTGTCGGTAAAAGCTTATAAATCTGTCAATATTATTACTTTGGATGCGGCGGATATTACTACGAACTCGGCTGTGTTGAGAGGAAGCATCAATCTTGATGGCAAATCGATTACAGAAAAAGGTTTTGTAGTTTACACTGATGAGAATTCTGTGACGGAGTATGATGTGGCGGGCAATGAGATAGGGGAGTTTTCTTGTCAGATTTCCGAGTTAGAAGACGGTGCCGCTTATTATTATAAGGCTTATATGATTGTAGGTGAAGAAACGTTTTATGGCGAGGAGAAGTCTTTCACCACTTTGGAAGAGATAGTGATAACAATTCCAGAAGTCGTGACAGTGTCGGTGACGGAAGTGACTGAAAATACTGCAATCTTAACAGGAGAAGTCGTTTCGGATGGAGGTGCGGAAGTTGTAGAACGTGGGTTTATCTGGAACGACCATTATGACGGTGAGGGTTCTATAGAAGACTTCATTGTCGAGGTGGGTTCTGGTGTAGGCGTTTTCACATATCAGCTTACAGGTCTGCAACAAAATACCGAATACTATTTCTTGGCTTATGCCATCAACAGCGAAGGCGAAGCTCTCGGTCAGAATATATATTTCACGACGTTGGAAGGAGAGGAAGATAATATTATCAACGGATATGAGTACGTCGACTTAGCTTTGCCGAGTGGTTTGAAATGGGCTGTTCATAATGTCGGGGCAAGTGCTGCCGAGGATTACGGCGACTATTACGCTTGGGGCGAGATAGAGACAAAGGATTCATACACACAACAAAACAGCGTCACATACGGAATGCCGATGGAAGACATCTCCGGCGATCCTCAATATGATGTGGCACGGGCGCTCTGGGGCGAGACGTGGAGATTGCCTACAAGAGATGAACAAAAAGAGCTCTTGGATAACTGCACCTGGGAATGGACATCACAAAATGGCGTGAACGGTTATCTTGTCACCGGAAGCAATGGCAACAGCATCTTCCTTCCTGCGGCAGGATATAAGGAAAACTCGTCACATACTGAGGTGGGAGAATACGGATATTACTGGAGTTCTACGCCACAATCGAATTCCAATCTCGGAGCATATTACCTTTATATGAGCGAGAGCAGCAAACTTTCTTACTACTACGCGAGAGTGGCAGGTCAAAGTGTGAGAGCCGTATCAGAATGACACAGGAAATAACGGAAGATGTCACCTCAATAGACGCTTCAATATGGAACTCTGGGACATACATATAGGAATTGAAAACTGAAAATGGAAAATTGAAAGTTGGTTTGAATGTCAACAGACAACGGTCAACGGACAACAGTTTTTTAGAATCTGAAAACCTGAAAAAATCAGTGTTCATCAGAGGAATTTGTGGGAAAGAAAAAGAAACCGCATATTCCGCAGATTACATGGAAATTATATGAGAAAGGCTGTGAGCTGTAAGTAATGAACAGAAATTCTAAAATGTTCATTGCTCATAGCTCGTAGCTTACAGGTCATGTGATTTTGAGGTTGAATTTTATGTTTTGAAGGTTGTTGTTTCTCAACTACATAGCTAATTTTATATTACAAAATTATGGATGGTGCCTGGCAGAATAATTTTCAACTTTCAATTTTCAATTTCCAATTTCTTCCTGTTTCTCTCCATTTTTCTCTTCAGTCGTTCTTTCTTGTTGAAACGGTTGTATAAGCTCTGGATGGGATTTTGAATTATGTTGGCTCTTGGGTTTTCTCTTGGCTTCTGATATAAGATAGATCCTATATTCTCGTTTGCACCTTTGACAATGAACGGTTTTTCTACGGGAATTTTACTTATTATTTCTTCAACTCTATGATTGTCCAAATAAGGAAAGACATCAATTTCCTGTAACATGATGGTATCTCTTTCCATCGTTATTTCCAAGTTGTTAGTGTTGATGCTGTCGTAATCGACGGATATGATTTTCGTTACAAAACCGACGCTGCTGATTCTGAGACTGTCATTCTTTCTTATAAGCATCGAGAATTTTCCGTCAGAGTCGGAGGTCGCCCCGTAATATGATATTTCGCTTAGGATATGAACATTTGGAATAGGAGAGAGGCTGTCGGATGAAAGCACTTTTCCTTTTAATGGGAAATATCTGTTCTGAGCGTGTAATGTCGCGCTGCATAAAAATATTATCGCAGATATTAAAAGAATGTGTCTCATTCGATAAAGTGACGAATCTTCACAATGAACGGCATCTATACTTTTTTATTATAAATGAAGGTAACTATATTTTTAACATTTTTTAACTTTTATAGTTGAAAATGAAGTGTTAACTTTGCGCAATCGAAAACCAATAGGGTGGTTGAACTTGCACCTAAGATGTCTCGTTCGTCGAACTTTGAATATGAAAGTCTTTATTATGATTTGATAGGAACGAAATACGAAGGCAAATGCCCGGATTTAAAAATTGACGGATTGTGGTATGAACATGAGGGTTTTGTTACGGATAATCCTAAAACAGCATTTAGAAATATGCTGAATCATGGGTTGAAGCAATCAAGTAGAATTATTATAAACAGACCTAATTTAACTGATGCTTTCATGAAAAGAATCATTAAACAACGTGTCAAAGATGGACATGATATAGATGAGGTATGGATTATGGATGATAATAGTATAATACCCTTATATAAAAAGTCAGAGGAATGATATTTCACCCCTCCTTCTGGCAACGAATCGGTAGTCATTAGCTACGGAATCGTTAACTGCAAAGATACTACAATTTTTAATTTTGTCAAGATGAAAATGAAAAATATTACAAAAAATATTGAGAGGGACTTCTATAAAATGACCTGTCCTGACATAACTTTACTTTTTACGTAAACTTATTTCAGGACAAGTCACTCTCAGATTTTCAAATTCTCAGATTCTCAGATTTTATTTAATATTCTCAACCTTAACCTTACTAAATCTCATGGCTTTCGTCATGAACTTAGGCAGTGGTTTGTAGTCGTCTCTGTTGCCTAAGTTGAGATAAATACCGAATTTCTTCATGACAGGAACCTTGAAGGTCTCGACAAATTCTATCAATGTTCCGTTAGGGTCTTCCACGTAGGTGAAGTGTCCGTTGGCATCGCCCATGTCGAAGTCGCGGCCGCCGTCGCAGACGAAAGGATGTCCTAATGCTTCAGCAGCTTCCTTGATGCAGTCCATGTTACGAACGTCGAAGCAGAGATGGATATAACCTGGGTCGCCCCAGTATCTGTTTTCCAATGTTCCAGTACGGACGTGGCAAGCCGCGTCCCTACATTGGATTAATTCGATATGAGAGTCTCCCATCATATCGGAGAGAGGCCCTTGTATTGGTTTGGAACGTTTCAACATTACGCGACGTAATTCGCAATTGCCGCCGTTGATATTCTTTAACTCATCAAAAGTGCTTGTTACATCGCCGACAACGGTATCATAATCTAATAATTTCCCGTAGAACTCTATAGATTTCTCCATGTCTTTGACACCGATAACAACGCCGTTTACTCCGCCGTTTGTTTTGTCTTCATCGATGAAAGCGTAGTTGTTTTGTTCCACTTCAAAGATATTGTTCCAAGGGTCTTTGAAATAGAAATGCTTGAACCCGAAAGGTGAGGAGCATACTTCGCTGAGCATGGTAGCTCCGTTGTTTTTAAGATGAGCGTATGATTTGTCGACGTCTTTAGCTTTTATCTTACAGATGTTGATGCCGTAGTCGCCGAGTTGAAGCGGACGTTCCGGATATTTGACTTTTCTGCCTTTAGGCTGCCACACTTCGAATCCGCCGCCTCCACGAGGGTTGAACGCTAAGATCGCTCGTCTCGGCTGTGGTTTGCCGCCTGTGTAAGGAAGCATACGTTCTGCAACGCCTTCGTCGTCGAAGATCTTCATCTCGAAACCTAAGACTGTGTGATACCACTTCCATGGAGCTAACAATTCTTCAACTCCAATGCCTACTTGCTGTATGCCGCATATAACTTTTTCTTTCATGACTTGATTTTTTATGTTGGAGAAATGTGTTTTGAAAGTACGTAATAAAGTCGTGGCAGATACCTGTTGATATGCGCCATGAGAAGTTCGTACTTGCCAATAAGTTTTCTGTGTTTCTTTTTCTTGATAGCTTTGACTGCGCGTTTGGCAGCTTTGTCAACGTCTAAGCCTTTAGCCTGACCTTGGTCCATCTTGCCGTATTTCTCTCCGTTACCGAGAAGCGCGCTTTTGCTTATGTTGGTGTTGATACGTCCTGGAATTAAGAATGTGACGCTGACGTTGTCATATTCTAAATCCATAGATTCGAAGAAGCCGAAGAGAGCGTGTTTCGAGGAACAATATGATGTCCTTAACGGGAAACCGAACAATCCGGCGAGTGATGTCGTTACGGAGATGCTTGTATGTTCTGCATGAAGAATCTCTTCCTTGAATTTCTTGATGAGATAAACCGAACCCCAATAGTTGATCTGCATTATCTTCTGGTCGGTGGCGAAGTCGGTGTCGAAAGCTTTGGCTCGCTGTGAGATACCTGCGTTCAGGACGAAAAGGTCAATGCTGACATTATGTGATTTCACGAACTCGACCAAATTGTCGATGCTCGAATAATCGGCGAAGTTGCTTTCTATGGCATAGACTTTAACGCCGTTTGATTCGCAGGCTTTCTTTGTTTCTTCCAAGTCGTTGGAACCTAAGCCTGTTAAAAATAAGTTACAACCTTCTTTGGAAAGTTGTTTCGCAATAGCAGCTCCAATTCCGGAACTGCCTCCGGTTATAAGAGCGTATTTGTTAGAAAAGTTTATCATAGTCATTTTTTTATGACAACGGTCAATAGACGACGAACAATATTTTATGTTCATGCCGTGTGGATTCTATTGTGCGATGTCTTGCATCAAATCTTTTAAAGATGCAAAAATATCATTTTTTTTCAAATGTACTTAAATAAAAATAGGTGAAAAATGATAAAATATTTTACAAAATCATTTTGATAAAGTAAATATATTTACTAATTTTGCGAGGAAAAAATAATTCTAATTAATATTTAAAACAATGGAAATTTTTGAAAGAATAGCTAAGGATTCAGGCGGTCCGATTGGTCAATACAGAGACCGTGCACACGGTTATTTCGTTTTCCCAAGATTAGAAGGTGAATTGGGACCTCACATGCGTTTCAATGGCGTTGACGTTTTGAACTGGAGTTTGAACAACTATTTAGGTTTGGCTAACCATCCTGAAATCAGAAAAGTCGATGCTGAAGCTGCTGCGAAGTGGGGCATGGCATATCCAATGGGAGCTCGTATGATGAGCGGTAACACTCGTCTTCACGAAAGATTGGAACAAGAACTCGCTGATTTTGAAAGAAAAGAAGCCGCTTATGAATTTAACTTCGGCTATCAAGGTATTGTTTCAACAATCGACGCATTGGTGACACGCCACGACGTTATCGTCTTCGACTCAGAGGCTCATGCTTGCTTGATTGACGGTAAACGTCTTCACTTAGGAAAATCATTCCACTTCAAACACAACGATATTGAAAGTTGCGAAAGAACACTTCATAGAGCTACAGAAATCGTCGAGAAGACAGGCGGCGGCATTTTGCTCATCACAGAAGGCGTGTTCGGTATGACAGGTGCTCTCGGTATCTTGGATCAAATCGTTGAGCTGAAGAAGAAATATAAATTCCGTATCCTCATCGACGACGCTCACGGTTTCGGCGTTATGGGACCTACAGGTCGCGGTACTTCGGAACATTTCGGCGTAATGGATGAGATCGACCTTTATATCGGAGCATACGCTAAGTCGATGGCTATCATAGGTGGTTTCGTAGCAGGTCCTAAATATGTTATCGATTACTTACGTTACAATATGCGTTCACAGATGTATGCTAAGTCATTGCCGATGCCGATCGTTGAAGGCTGCTTGAAACGTCTCGAAATAATCCGCAGCGCAGAAGGCGACGAACTCCGTAAGAAATTATGGACTGTGACACGCGCATTGCAAAAAGGTTTCCGTGATTTAGGATTCGAAATAGGACCAGCAGAAGCTTGTGTGACACCTATATTCTTGCCAGGAAATGAAATTCAAGCTACACAAATCGCTCAAGACCTTAGAACAAATTACAAGATTTTCTGTTCTATTGTCACGTATCCAGTCATCCCAAGAGGCATGATTATCTTCAGAATCATTCCTACTGCGGTTCATACTTTGGAAGATGTCAACTACACATTGAATGCATTTGCCGATGTGAAGAAGAAATTGGCTGAAGGTAAATACGACTCTGATGTGATTCCGGATATGGCTATTTGGTAACACATTATAAATATGGTAAATTTTTATAAGAATAAAACTATTATAATAACAGGAGCCAGCTCGGGTATCGGGTTGGCTTCTGCTAAAAAGTTTGCATCGATGGGTGCGAATGTTGTACTTGCGGCACGTTCGTTAGATAAACTCGAAAAGATAGCATCCGACTTAAATCAGAAATTTGCTGCTCAGGGCTCACAACTCATAGCTCATTGCATCAAAACCGATGTCACTAAAGAAGAAGACTGTAAGAATCTCATCGAAAAGACAGTCGAACATTTTGGTAGGATTGATGTCTTGGTCAATAATGCTGGTATTTCAATGCGCGCGACTTTCAAGGATATGGACCTTAAAGTCATGAAATCTTTGATGGATACCAACTTTTGGGGCACAGTTTATTGTACTAAATACGCGCTTCCTTACCTTTTGGAATCGAAAGGCAGTGTGGTGGGAGTTATTTCTACAGCAGGTTATGTTGGACTTCCTGCCCGGACAGGGTATTCAGCCTCCAAATTCGCAGTGAGAGGTTTTCTTGAAACCTTGCGTATAGAACATTTATATGATGGTTTACATGTTATGATTTTCGCCCCTGGATTCACTACGTCAAATATCCGTAACGTTGCGTTGACAGCTGATGGTTCTCCGCAAGGTGAGACCCCGCGCAAAGAAGAGAGAATGATGTCGGCAGAAAGAGTGGCGAAACTGATGGCGAGAGGAATCTTCAGAAGAAAAACGCACATGGTGCTGACACCTCTTGGAAAAGCGACGCTCTTTGCAAGCAGACAGATTCCGCGTGTCACCGACAAAGTCGAATATATGATGATGGCAAACGAACCTGATAGTCCACTGAAAAAACAATAATATTTATGCTACTGATAAAGAAAATAGCGGTTAACATAAACATACTGAATTGTTCATTAATAAAATATTTTGCCAACGAATTGAATAAGAACGGTATCAATCTGACTCCAGAACAATATCTGGTGATGGATATACTTTGGGACGCTGAAAGCTTGTCGCAGCAAGCCATCGCCGACGTTATTCAGAAAGACAAGAATTCAGTGACAAAATTTATCGATTCTTTGGAAAAGAAAGGTCTTGTTTCTCGAACTGTCAATAAAAAAGACCGTCGTGTAAACAATATCGTCGTTTCTGAAGAGGGAATGAAGCTTAAAGACAAAACCACAGAGGTTGCAATAAATATGATGAGTAATGTGCTGAAGGATATTAATGAAGAAGATTTGATAGCATTTGATAAGGTTATGAATCAGATTAAAAACAATATAGATTCTATCGATAGCGTTAAATAGCGTTGATAGATGTTGATTATTGCGAAAAACATAAAAAAAACTCGACTAATCAGTCGAGTTTTTTCCCTTTTAACGAATAAAAAATTTAATTCTTAATCTTCGACGATAGCATCATTTGGACATGCACCAGCACATGAGCCGCAACCAACACATGTGTCAGGATCAATTACATAGATGTCGCCTTCAGAAATAGCACCTACTGGGCACTCATCGATGCAAGTACCGCATGCTACACAGTTGTCTAAAATTTTATAAGCCATAATTTTTTAATTTTGAATTACTGCTGCAAAGATATAAAGATAATCGTAATATCACCAAAAAAAAATTAAAAAATAAAAAAAATCTTTTTGCTATATTTTTGTCATACTAATGAATAAATAGTTACATTTGCAGAAAATTTGAATAAACAAACATTAATACGGTATTAATATAGTTTCCTATGACAAAAGTAACTAAAGTTGTAGAACTTGAACAAGTTGTTATCCGCTTTGCGGGTGACTCTGGAGACGGTATGCAGTTGACTGGTAACTTATTCTCAGACTCAACGGCATTTGCAGGCAACGATTTTGCCACATTCCCGGATTACCCGGCAGAAATCCGCCCTCCACAAGGTACAGTATCCGGTGTTTCCGGTTTCCAAGTACACTTCGGTCATAAACCTGTCCATACAACAGGTGACCTCTGCGATGTTTTAGTCGCAATGAACCCAGCTTCTATCAAAGCTAATATGCGCTGGTTAAAACCTGGCACAACTATTATCTTTGACGTTGACTCATTGACAGATAAGTCTTTGGAAAAGGCAGGTTACGCATCAGACCCTACCACAGACGATACCCTCAGTCAATATAAAGTCATCAAAGCTCCTATCTCATCTCTTACAATAGAAGCTTTGAAAGATTTTGGCTTAGATAGAAAAGCAATGCTTAAGTCAAAGAATATGTTCGCTCTCGGTATTGTTATGTACCTCTTCAACCGCGACATTACTCAGCTTAATCATTATTTCGAAAATAAATTCAAGAACAAACCGGAAGTTATCAAAGCTAACCAAACAGTTGTGGCAGCAGGTTACAGCTATGCTGACACACTTGAAATCTTTGCTAACACCTACCGCATCCAACCTGCTGAACTCCCTAAAGGAAAATATCGTGACATCTCAGGTAATGTCGCAACAGCATGGGGTCTTATGGCAGCAAGCGAACGCTCAGGCCGTCAGTTGTTCATAGGTTCTTATCCTATCACTCCTGCAACAGATATCTTGGTAGAACTTACAAAATATAAGAATTTAAAAGTTAAAGCTTATCAAGCTGAAGACGAAATCGCTGGTATCACATCATCAATCGGCGCATCTTTCGCAGGTTGCCTCTCAGTGACAACAACTTCAGGTCCTGGTCTCTCTTTGAAATCAGAAGCTCTCGGACTCGCTGTCATGACTGAGCTACCTCTCGTCGTCATCGACGTTCAACGTGGCGGTCCTTCAACAGGTCTTCCTACTAAGACAGAACAAAGCGACTTGATGCAGGCTTTATACGGTCGTAACGGCGACGCTCCTCTTATCGTATTGGCAGCTAAGAGCTCGGTCGACTGCTTCTACTCTGCATACGAAGCTTGTAAGTTGGCTTTGGAACACATGACTCCTGTCATCTTGTTGACAGACGGCGCTCTCGGTAACGGTACAGAAATTTTCCGTATTCCAAAGGTCGCTGAACTTCCAGCTATCGTGCCTCCAATCGCTAAAGCTAATGATCCTGACTATTTGCCATATCGTCGTGACGAGGAAAAACTACGCCGCGAATGGGCAATCCCAGGAACAGAAGGTCTCCGTCACCGCATCGGCGGTCTCGAAAAAGAAAACGGCAAGGGCAGCGTTTCTCACGATCCTAAGAACCACGAACTTATGACTCAACTCCGTGAAGAGAAAGTTAACCGCGTAGCTAACTACATCCCTGAACAAGAAATTCTCGGCGACCCTAACGCTGACCTCTTGGTAGTAAGTTGGGGCGGTACTTATGGCGTAGTACTCTCAGTAGTAGAAAAGATGATCGCTGAAGGTAAATCAGTGGCTCACGCTCACTTCCGTCACATCTCTCCACTTCCAAAGAATACAGAACAAGTGTTGAGCGGTCATAAGAAAATTGTCGTCTGTGAAATGAACAGAGGTCAGTTCGCAAATTATTTGCGCATGAAACACCCTGGACATATCTACGAACAATATAACAAAGTACAAGGCTTGCCATTCTTGACAGCCGAATTGGAAAATAAGTTTAATGACCTTTTAAAATAAGATAATACTATGGAAAATATAAATAACAATCAGGTTGTTAATCTTACTAAAGAAGATTTCGTAAGCGATCAAATCGTGAAATGGTGCCCAGGTTGTGGCGACCATGCAATCTTGAAAGCAGTGGAAGACGTTTTCCCTAAATTAGGAAAAAGAAAAGAAGACATCGTCGTTGTTTCAGGTATCGGCTGTTCTTCACGCTTCCCCTATTATATGAACACATACGGATTCCACAGCACCCACGGCCGTGCAGCAGCTATAGCTACAGGCGTGAAACTCGCTAACCCAAACCTCTCCGTATGGGTCATCACTGGTGACGGCGACTGTACTGCTATCGGCGGTAACCACTTCATCCACGCCGTACGTCGTAACATCGACATGAACCTCCTCCTTTTCAATAACCGTATCTACGGCTTGACAAAGGGTCAGTTCTCTCCATGTACTTTCCGTGGAACAGTCACCAAGACTTCTCCACAAGGTACTTACGAAGATCCATTCAACGTAGGCGAACTCGTAATAGGTGCTGGCGGTAAATTCTTCGCTCGCGGCGTCGACGTAAATACACAGGAACTTACACAGATCTGCTGTGAAGCTAAGAACCACGACGGTCTCTCAGTAGTCGAAATCCTCCAGAACTGTATGATCTTCTCTAACGGTATCCACAGCAATATCACAGCTAAGGAAGTCCGTGACGATATGCAGGTGAAATGTGTTCACGGCAAACCATTGATTTTCGGTAAAGATCGTAACAAAGGTATCGTTCTCAGAGGCAACCGTCTCGAGGTCGTTACTATCGGTGAAAACGGTGTTACAGAAGCCGACATCTTGGTTCACGACGAAAAAGAAAAGACTACTGGTATCCACATGATGTTGGCTCACATGATGCCACCAGAATATCCAGTAGCTATCGGTGTTATCCGTAACGTTGAGGCTCCTACATACAACCAATGCTTGGATGGCGTCATCGAAGAAGAGACAGCTAAGTCAAAGATTCATTGCGTTGACGACCTTCTCAACAGCGGAAGCACTTGGGATATTGAATAAGACAACAGACTACGGACAACGGTCAACAGACTTTGTCCATAATGATAGAGAAAAGCCGTTACATTTACGTAGCGGCTTTTCTATTTGTTGTTTGATGTTTTTTTGAAAGTATTGAGAATAAATAAAGAAAAATGTTTTTTTGTATTTTTTTTTTTTTTAAATTTGGACGTTAAAATAAAAAAATATTAAATCATGAAACGATTCTTTATTTTCCTTATTGCAGTCTTCTTCTCAGCAAATGCTTTTGCTCAAATCACAAAACAACAAGATAATGTAAATATTGAACAGATTGAAGATGAGAATAATCCTGTACAGAATCTGAATAAGATACAAAACAATCTTGATTACATGATGTTGACATGGGAGCTCCCTCAAAATACAAGTTATGACGAAAAGATATTGTCATGGTCTGATGATATGTTATACACTATAAGCGCTGCCGGAATCCATGAGGAACAAGAAGCATTGCATTATTTCACTTCGGAAGATGTCGCGGAATATGTAGGATGGAAAGTCAAACAAATAGCGTTTATTCCTTTGGGAACGGAAAATACCCATTCCATTGTAATATGGGAAGAGATTGATGAAGAGAAAACATTGGTATATGAACAGGAAATAAATAATGAGAATCTTGCTTTTCGTGAATGGAATTATATCGACCTTGACGAAGACTTTTATTTTGAAAACAATAAAAATTATTATATAGGATTCTCATCAGATGGAGATTCGAATGGACATTGGATATTTCCATGCGACAATAGTGAACCGAATTATGAGAAGAATTGGGTTCATGTCGGAGACACATGGTCGTGTCTTGATTTGGCAGTCAATGTTAATTTATGTATCAAGACTATTCTGGAGAATCCAGACGGCAAAGACATCAATATCGATAATAGTAAAAACAACAAGTTGACAGGATATAGAGTTTATGCCAACAATGAAATTGTAAAAGAAATAAAAGAGCCTTATATCGTATGTTATTTCGATACTGAATTTGAATCGGCGAATGATACCGAATATTGCGTGACTGCTGTATATGGAGATGTTGAGTCGGAATCGCTTTGCGTTGAGCATGTCTCTGTAGATGACATCGCATATTCATCAAGACTTGAGATTTATCCGAATCCGGCAAACGATTTCGTCACGATAAAGACTCACAACAATATTGGCGATTTGATTACAATTTCCGATATTTCAGGAAGAACGCTCATTACTGAAGAAGTTACAGCTGATGATATACAAATTAATATCGCTGATCTTGCCAAAGGTCTGTATATTATTAAGGTGGGAGATAAAAGCGAAAAATTGATAATAAGATACTGAGATTCGTCTTGATTAGATATATGATGAAAAGCCGCTACTGAATAATAGTAACGGCTTTTTTATTTGTTGTTTTGGGATCGTTTCTTGTAATTATAAATTTCTCAGTTTTTCAGTTTCTCAGATTTTCAGATTTAAAATCAAAGTTCCACTTTCCAAAGTCCGTGGAGGTTGCAGTATTCGTAAACCGCGACTGCTTTCTCGTCGCCGAGATGAACTACTGCTACTGGTTGGTCTTTCAGGTCTATTCTTATTCCGCCGTGTTCTGTTTCAACATATATGAATGCGTTGTGATGTTCCGGAAGCATCGGATGATGAACGCTGCCGACTTCAATCTTAATGATGTTGTCTTCGAGGCGTGTCACCACCGGAATATGTTTCTCGCCGCTTGCCTCAACAGTGTTAGGAATTAACTCTTCCATCTTCTCGCCGCAGCAGAAAACCGGAACTTTTGAATCGACTATCTTTTCTATTACATTACCACAATGATTGCATTTATAAAATTTTGTTGCCATAATATTCTGTTTTTTTAATGTTTATACTTTTAAGGTCTTTGTGATTTTATGACCTTTTCTTGCTACAAAGATATAACGAAATCTTTCTCACGTCAAAGAGATTGTTTCGATACGATTATCGATTTTGTTGATAAGGAACATGTGAATTAATATTGCAGATTCAAAAAGGTCT
>JAZNSO010000020.1:0-12332 GCA_045591245.1 Bacteroidales bacterium
AATAATTGTTAAAAATATGATTTTGTCTGGAAAAGTATTGACATGATGTAGAGTCTTTTTATTTGAAACAAGACAAAAAAAAGAGCTGCCATTTTCATAGCAGCTCTCCTATCTTTAGACTTTAGACTTTTGTCTTTCGCCGAAATTACTTCTCAATCTCTTTCTTGATTCTTTCATTGAGCATTGGGACGATCTTATGTAAATCTCCAACTATGCCTAAGTCGGCGGCGCTGAAGATCGGGGCGTATTTGTCTTTGTTGATAGCGATGATGTAGCCTGATTCTTCCATACCTGCTAAGTGCTGAATAGCTCCGGAGATACCGCATGCTACATACAACTCTGGACGTACGGTCTTACCGGTCTGTCCTACTTGGATGCAGTGGTCAACAACACCGGCATCGACCATGGCGCGTGATGATGCTACCATGCCACCGAGTGTGTCGGCTAAGGCTTGTAACTTGTTGAAGCCTTCTGCGTTCTTCACGCCACGTCCGCCTGAGACTAAAATCTTAGCGTCGGCGATGTCGTCGTTGCATGAGCATTTCATCTCTGTGTTGACGAGCTTGACTTTGAAACGTGAAGCATCAAACTTAGGTGCGAACATTGTCACCTCGCCTGCTCTGCCTTCTTCACGCTGACGTTTCTGCATAACGCCTGGACGTACTGTCGACATCTGTGGACGGTTGTTAGGACATATAATTGTCGCCATCAAGTTGCCGCCGAATGCTGGACGTGTCATGCGGAATTGCTTGTCGCCTGCTTCTGTGTCAGCTACTTCCAACTTTGTACAGTCGGCTGTGAGACCTGTGTTCAAACGTGCTGCGATACGTGGTGCGAGGTCACGACCTATTGTCGTTGCGCCGTAAAGAACGATAGTTGGCTTGCGTTCTGTGATGATCTGATATGCTGCTTGTGAATATTGTTCTGTGATATAGTCTTTCAACTCTGGGCAGTCGGCGACGATGACTTCGTCAGCACCCATCTCGATGAGTGTCTGTGCTTGTTCTTTTACATTGTAGCCGAGTAACATCGCTACTACTTTTTCGCCGAGAGCGTCAGCTAAGTCGCGTGCCTTACCTAAAAGTTCGAAAGCTACAGGTTGAATCACGCCGTTACGTTGTTCGGCGAATACGAATACGTTTTTATAATCTTGAATGTTCATAACTTCTCCTTTTAGATAATGTGTTTTTCTTTAAGTTTGTTAACAATAAGTTCTACAGCTTCTTCTTCGCTGACTTCGTGTACTTCACCCGGAGCCTTCATAGCCTTAGGGAATGATTGGAATACCTTTGTCGGTGAGCCTTTGAGACCTAACTTGGTTTCATCGACATCAATTTTATCTGCGCTCCAGATCTCGACTTCTTTGTTGTAAGCGTCAACTATGCCTGCTACTGTCATGTAACGAGCGTCGAATGCTGATGCCAATACTGTGAGGAGACATTTGCCTTCTACTTCGAAAGTCTGTACGCTGTCTTCGTTTTCTTTCTTCACGATGAGGTTGCCGTTAGCAGCGCGTTCAGCGTCGATGACGTATGACACTTGAGGTATGTCTAAGTGTTCTGCCATCTCAGGACCTACTTGTGCGGTGTCGCCGTCGATAGCCTGACGACCAGCGATGATGAGGTCGTAGTCCATTGTCTTCATAGCGCCAGCGAGTGCGTATGATGTTGCCAAGGTGTCGGCACCTGCGAATTTTCTGTCTGTCAATAATATTGCTCTGTCGGCACCCATTGCCAATGCTTCTCTCAAGATGAGTTCAGCTTGTGGAGGTCCCATGGTGATGACTGTCACGTTAGCGCCGTAGTTGTCTTTCATGCGAAGAGCGAGTTCGAGACCGCCTTTGTCGTCTGGGTTCATGATGCTCGGGACGCCGTCACGAATCAAAGTACCTTTTACCGGGTCGATCTTAATTTCTGTTGTATCAGGAACTTGTTTAATACATACTACTATATTCATATTACTTCCCTCCTATTTAAATAAATTACCTGCAATAACCATTCTCTGAACTTCTGAAGTACCTTCGTAGATCTCTGTGATCTTAGCGTCACGCATCATACGTTCGATAGGATATTCGCGTGTGTAGCCGTAACCGCCGTGGAACTGAACAGCTTTCGTTGTCACTTCCATCGCTGTCTCTGCTGCGAACAACTTAGCCATAGCTGCATCTACCGAGTAAGGGATGCCTTTGTCTTTCTTCCATGCTGCGCTGCGTACCAAGAGACGTGCTGCCTCGACTTTAGTCTTGAGGTCTGCCATCTGGAATTGTGTGTTTTGGAATGAAGCGATTGACTTGCCGAATTGTTTTCTTTCTTTTGTATATTTAACTGTCTCATCCATTGCGCCTTGAGCGATGCCGAGAGCTTGTGATGCGATGCCGATACGACCGCCGTCTAATGTCTTCATGGCGATGCTGAAGCCTTTGCCTAACTGACCGAGGAGGTTTTCTTTTGGCACTTCGCAGTTTTCAAATATGAGCTCGCATGTAGCTGAGCCACGGATACCGAGTTTCAACTCTTTCTTACCTACTGAGAATCCTTTGAAGCCTTTTTCTACTATGAAAGCAGAGATGCCTTTAGTTCCCTTTGATTTGTCAGTCATTGCCATGACGATGAAAACGTCGGCGTTAGAAGCGTTGGTGATGAATATCTTAGTACCGTTGAGGATCCATTTGTCGCCTGCATCGACAGCTGTTGTCTGTTGCATAGCAGCGTCGGTACCAGCATTAGGTTCTGTGAGACCGAATGCGCCGATCCATTCGCCTGAAGCGAGTTTAGGCAGATATTTCATCTTCTGTTCTTCTGTTCCGTGTTCCAAGATAGGAGCTACGCACAATGATGTGTGTGCTGATAAAACTACGCCAGTTGTAGCACAAGCTCTTGAGAGTTCTTCAACGGCCATGATATACATTTGTACGCTTCCGCCTGCTCCGCCATATTGTTTTGGAACAGGGATACCCATCAAACCTAATTTTGCCATTTTATTGACGGTCTCGATAGGGAAACGTTCTTGTTCGTCAATTTCAGCTGCCAAAGGCTTGACCTCATTCTCGGCAAACGATCTTATCATCTGCAAGAACAATTCTTCTGTCTTTGAATAACTAAAGTCCATTGTTAGTAATTTATGTTAATTAATATTTATAAAATCCTTGACCCGATTTACGTCCGAGCTGACCTGCTCTCACCATCTTCTTCAAGAGTGGATGTGGGCGGTATTTGCTATCGGCGAATTCGTTATAAAGCACTTCCATGATTGCGAGGCATACGTCCAAGCCGATGAGGTCGCCTAATGCGAGAGGTCCCATTGGATGGTTGGCGCCGAGTTTCATCGCGCTGTCGATGTCTTCTACTGAAGCGATGCCTTCTGCGTAGATGCCTACTGCTTCGTTAATCATAGGGATGAGGATGCGGTTGACGACGAAACCAGGAGCTTCTTCCACCATGACAGGTGTCTTGCCGATGGCTGTTGCCAACTCGAAGATCTTGTTGCTTGTCTCTTCTGATGTCATCTGACCTTTGATGACTTCGACGAGTTTCATCACAGGAGCTGGGTTGAAGAAGTGCATTCCGATGAACTGTGCTGGACGGTCGGTGCATGCTGCTATCTCTGTGATTGACAATGATGATGTGTTGGTAGCGAAGATGGTTTCTGGTTTGCAAATCTTGGCGAGTTCTGCGAAGACTTCTTTCTTGAGGTTCATGTCTTCTGATGCTGCTTCGATGACTAAGTCGGCATCGGCGAAATCAGCGTAGTTTGTTGTTGTGCTGATGTTTGCCATAGTAGCATCCATATATGCTTGTTCGATCTTGCCTTTTTCAACTAATTTTGCCAATGATTTTGAGATCTTGCCGACGGCTTTGTCTAAGCTGGCTTGAGTTCTACTTTTCATTACTACTGGCACGTTGGCTTGTGCGAAGGCTTGTACTACGCCTGCGCCCATTGTTCCTGTTCCGATAACGTAAACTTTCATGATATTTGTCTTTTAAGAATTATTTTCCTGTGAATGTTGCTTTTTCTTTTGCCAAGAATGCTGCCATGCCGTTCTTCTGATCTTCTGTTGCGAAGCATTTCGAGAAGTATTCGTTCTCGTAAGCGAGAGCTTCATCGACGTTCATGTCGTAGTTGTCGTTGATACATTTCTTTGCTGCTGCCACTGCGAACGGAGCGTTTTTCAATATCATCTTGACGAGTTTCATGGCTTCGTCCATGAGGTCGGCTTGTTCATATACTGCGTTGACGAGACCGATGCGATGTGCTTCTTGTGCGTCGATGAGCTTGCCTGTGTAGATGAGTTCTTTGGCGTAAGAAGGGCCGACGAGTTTTGGAAGACGGTATGTTCCTGAGAATCCTGGTATGATGCCGAGGCCTACTTCAGGCTGACCGAATTTGGCGTTGGTGGAAGCGATGCGTATGTCGCAAGCCATGGCGAGTTCGCAGCCTCCGCCGAGGGCGAATCCGTTGACGGCGGCGATGGTTGGTATTTCGAGGTCTTCCAACTTCTTGAATGCAGCTGCTCCGAGACGGGCGAACTCTAACGCTTCGGCAGCGTTTTTGTCTTTCATCTCTGCGATGTCGGCGCCTGCCACGAAGGCTTTTTCTCCGTCGCCTGTAAGTATCAAGGCCTTTACTGTCGAGAGGTCGATGTTAGTGACGAAGTAGTCTATTTCACTCAGTATCCTTGAATTCAAGGCGTTTAATGACTTAGGTGCTGACACTGTGAGAATGCAGATGCCGTTTTCTTTTATCTCAGGTTTTAAAAATTGATATTCCATAATTACTTTTAGATGTTGGCTATTAGCTATTAGCTTTGAGCTTGTAAATCATAATTTGTCCATCGCTCATCGCACATTGCTCACTGCCAATTATTCATTGTTAATAACAATTCGCAAATTTAATAAAATATTTTTGATTTTCTAATAAAATGTGAAAAAAATAAGAAGAGGTAGATTCAACGAGCAAGTGCAAAATTAATAAAAATGATCAAAGAAAACTTTCTTTGGAGAAGAGAAATTAAGTTTTAGTCGAGGTCTTTGATTTATTTTATACTGTACATATTTGATATAATCATCGGATACTGTATTGAAATCCATACCTTTAGGCAAGTATTGGCGGATAAGTTTATTCGTGTTTTCTATAGCACCTTTTTGCCATGCAGCATAAGAATCCGTAAAATATATATCCGCACCTAATTTTCGGGCGATCTGTTCGTGTTTTGCGAATTCCGACCCGTTATCTGTAGTGATTGTCAACACATGCTTTTTGTATGGCAACAAAATGTCTATCACTTGTTTAGCCAACATATTAGAATCTTTAAGATAAGGTAATCTTTGCATGATAAGAAAATTAGTGGAGCGTTCGCATAGTGTAACGATGGCGCTTTTCTGTTGTTTCCCAAGAATCAGATCCATTTCCCAGTCACCGAACCTTTTCCCGTCAGCCTCCTTTGGCCGTTGGTGTATGCTTACTCGATTGAGTATGGCGGTAGGTTTGGTGATTCGTTTTTTCTTTTTATGCCGTCTGTATTTCATCTTATGACGGCAATGCTTCGCCAGTTCTCCGGACGTATCTCTGCGGATGGCTCTGTAGATGGTCTCGTGAGAAATAGAAATGCCTTCAAGTGCCAGATAACCTGATATCTGCTCGGGCGACCAATCCTCTTCAACGAGCTTTTTGAGGGCTCGTTGGAGGATTGGTCGGGGTGTCAAGCGGTTGTGAACCACGACTTCTCTGCGTTCAAGCGCCATTTCATGAGCGAGTTTCCATGAATATCCGCCATTTCGGTTCTTATTGCGTTTGATTTCACGTGAGACTGTTGAAACACTAACACATATCTGTTGCGCAATGGCTGTTAGCGTCATTTTTGCTTGCAATCCCAATTTAATTGCGTATCTTTGTTCCGAGGTTAATTGTTTATACATAGCAACACAAAAATAGTTAATCTTAGGGAGACTTCGGTCTCCTTTTTTTGTATTGCTCGTAGAATCTACTTTTGCACTTCGTTTGTGAAATTGGTATAAAACTATAAGTGACACGTATTTCTCTTAGATGTTAAAAAAAATTAATAAAATACTATGAAAATCTCGTTTAAAGAATTATTTTTGTTGCAATAAAAAATGTTTTGTTATGACTGATTTTGATAACGAAGTTAATAAATGTTGCGAGTTGTTAAAACAAGGCAAAGTTATTATTTATCCGACAGATACGATTTGGGGTATTGGATGTGATGCTACGAATTCTAAGGCTGTGGAAAAGATTTTTGAAGTTAAGGAACGTTCGAAAGGTAAAGGCTTGATTGTTCTGGTGGAGAGTGTTGAAATGTTAAAAAATTATGTGAAAAATTTCCCGCCGATTGCTCCAGACATTATCAAGGCTGCTAAAAATCCGTTAAGTATTATTTACTCTGAATCGAAAGGCCTGGCTTCAAATGTGTCTGCTGACAGTACGATTTGTATAAGAGTCGTTGGTAATGAGTTTTGTAAAGCCTTGATTCGCAAGTTGGGTCGTCCTATTACTTCAACTTCTGCCAACCTGGCTGGTGATGCGGCACCTTCAATATTCGATGAAATTACAGAACACATGAAATCGTCTGTCGATTATGTCGTTCAACTTTATCACGATGTCTTGACAAAACCTAAAGCATCTACAATCATTAGGTTATATGAAGACAATCATTTTGATGTTATTCGTCAGTGATTTTTGAACAAACGTTATTTTATTTTGTTAGAAAAGAAAAAAGGTATGAGAAGTTTAAAGATATTTTTTGTTTTATTATTTATCGTTTTGCAAGTCTCGCTTAGTGCGCAGAATCAGCCTCGTGACAATAAAAACATGCAGTCGTCGATGCAAAAACTTTCGACAATGTATTATTTGATTAACAATTTTTATGTAGATACAGCAGATTTGGAGGCATTGACAGAAGAGGCTATCGTTGCTATTCTCAAGGATTTGGATCCTCATTCGGCGTATATCTCAAAAAAAGATGTGGAGAAAGCTAACGAGCCTTTGGTCGGGAGTTTCGAAGGAATTGGCGTGACTTTCCAGATTTTTCAAGATACCATTTTAGTTATTTCTCCTGTCCCAGGAGGACCATCAGACAGAGTCGGCATTATGGCAGGCGACAAGATTGTTACGATTGACGGCGAAGACGCTTTCGGCGAGAAAGTCAATAACGACTACGTAGCCAAGCATCTCAGAGGTGAAAAAGGAACAAAAGTCACTCTCGGAATCAAACGAGGCAAAAGCGATGAATTAATAGATTATGAAGTTGTTAGAGATAAAATTCCATTAAATAGCATCGATGCAGCTTTCATGTTGGACAAGAATGTAGGTTACATAAAGTTAGATCGTTTTGCGCAGACTTCAAACACAGAGTTCGAAGAATCGTTAGCGAAACTCAAAGCTCAGAAGATGAAGTCGTTGATTCTTGATTTGAGAGGTAATACGGGCGGTTATCTCAATATCGCCGCTGAATTAAGCAATCAGTTTTTGAAAAAAGACATGACTATCGTTTATACCGAAGGTGACAAAAGTCCAAAGCAGATTTTCAATACTGACAAAAACGGTAAGTTCACCGACGGGAAACTTATTATTTTAATTGATGAGGGTTCTGCCTCGGCGAGTGAAATCGTATCTGGTGCCGTCCAAGATTGGGACAGAGGCATTCTGATAGGACGTCGTTCATTCGGCAAAGGTTTGGTACAAAGACCTTTCAACCTTCCTGACGGATCGCAGGTACGTCTGACAACGGCGAGATATTATACACCTACAGGAAGATGCATCCAACGTTCTTACGAAAAAGGCTCTGAAGATTATTATAATGAAATGACAAAACGAATGAAACATGGAGAGTTCTATCATTCCGACAGCATACAATTCCCTGATTCATTGAAGTATTCTACTTTGCTGAGCGGAAGAACAGTATATGGAGGAGGCGGAATAATGCCCGACATCTTCATGCCTGTTGACACCACATTCGCAACCAAGCTATATACCGACTTGATAAGAAAAGGTGTTTTTAACAGATTCACCGTCGATTACGTGATGAAGAACAGAGAACTCATCTCTAACGAATATAGTGATTTCGAGAATTTCTACAAAAAATTCGAGGTAACCGATGAAATGATTTCAGACTTCAGAAGTTTAGCTGAAGAAGAAGGGGTGAAGTGGAATGACGAACAATTCCAGCGTTCTGAACCGATGATTAAATTGCAGTTGAAAGCATTGATCGCACGCAACGAATGGAGTCAGTCAGAATATTACAGAGTTGTGATGAACGAAGATAAGGTCATCAAAAAGGCCGTTGAGATATTAAACGACAGCAACCAATACAGGAAAATTTTAAAAAGATAGATTATCTAACTTAATTATCAATGATTTACAAGAAAGGAAGATTGCAATGATCTTCCTTTTTTTTATTGGTAAAAAAAAATAATTAATTTTTAAAAACCATTTTATTGTATCGGGTAAAATCGTATATTTGTGAACTTTAAATTCAATTAGAAATAACGTTAAGTATAATTAAATTTTATCAACAATGAAGAAAATCAACTCCATTATCAAAAGATTGGCACTCGCTGGTCTTATGTTATTTGCAGGGACTTCGATGTTCGCTCAGAATATTGAGTTAGCACCAAGTTCAAGAGGCATAAAAATCTCTGAATCTTCATTCAAAGGATTCAATTCTACATTCTCTTTCACCAATATAGAAAGCGAATTGATCAAAACCGAATCAGGCGATTTTTCCGTACTTAAAATGGACAAGACCATCAACGGCGGCGAACTCGGCGGTCCGGCATTACCAATAGCTCGCGAACTCGTAGCTGTTCCTTTCGGAGCAACTCCTGTTGTTAAAGTCGTAAGCTACACAACAACCGACTATCAACTTAGCGACTACGGCATCGAAAGAGTTTATCCACAACAACCATCTTACAGCAAAGATACCAAAGTCGAGGATATGGTTTTCCAATACAATGAAAACGCATACCAGACAAGAGCTTTGAACAACGCTCCTGAGGTGAGTTTGAACGTGATGGGTACAATGCGTGGCGTACAACTCGGCGCATTACAAGTAGAACCTGTAAGCTACAACCCAGCAAACAACACTCTTCGCGTCTATAACGACATCGAATTAGAAGTCGTTTTTGAAAACGCTGACATAGCTAAGACAGAAGAAACATTGCTCAGAACCTACAGTCCTTACTACGATGTAATCTACAAACAATTGTTCAACACAAGAGCTATCGAAAGCGTTTATGACGAACATCCTGACATCTTCTCAGCACCAGTACACATGTTAGTCATCGCTAACCGTATGTTCGAAGATGCAATCGAACCTTGGATTGAATGGAAAACACAAAAAGGCTTCTACCTCAAAGTGAAATATACAGATGAAATCGGTGAATCAGCTAACGACATCACAGAGTATATCACAGGTGAATACAACAGCCAGGAAGTCCCTTCATTCGTAATTATCGTCGGTGACGAAGACCAAGTTGCTCCAAGTAGAACATCAGGCGTTGACTCAGGTCGCGTAACAGACTTGTATTACTCAAGTGTCGACGGTGACTATTATACAGACATCTATCACAGTAGAATGGCTTGTGAGACAGTATCTGAAATGGAAGCTCTCATCAACAAGATTCTCCAATATGAACAATATACAATGCCAGATCCATCATATTTGGACAACGTATTGTTGATTGCCGGTGCCGACGGTTACTGGAATCCTGTCGTTGGTAAACCTACAATTCAATATGCTGAACATTATTATTTCAACGAAGAACATGGATATGAAAACGTTCATGTGTACTTAGGACCACAATATTCAGGTTGCTATACACACCTCAGCGATGGTGTCGGTTTCGCTAACTACACAGCTCACGGCAGCGAGACAAGCTGGTCTGATCCCCAATTCACAGTATCTAATGTCTATTCCTTGACAAATACAGACAAATATTTCTGGGCAATGGGTAACTGCTGTAACGCAGCTGACTGGGGATACTATTCAACTTCATTTGGTGAAGCTATGATCAGAGCAGAAGAAAAAGCAGCATTCAGTTACATCGGTTCATGTCCTGTTACTTACTGGTGGGAAGACTATTACTTCGGCGTTGGCGCAACAACAATCACAAACAGAATGCCTACTTTCGAAGAAACAACAATGGGTAACTACGATGCTCAATTCTTAGAAGACACTTACAACACTATCGCAGCAGTTCCTTTCGTAGGTAACCTCGCTGTGGCTTATTCACACACAGAAAGCGGATACGAAAGCGCAGCAACAACAAGATATTATTTCGAAGCTTACCACGTTTTAGGTGACGCTTCTATAATGCCATATCGTTCAATGCCATCAGAGAATAGCGTTTCTCATCTTCCAACAGTTCCAATCGGAATGAATTTCTACACAGTAAACGCAGATCCAGGTTCATACGTAGGTATTTCACAAAACGGCGTTTTATATGGTGCTGGTATGATAGGTGAAGCAGGTACAGCAAACATTGAAATGACACCTATAACATCAGGCGGTGACGTTACAATTGTTGTTACACATCCTAATCGTGTTCCTTACGTTGCAACAGTTCCAGCAGCAGCAATGGATGGTCCATATCTCGCAGTAGATAGCTTCACACCTTCAACAGTAGCAACTAACCAAGAAACACAAATCTCTTTAGTGATTAAGAATGTAGGTGCCGACGCAACAACAGCAGGCGGAACCGTTACATTAAGCTGCGATGCAGACTTCGTTACAATCGTCGACGCTGAAGGTTCTTTCAACAGCTTGGCAGCAGACGCTACAGCAACATTAGAAAATGAATTCGTCATCAAAGTTGATGAAGGCATAGCAAACGGTACAAAATTCAATGTCACAGCGACAATAGAATCAGGAAATGAATCATGGGAAGGCAGAATGAACTTCACCGTTGTCGCTCCTGTTATAGAATTTAAAGAATTCGTATTCGCAGGCTCATTCGTTCCAGGTGAAACACAGACAGTGATGGCTAAGTTCGAAAACAAAGGCGATTATGCTGCAACAAACGCTGTTGTCAAAGCTACATCAAACGAATATATCACATTCGCTGAAGATACATTTGAAATCGGAACAATTGATCCAGATGGTATAGGTACAGCAATGTTCAATGTTACTGTATCATCAAGCTGCCCAGCTACAGAATCTATAGAACTCAACTTCGAACTCACAGCCGACAATGGCGTTGAAGCAGAAGGCGTAGGTTACTTGAGAAACACATGCAACATCGAATTCATAATGCAAGACAGCTACGGTGACGGCTGGAACGGCTCAACATTGACAGTAGCATTCGACAATGGCGATGCATCACAGACCTTGGATTTCCCTTCAGGCAACAACAAAACTCACGTCATAGAAATCGGTTCTGGCGTTAAGGTAACAGTATCTTTCAATGTCAATGGTAACTATTGGACATACGAATGTTCATACAGCATAAAATATCAAGACGGTGATGAAATCTACAACTCAAACGGTGAACCTAATTCAGGTGTCAATACAGAATTCGTTGTCAACTGCGGCGGTGGCGGTTCAGTAGAAACATTCGATCCAGTTGAAAATCTTGAAGCTGCTGTCGATATGAATCAAGTAACTCTCACATGGGAAGGTTCAGCAGTAAAATACATCGTTGAACGTAACGGTGTACAGGTAGCAGAAACAGAAGAGACAACATTCGTCGATTCAGAATTGGCAAGCGGTACTTATACATACGCAGTAACAGCTGTTTATGAACAAGGTCAAGCTATGCCTGTAATGGTGTCAGTTGAAATTGGAGTTGGCGTTGACGAAAATGCAGTGATGTTCGCCATCTATCCAAATCCTGCAAAAGATGTCATCAACATCAACACTAATGCTGTTAAGTATGAATATCAATTAATCAATGGTCTTGGTCAAGTCGTTATCAGCGGAACATCAAACGGCGCTCAACAAATCAACGTATCTGACATTAACAAAGGTATGTATTTCTTGAAGGTCATCGCTGACGGCGAAGCAAGAATCAATAAAATCGTTGTTGAATAAATAACATACTGAATAATATAGGGCGAAGTTCTTGCTTCGCCCTTTTATCGTTAATACATTAATAATCAAATTAAATGAAAAAATTATTTCTATTCGTAGCAATGTTCTTGTTAGCATCAACATTCGGTTATGCACAAGAATGGGTCGGCGTAAATAAAAGTACGCCTGTTAGAATACAAGAGACTTTGGTTTCGTCTTCAGAAGAAGAAATCGTTGTCGATGTTAAAGTAGCAGGTTTCTATCAGGAAGCTGTAAAGACTCCTAACGGAAGTCAGCTTATCATCAGCGG